>NZ_JCANUL010000002.1:246092-517089 GCF_059568935.1 Diaphorobacter oryzae DSM 22780 | reverse complement strand
AGCCAACCGGTTCGCTGCCGTGCAGGCAGCTCAGAAAGTACAGCGTGCCGCGGCCCGGAATGCAGGCGCGTTCGCTGCCGTGCAGGCAGCTCAGAAATGAAGCAGTCCACAGCCGCGAGGCATAGGGATGTTCGCTGCCGTGCAGGCAGCTCAGAAATTCAGGGGCAGGGATTCGCCCAGGTGCGCCCAGTTCGCTGCCGTGCAGGCAGCTCAGAAATCCCAGGCGCGGTCACCGATTTGCGAGGCCACGTTCGCTGCCGTGCAGGCAGCTCAGAAAAGGTGGTTCCCAACAGCCGCACCGAGGTCGCCGTTCGCTGCCGTGCAGGCAGCTCAGAAAGCTGAAACAAGCAACACGCAAGTCGCTTCGGTGTTCGCTGCCGTGCAGGCAGCTCAGAAACGCGGGCGGGCAGGCTGCGCCCTTTGAGGTGGGTTCGCTGCCGTGCAGGCAGCTCAGAAAAGGGCCAGCCGCTGGTGGCGGCCATTGCGCGCGTTCGCTGCCGTGCAGGCAGCTCAGAAAATCCGCTGATGAGCCGGATGCACAAACCGGATGTTCGCTGCCGTGCAGGCAGCTCAGAAACTGGGAGCCCATGCCCGAGGAAGGCCGGAACAGTTCGCTGCCGTGCAGGCAGCTCAGAAATGGATGCCCTGATTCATCGCGGAGAGGCGGCAATTCGCAGCCGTACAGGCAGCGCAGAAGAAACAAGTAGAGATTGATGGTACGCATGGCAGCGCTCACAACCACGCTAGCCCCCAAGACGCGGCCCGCCTCATCTCAGGGTTGCCCACCTCCCCCTCGCCGCAAGGCCTGCCCACAATCGCCGGCATGTCCGGCAGCCAGCTCATCGTTCTTGTCACCCCCGTCTTTCTGGCCCTGATGGCTGTGGAGTGGGCCGTGGGGCGCTGGCGCGGGCGGCGGCCGTTGCAGATGGCCGATGCGGTGAGCAGCGTCAGCCTGGGCATGCTGAGCCAGACCAGCGCCGTGTTCACCGCGCTGTTGCGCGTGGGGCTGTACACGCTGGCGTGGGAGCACCTGGCGCTGTGGCGCAACGACGGCTTCTGGACGGCCTGGTACGGCTGGCTGCTGGCCCTGCTGCTGTACGACTTCTGCTACTACTGGCTGCACCGCATGGGCCATGAGGTGGCCGTGCTGTGGGCCGCGCATGCGGTGCACCACCAGAGCCAGCACTACAACCTGTCCACCGCGCTGCGCCAGACCAGTTCGGGCGCCCTGCTGGGCTGGCTGTTTTACCTGCCGATGGCGCTGGCGGGCGTGCCGCCGCTGGTGTTCGTGGTGGTGGGGCTGGTCGACCTGCTCTACCAGTTCTGGGTGCACACCGAGCAGGTGGGCCGGCTGGGCTGGTTCGACCGCTGGTTCTGCAGCCCCAGCAACCACCGCGTGCACCACGCCGTGAACGACAGCTACCTCGACAAAAACTACGGCGGCATCCTGATCGTGTGGGACCGGCTGTTCGGTACCTTCAAGGACGAAGACCCGCAAGAGCGCTGCGTGTACGGCACGCGCGGCCTACTCAATAGCTGCGACCCGCTGTGGGCCAACGCCCAGGTATACGCCGGCCTGGCGCACGACAGCTGGCGCGCGCGGCGCTGGGCGGACAAGCTGCGCGTGTGGCTGCGGCCGCCCGGCTGGCGCCCCGCCGACGTGGCCCAACACTTTCCCCGGCCCGCCTTCGACATCCACGCCATGCCCCTGTTCTCGCCCGCCATGTCCCCCGCCCTGCGCTGGTTCGCCGGCGTGCAGTTCGTCCTGTTGCTGACGGGCGTGGCCGCCTTCCTGTGGCAGGCGGACGGCGCGCCCGCGGCCACCAATGCCCTGTGGTTCGCCGCGCTGCTGGCCTGCCAGTGGGCGCTGGGCGCGGCCATGCAGGGGCGCATCGGTATGTGGGAGGCGCTGATGATCGAAGCCGGCGCGCTGGCCACCGCCACCGCCGCCCTGGGGCTGCGCGAGTGGCATCTGCTGCTCAAGCCTGCGGCGATGGTGTTTGCTATCGCTTGTGTAGCTACCAGCGCTTGCCAGAAGGGCGCAGAAGGCCGAATTGGCTTCAAACTGCCCACCGCACTGCTGCTGGGCGCGCTGCTGGGCTCGCTGGCCGGCGACGTGTTTCTGATGCTGGACGGCCTGTTCATCCCGGGCCTGGCAAGCTTTCTGCTCGCGCACCTGTGCTACATCGCGCTGTTTCGCCTGGGCGTGCCGTGGTTTGGCCGGCGCGCGGCGCTGGCCGGCACGCTGGCGCTGGGCGTCGGCATGTATGCCCTGCTGTGGCTGGGCGGCCTGCCGGCGACGCTGCGCCTGCCCGTGGCGGTCTATGTGGTGGTGATCGCGCTGATGGCCGCCCAGGCCTGGGGCCGCCACGCCGCGCTGGGAGGGCGCCCCGCGCTGTGGGTGGCGCTGGGCGCCTGCTGCTTCATGCTCAGCGATTCGCTGCTGGCCATCAACCGCTTCGTGCAGCCGCTGCCGTTCGCCCAGGCCTGGGTGCTGGGCAGCTACTACGCGGCGCAGGCGCTCATCGTGGGCGGCGTGCTGCGCGGCCTGCCCGCGCGCGCCCGGCCGTCACACTGAGCCCACACGCTTGCGCCAGAATGGCGCCCCATGCTGGCACTGCACAACATCAATACCGAGGCCGCCCTCAACACGCTGGTGAGCCTGTTCTTCGCGTTCGTTTTCGGCAGCGTGATCGGCCTGGAGCGCCAGGTTCGCCAGCGCACGGCCGGCCTGCGCACCAACGCGCTGGTCGCCGTGGGCGCGGCCGTGTTCGTGGATCTGGCCATGCGCCTGGACGGCGCGGGCGGCGCCACGCGGGTCGTGGCCTACGTGGTGTCGGGCGTGGGCTTTCTGGGGGCGGGCGCCATCATGAAGGAGGGCATCAACGTCACCGGCCTCAACACGGCGGCC
This sequence comes from Diaphorobacter oryzae DSM 22780, assembly GCF_059568935.1. NCBI lineage: Bacteria > Pseudomonadati > Pseudomonadota > Betaproteobacteria > Burkholderiales > Comamonadaceae > Diaphorobacter > Diaphorobacter oryzae. The sequence goes on along the minus strand of NZ_JCANUL010000002.1, from coordinate 514,178 downwards.
ACGCTGTGGGGGTCGGCCGCGGTGGGCGCCTGCGCGGGCGCCAGCCTGATGGTGGAGGCGGCGCTGGCCACCTGCTTCGTGCTGGCCAGCAACACGCTGCTGCGCCCGGTGGTCAACCACATCAACCGCCGCCCGGTCAGCGAGGCTGCCGCCGAGGCCACCTACCATGTCTACGCCATGTGCAAGCAGGATGACCGGGCCGAGGTGCACGAGGCGCTGCTGGAGCTGCTGGAGTCGGCCCAGTACCCCGTGCGCTCGGTGCAAAAGCGCCAGTTCGGCACGACGGACACGGAAATCGAGGCCGTGCTGTACGCCACCTCGGTCGATGCCGACGAGCTGGATGCGGTGGTGCAGCGCATAGAGCAGCTGCCGGGCGTGCTGCAGGCCTACTGGAACGCCGACACCGAGCACACCTCCTGACGCACCTCCCGATTCACTCGGCGAACAGGCCGCCCGCCGCGCGCGGCGGCGCCACGCCCAGGTGGCGGTACGCGGCCAGCGTGGCCACGCGCCCGCGCGGCGTGCGCTGCAGGTAGCCCTGCTGGATCAGATAGGGCTCGATCACGTCCTCGATGGTGCCCGACTCCTCGCCGATGCTGGCGGCGATGTTGTCCAGCCCCACGGGGCCGCCGTCGAAGCGGTGCACCACGGCCTCCAGCAGCTTGCGGTCCATCACGTCGAAGCCCTGCGGGTCCACGTCCAGCATAGTGAGCGCGCGGTTGGCCATGTCGACGGTGATGTGGCCCGTGCCCTTGACCTCGGCGTAGTCGCGCACGCGGCGCAGCAGCCGGTTGGCGATGCGCGGCGTGCCGCGCGAGCGGCGCGCGATCTCCATGCCGCCCTCGGCGTCGATGGGCGCGCCCAGCAGGCCGGCCGAACGCATGACGATGCGCGCCAGCTCCTCGGGCGTGTAGAACTCCAGCCGCGCCACGATGCCGAAGCGGTCGCGCAGCGGGTTGGTGAGCATGCCGGCGCGCGTGGTGGCGCCCACCAGCGTGAAGGGCTGCAGGTCCAGCTTGATGCTGCGCGCGGCCGGCCCCTCGCCGATCATGATGTCGATCTGGTAGTCCTCCAGCGCGGGGTAGAGGATTTCCTCGACCACGGGCGAGAGGCGGTGGATCTCGTCGATGAAGAGCACATCGTTGCGCTCCAGGTTGGTCAGCAGCGCCGCCAGGTCCTTGGGCTTTTCCAGCACCGGGCCGCTGGTCTGGCGCAGGTTCACGCCCAGTTCGGTGGCGATGATGTGGCTCAAAGTGGTCTTGCCCAGGCCCGGCGGGCCGAACAGCAGCACATGGTCCAGCGCCTCGCCGCGCTTCTTGGCCGCGCCGATGAAGATCTCCAGCTGCTCGCGCGCCTTGGCCTGGCCCACGTATTCCTGCAGCAGCTTGGGGCGCAGCGCGCGCTCCAGCGCCTCCTCCTGCTGCGATGCGGGCGCGGCCGACACCACGCGCTCGCGCGCCGGGGCCGGAGGGGGGGTGAAATCGTCGGTGTGAATCGTCATGCCAGCAAGAAGAAAGGCCGGGAACCCAGCGGCGTGCATTGTCCCCCATCCGTCCGCGCCGGCCCCGGCCAGAGGGCCTGCGCGGCACAGGGCCGGCGCCCTTTCGGTAACATCGCCCCCTTTCGCGCACGCGCGCGCCCTTGGCCGCCCCGGCCCCGCCCCTGCTTCAGCGCGGGCCGTGCGGGCCGCTCGCCGCCCCACGCGCCTTCTCGGAACGAGAACCCCATGACCACCCAGACACCCCCCTCCTTCCTCAGCCGCATCGCGATCGCCATCGGCAGCTTCTTCGCCATCCTCGGCAACGGCCGCCTGGCCGCCGACGTCACCCGCCTGCGCGGCGGCGAGCCGCTGGCCGCCGACCTGCCGCCCACGCCTCCGCAGGAGGTGCGCGTCGAAGTGCCGGTGGAAAAAATCGTCGAGGTGCGCGTGGAGGTGCCGGTCGAGAAGATCGTCGAAAGGCGCGTCGAGGTGCCCACCGACACCGCCGCCCTGCAGCTGCTGGGCCTGATGCAGCGCGAGGCGCGCTTCGTGGACTTCATCCAGGAAGACGTGGCGCCCTATACCGACGCCGAGATCGGCGCCGCCGCCCGCGTGGTGCACGAGGGCTGCCGCAAGGTGCTGCGCGAGCATGTCACGCTGGCGCCCGTGCGCACCGAGGCCGAGGGCAGCCGCGTCACGCTGCAGGCCGGCTTCGACGCCGCCGCCGTGCGCCTGACCGGTAACGTGGTCGGCCAGGCGCCGTTCACCGGCACGCTGTCCCACCGCGGCTGGCAAGCGACGCAGGTGCGCCTGCCGCAGCTCACCGACCTCCAGGCCGCCGCCGTCATCGCCCAGGCCGAGGTGGAGCTGTGAGCATGGCCCCCGCGAATACTCCTGATTTCGTAGCTGCTGGCGCACAACCGGCGGGCGTGGAGGGCCAAAAAGGCTCTCAATTCAGCATCGGCATCGACCTGGGCACCACGCACTGCGCGCTGTCCTGGGTGAACAAGGCCGCCAGCGATGGCGACACGGTGGCGCAGGGCGTGCTGGACATTCCCCAGCTCACCGGCCCGGCCAGCGTGGAGGCGCGGCCGCTGCTGCCGTCCTTCCTGTACCTGCCGCACGAGAGCGAGCTGTCCGCCGCCGACATGGCCCTGCCCTGGGGCGCCAGCCAGGACTTCGTGGTGGGCGAACTCGCGCGCACGCGCGGCGCGGCCACGCCCATCCGCCTGGTGAGCAGCGCCAAGAGCTGGCTGTGCCACCCCGGCGTGGACCGCCGCTCGCCTCTGCTGCCCGCCGATGCGCCGGCCGAGGTGCACCGCGTCTCGCCCCTGACCGCCTCCATCCGCTACCTGTCGCACCTGCGCTGGGCCTGGGAACAGGCGCACCCGCAGGCGCCGTTCGACGCGCAGGACATCACCGTCACCATTCCCGCCTCGTTCGACCCCGCCGCGCGCGAGCTGACGGCCGAGGCCTGCAAGGCCGCGGGCTTTCAGAACCTCACGCTGCTGGAAGAACCCCAGGCCGCGCTGTACAGCTGGATCCAGGCCAGCGGCGGCGATTGGCGCAAGCAGGTCCAGAGCGGCGACGTGATCCTGGTGGTGGACGTGGGCGGCGGCACCACCGACCTGTCGCTGATCGCCGTGCTGGAAAAGGCCGGCAGCCTGGAGCTGCAGCGCGTGGCCGTGGGCGAGCACATCCTGCTGGGCGGCGACAACATGGACCTGGCCCTGGCCTACGGCGTGGCCCGCAAGCTGGCCCAGGAGGGCAAGCAGCTCGACGCCTGGCAGACCCGCGCCCTGGCGCATGGCTGCCGCGCGGCCAAGGAGCAGCTGCTGCAAGATGAAACGCTGCAGGCGGTGCCCGTGGTGGTGCCCAGCCGCGGCGCGAAGCTGATCGGCGGCAGCATCCGCACCGAGGTCACGCGCGCCGAGGTGCAGGCCCTGCTGGTCGAGGGCTTCTTCCCGCAGGTCGCCGTCAGCGACAAGCCCCTGACCCGCGCGCGCGGCGCGCTCACGCAGCTGGGCCTGCCCTATGCGCAGGACGCGGCCGTCACGCGCCACCTGGCCGCCTTCCTGAGCCGCCAGGCCGGCGCCACCGAGCAGATCGACGGCCTGCAGGGTACGCAGCCGACGGGCGCCAGCTTCCTGCACCCCACGGCCATCCTGTTCAACGGCGGCGTGCTCAAGGCGCCGCAGATCGAGCAGCGCATCCTGGCCGTCGTCAACGGCTGGCTCGCCGCCGAGGGCGCGCAGCCCGCACGCCTGCTGGAGGGCGCCAACCTGGACCTGGCCGTGGCGCGCGGCGCGGCCTACTACGGCCACATCGCAGCCTCGGGCCGCGGCGTGCGCATCCGCGGCGGCACGGCGCAAAGCTATTACGTGGGCGTGGAGAGCAACATGCCCGCCATCCCCGGCATGGAGCCGCCGATCTCGGCCCTGTGCCTGGCGCCCTTCGGCATGGAGGAAGGCAGCGAGGTGGCGCTGGACACGCAGGAGTTCGGCCTGGTCGTGGGCGAGCCCGTGCGCCTGCGCTTCTTCGGCTCCAGCGTGCGCCGCCAGGATGCCGTGGGCACGCTGCTGGACTTCTGGGGCCCCGAGGAGCTGGTGGAGCTGCAGGAGATCGAGGCCCAGCTGCCCGCCGAGGGCCGCGCGAGCGGCGAGGTGGTGCCCGTCACCCTGCATGCGCGCGTGACCGACATCGGCACGCTGGAGCTCAACGCCGTGCCCGTGGGCGGCAGCGAGCGCTGGAAGGTGGAGTTCGACGTCCGCCCGCCCGCCTCCGCCTGACGCCATGCGCTGCCTCGTCGTCACCGCCCACCCGCTCGAAGACAGCCTGTGCCGGTCCCTGGCGCAGACGGCCATCGCCGCGCTGACCGCCGCGGGCCACACCGTGCAGGTCGAAGACCTCTACGGCAGCGGCTTTGACGCCGCGCTCACCGCCCCGGAGCGCCGCAGCTACTACGGCCCAACCTTCGACGCCAGCGCCGTGCACGCGCAAACCGAGCGCCTGCTCCAGGCCGAGGCGCTGGTGCTGGTCTTCCCCACCTGGTGGTTCGGCTTTCCCGCCCTGCTCAAGGGCTGGTTCGACCGCGTGTGGGCGCCCGGCGTGGCCTACGACCATGCGAGCGACCTGGGGCCCATCCGGCCGCGCCTGCACTCGCTGCGCAGGACGCTGGCCATCACCACGCTGGGCTCGCCCTGGTGGGTGGACCGGCTCGTGCTGCGCCAGCCCGTGCGGCGCGTGCTCCAGACCGCGCTGCTGGGCACCTGCGCGCCCCGCAGCCGCTTCGAGATGCTGTCGCTGCACCAGGCGGAGCGCCTGTCCGCCGCCCAGGTGGAACGGTTTCGCGCGCGCATCGGCGGCACGCTGTCGCGCTGGGCCTGACGCCGTGGCCGCGCAGCGCTACGCCGTCGGCATCGACCTCGGCACCAGCCACACCGTCGCCGCCGGCGTGCCGCTGGACGGCCGCGCGGCGGACATCGCCCTGCTGCCCATCCCGCAGCGCGTCTCGGCCGGCGAGGTCCAGGCGCTGCCGCTGCTGCCCTCGGTGCGCTACCAGGCCGCACCGGACGAGCTGGGCGACGCCTGGCGGCAGCCCTGGCCACCGCTGGAGGCGAACGCGCAGGCGCCCGCCGTCGTCGGCCGCTGGGCGCGCGACCTGGGCGCGGCCGTGCCCGGGCGGCTGGTGGCCAGCGCCAAGAGCTGGCTGTCGCACCCCGGCGTGGACCGCACGGCCCCCATCCTGCCCTGGGGGGCACCCGAGGGCGTGGCCCAGGTGTCGCCGCTGCAGGCGTCGGCCGGGTACCTGGCGCAGGTGCGGGCGGCCTGGGACGCGGCCCATCCCGATGCCCCGCTGCACCAGCAGACCGTGGTGCTCACCGTGCCGGCCTCGTTCGACGAAGGTGCGCGCGCACTGACGCTGGAGGCTGCGCAACTGGCCGGCCTGCACCAGGTCCACCTGCTGGAAGAACCCAAGGCCGCCTTCCACGACTGGCTGGTGCTGCAGGGCGACGCCCTGGCCGAGCGCCTGGCCGGCTGCCGCCTGGTGCTGGTGGTGGACGTGGGCGGCGGCACCACCGACCTGACGCTGATCCGCGTGGAGCCCGCGGGCGACGGCGGCCTGCCCGTGCTGACGCGAACCGCCGTGGGCGAGCATTTGATGCTGGGCGGCGACAACATGGACCTGGCGCTGGCGCACCAGCTGGAGCCCGCGTTGGCGGGCGCGGGCCAGCGCCTTGCCGCGCAGCGCTTCGCCCAGCTGGTGCAGCGCTGCCGCGTCGCCAAGGAACAGCTGCTGGCCGCCGATGCGCCGCAGTCCGTCACCATCACCCTGCTGGGCGGCGGCAGCCAGCTGCTGGCGCGGGCGCAGTCCGCCACGCTCACGCGCGCGCAGGTGCAGCAATGGGTGGTGGAGGGCTTTCTGCCGCCGGCGCAGCTTGCCGACACGCCCGCCCGGCGCCAGGGCGCGCTGCGCGGCCTGGGCCTGCCCTACCCGGCGGATGCGGCCATCTCGCGCCATCTGGCGCAGTTCCTGGCACAGCACGCAGGTGCCGAACTACCCGACACTGTGCTGCTCAACGGCGGCGTGTTCCACGCCCATGCGCTGGCCGAGCGGCTGGCCGGGCTGCTCGGCACATGGCGCGGCAGCCCGGTGCGCGTGCTGCACAACCCGCACCCCGACTGGGCCGTGGCGCGCGGCGCGGCCGCGTACGGCCTGGCCCGCTTTCAGCCGGCGCCGCCATCAGAGCCGAAACAGGCCCTGAGGCAATCTGGTGAATCGCAAGCAGCTATCAAAAAAGTAGTAGCACACATAGGCGGCGGCTCGGCGCGCAGCTACTGGCTGCTGCTGCCGGGCAAGCCGGGGCAGGCGCCGCAGGCCCTGTGCCTGCTGCCCCGGGGCACGGAGGAAGGCGTGCGCATCGTGCTGACCGAGCGCCGCTTTGCCTTGCGGCTGGGACAGGCCGTGCGCTTCAACCTGCTGGCCGACAGCCGCGGCCACCAGCCCATGCAGGCGGGGCAGATCGCCACGCTGGAGGGCGACGGCTGGGTGGAGCTGCCCGCGCTGTCCACCGTGCTGCCCGCGCCCCCGGGCCGGGACAAGGCGCAAGTGGAGGTGCAACTCCAGGCCTGCATGACCGAGGTCGGCACGCTGGAGGTGCGCTGCGTGGCGGCGAACGACGCCGCGCAGTCGTGGCTGCTGCCGTTTGCGGTGCGCGGCGCGGTGGCCCCAGAATCTTCAAAAACCATAGCTGCCAGCGCAATACCAGCAAGCGCAGAAGCCCAAAAAGGCTTGAATTCTCCAGAGGCCAGGCTGCCCGAGGCGCTGGCGCTGATCGACCGCATCTTTGGCGCCCATGCGCAGGAAGTAGCCGCCCGCGAGGTGCGCCAGCTGCGCCAGTCGCTGGAAAAGGCCCTGGGCCCGCGCGAGGGCTGGGGCGCGCCCCTGCTGCGCGCCCTGTTCGACGCCCTGCTGGCCCGCGCCAAGCGCCGCCGCCGCACGGCCGAGCATGAGCGCGTGTGGCTCAACCTGGCGGGCTGGTGCCTGCGCCCCGGCGTGGGCGCGCAGCTGGACGCGTGGCGCGTGGAGCAGGCCTGGGCGCTGTACGGCCAGGGGCTGGGCCACGGCAAGGAGGCGGCCAACTGGACCGAATGGTGGGTGTTCTGGCGCCGCGTGGCCGCGGGCCTGAACGCGGCGCAGCAGCTGGAGCTGCTCGAAGACGTGGCCGGCCACATGCAAAAGGCCGTGCAGCAAACGGCCCGAAGCGGCGGCAAGTCCAGCCACGGCAGCTATGACGACATGCTGCGCCTGTTCGCCGCCATGGAGGCCGTGCCCTGGCAGTACCGGCAGGAGATGGGGCAGTGGATGCTGCAGCGCCTGCAGCGCCCGGACGAATCGGTGCAGACCTGGTGGGCCATCGGCCGGCTGGCCGCGCGCCAGTCGCTGGCGGCCAACGCCCACCTGGTGATGCCGCCCGAGGCCGCGCAGGAGTTTCTGGACGCCACCCTGGCCCAGGATTGGCGCCGGAACGAAACGGCCATGTTCGCCGCCGTGCAGATCGCCCGCATGACCGGCGACCGGGCCCGCGACCTGCCGGACGGCACCCGCGCCCAGGTGCTGGACCGGCTGCGCGCCGCCCACGCGCCCCAGCGCTGGGTGGACCTGGTGGCGCAGGTGCAGCCCATGGCGGCAGAGGATCACAAGCGCAGCCTGGGCGACAGCCTGCCGCCGGGGCTGGTGCTGGTCGGCTAGCGCCGCTGGCGGGCAGAGGCCTGGCGCAGGCGGAGGCCTACGGCGTGGTCCAGGCGTAGAAGTCGATGCTTTCGTAGGAGAACGCGGGGTTGGTCGCGATCATGTGATCGCGCTCAGCCACGCTTGCCGTGTAGAAATGCGCGCCCGTCCGGTAGTTGAAGAAACGGTACACGGGAACCGCGTCACCGCCGGCCGTTTTCTGGGCATACCAGGCGGGGCCTTCGTTCTTGAAGGCCGGGCTGGCAACGGCCATGTATTCGCGCTTGAGTGCGCTGATGGTGTAGAAGTGCGCCTGGTTGGCGGTGTTGAACAGGCGGTAGACCGGATCCAGCCCCGTCCTCGGCGCCGTGGGCGCGTGAAACACCACGTTCTCGTACTGCAGTGCCGGGTAGGCGGCAATCACATGGTCGCGCTCGCCGGCACTGGCGGTGTAGAAATGCGCCCCGTTCTGGGTGTTGAGGAAGCGGTAGACAGGCACGCGCGCGCTGCTGGTGCCGCCGCCACCCGTGGTCGCCCCATCCAGCCACGGCTTGAGGGCGGGATAGACGAGGTCGAGGCGCGCGTAGTTGTCGGAGCCCGTCGTGTTGGAGCAGATGGCGCTGCCATTGGACAGCATGCCCGTCAGGCGGCCATTGAAGAACAGGCCCGACCCGCTGCTGCCCGGCTCGGTCGTGCCCTGGCTCCAGCCCACGTTGTAGTAGGAGCCGCCGGGAGCACTGCCGCACATGACCATGCCCCCGCCAGTGGGCGTGCAGTTGGACAGGCCGCGCACCGCGCCAAAGCTGACCTTCTGCAGATCGCCGCGCGGATGGTGTACGCCCACGATGCCCGCGCCGCTGGTCCGTGTGCCGACATCCCAGCCCGCAAACATGGCGCCGGCGGGCGGCGTGTCGTTCAGGCGCAGCAGGGTCGCATCCGGGTTGTCGGTGGTGTACAGCAGGGCCGCGCCATTGCGCAGCGTCTTGTACGACGACGACAGCGTGCGCGCATCGCAGGTGGGCGAGCGGTAGAACCAGAAGGTCTGCAGCGAGGACGCCACCGTCTGGCTGCTGATGCAATGGTTGGCCGTGATGAAGTGGGGCGTGCCGGAGCTGGTGCGGTCGTTGAGCAGCGTGCCGGTGCACAGATAGCCCATCCCGTCCTTCACGAAGAGCATGCGCGCCACGGCGTTGCGCTGGGCGCTGTAGCTGTCGTAGCAGGTGGCATCGAGGTTGCAAGAGCCCGACTCGTTGAGCTTGGCCGTGATGTCGCCCTCGTCCTCCAGGGGCAGGGAGAGGTTCTCGTACACATGCATCACCTGCGCGATGGCCAGGCGCAGCGCGCTGGTGGGAGTGCCGGGCGGAAGCTCGATCTCCAGCGTCACCTCCTCATCGCCGCTGTCGGGGGTCCACCAGGTGCGGCCCTGCGCGCTGGTGTCTCCGGCATCACGGTTGGCCTGCAGGATCTGCAGCACGCGCTGGCCGGCGATTTCGAACGCCGCGTCGCGGGCATCCTGCGTATAGACGCGCAGCAAGGCGCTGCCCGGCAGCTGGTCCACCACCACGCCCAGCCGCAGGCCGTAGGCGCCTTCGGAGCTCACGCTCACGGCCGCCACCCAGCCGCCGGCCGCAGAAGGCTGCCAGGGCAGGAGGGCCGCCAGCGCCTCCGGTGTCGCGGTGGTGGTGCTCAGGCGCTGGGCGCCCACCTGCAGTGCACCGCCCACCGGGGCGGGCGCTGCCTTCTCGCCCATCCACGCGCCAAGCGCCACCTGCGCCGCAGGCACCGCGGCCGCCGCCATGCGCTTGGTCCGCACGAACTCCTGGGGTGTATCCAGGGGCTGGACATGGGCGTCCACACGCCATGGATCCGACAGGGGCTGGGCCGAAGCGCCCGCGCTCCATGCCGCCCAGGTAACGGACAGTGCGGCCAGCATGACGGCCGCCCGATGGTTCTTACGCTGCATTCACTCCCCCGATTCTTGTTAACGAATGTCAACAGGAATTCTAGGCGGGGGTGGTCCGGCGGCCACCGCGGCGCGTGCCGGACGTTGTGAAATGCCTACTTGCCCGCGCCCGGGTTCAGCCACTGCTGCAGCGCCGCGCGGTAGCTGGTGTCGAAGCGCCCGTAGTGGTCCACGCCGTCGCGCTGGGTGCAACTGGCCGTGCCGCCCAGAAGCTGGCCCACCACGTAGCGCCGCTCGCCGATGGTCATGAACGCGCCCGAGCCGCTGCTGCCGCCCTCGGTCGTGCCTTGCTGCCAGTTCAGGCTCAGGAAGGTGCCCTGGCTGGCGTTGCTGGTCTGGCAGGTGTCGGAGGTGCAGGTGCTGTAGCGCAGCACGGTGCCCAGGCTGAGCTTTTGCAGGTCGCCCAGGGGATGGTGCACGCCGGCCAGCGCGGTGCCGACGGGCACGCCGCCGAAGTACGAGCCCGCGTACACGATGCCAGCGGGCGCCGCGCTGTTCAGGCGCATGAACGCGGTGTCGGTGCTGGCCGAGGCGTACAGCAGCATGGCGCCGCCCGTGAGCCGCTTGGTGGCGGGGTTCACGTTGCTGCTGCCGCAGCTGCTGGACCGGTAGAACCAGTCGGTGGTGAGCGTGGAGGCCACGACCTGGCTGGAAATGCAGTGGTTGGCGCTCAGGAAATACGGCGTTCCGGACGATGCGGCGTCGTTCATCAGCGTGCCGGTGCACAGGTAGCTGCGGCCGTCTTCGCGCACGAAGACCATGCGCGCCACGGAGCGGCTCTGGTCGATGAACTCGGGGCGGCAGCTCACGTCCACATGGCAGCTGCCGGCCTCGCCCACCTTGGCGGTCAGGGTGCCTTGCGCCTCGGCCTCGGCGGGCGAGTGCGTGAAGTGCGACAGCCGCGGCACGGCCAGGCGCACGGCCGCCGGCTGCTCGGCGGCGGGGATCTCCACCTCCAGCGTGGTCTGCGGGCCGCCAAAGTCGGGGCTCCAGTAGGTGCGCGCCGCCGCGTCGTCCGCCCCGCCCTGGGCGTTGCGCTCGGCCATGGCCTGCAGCTCCTGCGCGCTGACCTCCACGGCGGCATCCTGCGCGGCGCCGTAAAAGCGCAGCACGGCACCCTGCGGCAGCGCCTGCACCAGCACGCCCAGGCGCACGCCGCGCGCGCCCTGCGCCTCGAAGCGCAGCGCCGCCACCTGCGTGCCGCGCGCGGTGGGCTGCCATTGCAGCAGCGCGCCGGTGGCCTGCGCGGTGGCCGTGTCGGCCACGCTGCGCGGCTCGCCGATCTGACGCGGCACGCCGGCCGCGGCCTGCACCGCGGCCGCCTTGGCCACGGGCACCTGCAGCGGCGCCAGCGCAATGGCGCGCGTGGCCGCGGAGCTGGCCAGCGCGCGGGACGGGGCTGGCAGTGCCTGCGGGGCGTTCTTGGCGGCAGTGACCACGGCGCTGGGGTCGAAAGGTTCGATGCGGTCGCTCAGCACGGGGGGCACGGTCGGGGGCGTGGCATCGCCGCCGCCGCCTCCGCCGCCACACGAAGCCAGTGCCAACGCCAGCGGCAGAGCCGCCCAGCCGATTCGGGAAGTATTCATCTTGCGATCCACCGTCATTGATTGCCGCCGCGCTGCGGCGGTGTTGCGATACCGTTGTGCCATACCCATGGGACGCTACTTTGCCAGGGACTTCAGCGCCAGCTTGATGCCTTCGCTCACGCCCACCTCCACCGGCAGCGCCTTCAGCGCCGCCGCGGCTTCCTTGTCGTTATATCCCAGCGCCAGCAGCGCCTGCAGGATGTCGGCCTGGGCGTCGTTCGCGGCATGCGGCCTCGCGCCGATGTCGGCACCCAGCTTGCCCTTGAGCTCCAGCAGCAGCCGCTCGGCGGTCTTCTTGCCAATGCCTGGCACCTTCACCAGGCGCCCCGCCTCCTGCAGCGACACGGCCTGCGCCAGGTCGCCCACGCCCATGCCCGAGAGGATGGACAGCGCCGTGCGCGGCCCCACGCCGCTGATCTTGATGAGTTCGCGGAACGCCTGGCGTTCGGGCACGGTGCGAAAGCCGTACAGCAGCTGCGCATCCTCGCGCACGATGAACTGCGTGAGCAGGCTCACGCGCTCGCCCACGGCCGGCAGGTTGTAGAAGGTGCTCATGGGCACCTGCACCTCGTAGCCCACGCCGTGGCAGTCCAGCAGCACCTCGGGCGGGTTTTTCTCCAGCAGCGTGCCGGTCAATTTGCCTATCATGGATATCCTTTGCCGCGCCGGAACGCTCCGGCCGGAACTTCGACCGGAATTATCAGCGTGATCCTGCGCCACACCTTCACTCCCCACAACAACACGCGCCTGACCCACCTGTGCGGCCCCGCCGACGTGCACCTGCGCACCATCGAGGCCGCGCTGCAGGTCTCCATCGCCCACCGACACGAGCAGTTCAAGGTGGACGGCCCCAAGGCCCGCGCCACCCAGGCCATGGAGCTGCTGCAGGCGCTCTACGAGATGGCGGAACGCCCCATCAAGGAGGAGCACCTGCAGCTCATGCTGGCCGGCGACGCCGCCATGCGCGAGGGCGAGGTCAGCGCCATCCAGCTCACCACGCGCCGCGCCGACCTGCGCGCGCGCACGCCCATGCAGGCCCTGTACCTGGACAACATCGCCACGCACGACATCACCTTCGGCATCGGCCCCGCCGGCACCGGCAAGACCTACCTGGCCGTGGCCTGCGCGGTCGATGCGCTGGAGCGCAGCAGCGTGCAGCGCATCGTGCTCACGCGCCCCGCCGTGGAGGCCGGCGAGCGCCTGGGCTTTCTGCCGGGCGACCTGACGCAGAAGGTGGACCCCTACCTGCGCCCGCTGTACGACGCGCTGTACGACCTCATGGGCTTCGACCGGGTGCAGAAGGCCTTCGAGCGCAACCAGCTCGAGATCGCGCCGCTGGCCTTCATGCGCGGGCGCACGCTGAACAACGCCTTCGTGATCCTGGACGAGGCGCAGAACACCACGCCCGAGCAGATGAAGATGTTCCTCACGCGCATCGGCTTCGGTGCCCGGGCCGTGGTGACGGGCGACGTGAGCCAGATCGACCTGCCCAAGGGCGCGATGAGCGGCCTGATCGACGCCGAGCGCGTGCTCAAGCGCGTCAAGGGCATCGCCGTCACGCGCTTCACCAGCGCCGACGTGGTGCGCCACCCGCTGGTGGCGCGCATCGTGGACGCCTATGACGCCCGAAGCAACAACCGCCGCGGCGCCGGCGAGTAATCACAAAATTCATAGCAGCCCACGCTTGATGGTCGGGCGCTAGAGGCCAAAATGGCATTGAACCACCTCACCCTTTCACTGCAATTCGCGCGCGACGCCGAGGCGGCCGCGCACCGTGCCACGCTGCCGCGCCACCGGGTCGCGCGCTGGATCCGCCACGCGCTGGCCGTTGATGCGGAAATCACCGTGCGCATCGTGGGCAGCGAAGAAGGCCAGCGCCTGAACCGCGAGTTCCGCCACAAGGACTACGCCACCAACGTGCTCACCTTCGACTACCAGCAGGAGCCCCTGGCAGTGGCCGACCTGGTGCTGTGCGCCCCCGTGGTCGAGCGCGAGGCGCGCGAGCAGAACAAGACGCTGGAAGAGCATTACGCCCACCTGCTGGTGCACGGCGCGCTGCACGCCCAGGGCTGGGACCACGAGACCAGCGAACAGGACGCGCAGGAAATGGAGGCCTACGAGACCGCCATCCTGCAGGAACTCGGCTACGCCGACCCCTACGCCGCCTAGCGCCGCCACGCAACGCACGGCGGCCGCGCCGCCTGGAAAACTGTTTTGCGCCCAGGTCACGAACCGGGCGCGCGGGGGCGCCTAAGATGCCGCCCGTCCGCATCCGCGCAGATGCGTGCCGCCGCACGCACGCCACACAACAAGACAAGGGAGGAGACTGCACATGGACATCCTGGGCTGGACGGGCCCCATCGGCCACCTGGCGCTGCTGCTGGCCGCAGCCTTCGTGGCCGGGGCACTCAATGCGGTGGCGGGCGGCGGCAGCTTTCTGACCCTGCCCGCGCTGGTCTTCACCGGCGTGCCGCCCGTGGTGGCCAATGCCACCGGCACCGTGGCCCTGCTGCCCGGCTACATGGCCGGCGCCTGGGGCTTTCGCGAGGACATGCAGCCACCGCCGGGGCTGTCGACGCGCACCGTGGTCGTGCTGTCGCTCGTCGGCGGCTCGGCGGGCGCGGCGCTGTTGCTGGTCACGCCCGACGCCCTCTTTCGCAAGGTCGTGCCCTGGCTGCTGCTGGCGGCCACGGCCCTGTTCGCCTTCGGGCCGCAGCTGCGGCAATGGGCAGGCTCCACCAGCCACGGCCCGGCATCGCCCTGGAAGGCGGGCGCCGGCATGCTGGCCGTCGCGGCCTATGGCGGCTACTTCAACGGCGGGCTGGGCATTCTGCTGCTGGCGCTGTTCGGCCTGCTGGGGCAGACGCAGCTCAACGCCATGAACGGCATGAAAAACCTGGTGTCGGCCCTGCTCACGGCGATCGCCGTCGGCATCTATGCCGCGGGCGGCATCGTGGAGTGGCCGCAGGCGCTGGTGATGATGGTGGCCGCCACGCTGGGCGGCTACGGCGGCGCGCGCGTGGCGCGCCAGCTGCCCGCCTCCGCGCTGCGCTGGGGCATCGTGGCCACGGGGCTGGTGATGGCGGGGCTTTTCTTCGTGAAAGGCTGACGCCCCGCCACCGTCTGCGCGGCAAGGCGCGTGCAGCGCGCCCTGCCCTACAGCAGTCGCGCCTTCACCGTCTTGCCCTTGATGCGGCCCGCATTGAGCCTGGCGCAGGCCTGGGCGGCGATGGCCCGGTCCACCGCCACATAGGTGGAAAAGTCATTGACGCTGATCTTGCCGATCTGCTCGCGCGCGTAGCCGAAGTCGGCACACATGGCGCCCATCACGTCGCCGGCGCGGATCTTCTCCTTGCGTCCGCCGATGATCTGGATGGTGCTCATGGGCGGCCGCAGCTCGCCACCCGCCGCGGGGGTCAGCTCTGCCACGGGGAAGAAGGCCGATGGGCGGCCCTGCAGCAGCTCGATCTTGCCCACGCTGCCCATCTCGTCCATGGAGACCAGGCTCAAAGCCAGCCCTTCGGCATCGCCCCGGCCCGTGCGGCCGATGCGGTGGATGTGCACCTCGGGGTCGGGCGTGACATCGACGTTGATGACGGCGGACAGATCGGCAATGTCGAGGCCGCGCGCCGCCACGTCGGTCGCCACCAGCACGCTGCAGCTCTTGTTGGCGAACTGCACCAGCACCTCGTCGCGCTCGCGCTGCTCCAGTTCGCCGAACAGCGCCAGCGCGCTGAAGCCCTGGGCCTGCAGCGCCGTGACCACGTCGCGGCACTGCTGCTTGGTGTTGCAAAAGGCGATGGTCGATTCGGGCCGGAAATGCGCCAGCATGCGCGCCACCACGTCCACCTTCTCGCGCGCGGCCACCTCGTACCAGCGCTGCTCGATCTTGCCTGCGCCATGCTGCGCCGCGACCTTCACCGTCAGCGGGTCACGCATGAAACGCTGCGCCAGCCCGGCGATGCCTTCGGGGTAGGTGGCCGAGAACAGCAGCGTCTGGCGCCCGGCCGGGCACTGGCGCACCACGGTTTCGATGTCGGCCAGGAAGCCCATGTCCAGCATGCGGTCGGCCTCGTCCAGCACCAGGGTCTTGAGGTTAGCGATGTCGAGCGCGCCGCGCTCCAGCAGGTCCATCACGCGGCCGGGCGTGCCGACGACGATGTGGGCCCCGTTCTCCAGGCTGGCGATCTGCCCCCGCGAGGGCACGCCGCCATAGACGGTGACCACCTTGATGTTGTCCCGCGCGCGCGCCAGTCGGCGGATTTCGGTGGCCACCTGGTCGGCCAGTTCGCGCGTGGGGCACAGCACCAGGCCCTGCACGGCAAACCAGCGCGGGTTCAGGCTCTCGACCATGGGCAGGCCGAAGGCGGCGGTCTTGCCGCTGCCGGTGCTGGCCTGTGCGATCAGGTCCCGGCCCTGCAGGCTCGCAGGCAGGCTGGCGGCCTGGATGGGGGTCATCTGCGCATAGCCCAGTTGTTGCAGGTTGCCCTGCATTTCAGGGGACAGGGGCAGCGCCGAGAAAGCGGCAGCGGAGGAGGCGGACGGCGCGCCAGAAGAAGTAGTCATAGCCGCCGATTATCCCGGCCCCGTCTGCGCACTGGCCCTGCGGTGGCAGTCCGTACGGCTCAGCCCGCCTGCGGCGCGATGCGCAGCGGAATGGTCACCGGCCCGTCATTGACCAGGTGCACCTGCATGTCGGCGGCAAAGCGGCCCGTGGCCACCACGGGGTGCACGGCGCGCGCCCGGGCCACGAAGTAGTCGTACAGGCGCTCGCCCTCGGCCGGCGCGGCCGCCTGGCTGAAACCGGGCCGGTTGCCGCTGCGCGTGTCCGCGGCCAGGGTGAACTGGCTGACGATGAGCAGGCCTCCGCCCACGTCCTGCACGCTGCGGTTCATCTTGCCGGCCTCGTCGCTGAAGATGCGCAGCTTGAGCAGCTTGGCCAGCAGCCTGTCGGCCTCGGCATCGCTGTCGCCCTGCTCGGCGCAGACCAGGGCCAGCAGCCCCGTGCCGATGCGGCCCACCACCTCGCCATCCACTTCCACGCGCGCCTCGCGCACCCGCTGCAGCACACTGATCACGCCTTGCCCTCCCCGGCTTCCACGGTTTCGAATACGGTGGCCTGGCCTGCGGGCAGCAGCTCGATGGTGGCGCGCAGGCCCGGCACGGCCTGCATCAGCGCCTGCTCGACGGCGCTGCGCTGCTGCGCCGCATGGCCCAGCGTCCAGTGCTCCGGCACATGCATGTGCAGGTCCACGTAATTGCGCGCGCCGGCTTGGCGCGAGGTGAGGCTGTCAAACGTCACCGCCCCCTGGCTGGCATGGTTGTGCTCGCCCAGCACGGTGTACACGCGCGCCAGCAGGCCGGGCTCCATGGCCTCGTCCATCAGGCCCTGCGAGGCACGCCAGATCAGCGCGCCGCCCTCGCGCAGGATGTTCAGCGCCACGGCCATGGCCACCAGCGGATCCAGCCACGCCCAGCCGGTGGCGCCGGCGGCCAGCAGGCCGACCACCACGCCGATGGAGGTCCACACGTCAGTCATGAGGTGGCGCGCGTCGCCCTCCAGCGCCAGCGAGCGGTGCACCTGCGCCGCACGCAGCATGCCCCAGGCCAGCAGACCGTTGCAGGCGGTGCTCAGCAGCGACAGCCCCATGCCCCAGCCCAGTTGCTCCAGCGGCTGCGGGTGCATGAGGCGCAGCACGGCCGCCCAGAGGATGGCGATGCTCGCGCCCACGATGAGGATGCCCTCGAAGCCCGACGAGAAGTACTCCGCCTTGTGGTGGCCGTAGGGGTGGTCCTCGTCCGCCGGGCGGCGGGCCACGGTCACCATGGCCAGGGCGAACATCGCGCCCGCCAGGTTCACGAAGGACTCCAGCGCGTCCGACAGCAGCCCCACCGAGCCGCTGACCCACCAGGCCAGGGTCTTGAGCGCAATGGTCAGCAGGGCCACGCCCACCGATGCACGCAGCAGGTTGTGCGGCGTCATCCAGGCGGGAACGTGCAGTGGGCGGGGAACGGTGGAAGCCATGGGCCGATTATCCCGCCACACCCCTCCCCCGCCGGTGCGGGCCAGGGCTTGCACCATCGCCAAAGCCAGGGCGATGGGCTATAAGTTCACAGACGGATCGCCCACAGGACATGCCCCCTCCTCACGCACCTACAGCCCCTGCCCTTCCTGGACTGGATCCGGGCGCCAGCGACGCGCTGCTGCGGGTGATCGCCGATTCGGTGCCAGTCATGCTGGCCTATTACGACGCCGCCAGCCTGCGCTGCGTGTTCGCCAACCGGCGCTATGCCGCCTTCGGCGGCCAGACGGAGGAGGGCATCATCGGCAAGACCGTGCGCGAGGCCATCGGCGACCATGCCTGGCGGCAGGTCCAGCCCTATGTGCAGCGCGCGCTGCAGGGCGAGGCCGTGCAGTACACGCGCAAGCATGTGGAGACCGACGGCCATGTGCGCATGCTCGAGATCAGCCTGCAGCCCCACTTCGGCACGGGTGACGGCCCGCCCGCCGTGCAGGGGACCTTCGTGCTCATCAACGACATCACCCACCACTGGGAGGCCGAGCGTGCCGTGCGCCAGAGCGAGGAGCGCATGCGCAAGTTCGCCGCGGCCACCGAGGAGGGGCTGCTCTTCCATCGCGACGGGCAGATCCTGGACGCCAACGAGGCCCTGCAGCGCATGACCGGCTATGCGCTGGCCGAACTCGTGGGGCGCACCCTGTTCGACTTCGTGCTGCCCAAGTACCGCAACCTGGCCATGGAGTACACGCGCCGCGGACGCGAGGACCCGTACGAGCTGGCCATGCACCACAAGAGCGGCCGCATCGTGCCCATCGAGGCCGTGGGCAAGACCATGCCGCAGCAGCACGGCGACTACCGCGTGGTGGTGGTGCGCGACATCACGGCGCGCAAAGAGGCCCAGGAGCGGGCCCGCTTCCTGGCGCTGCACGACCCGCTCACCCAGTTGCCCAACCGCCGCCACCTGATGCTGCAGCTCGCGCAGGCGATCACGGCGGCGCAGGACCGGCGCACCCGTGCGGCCGTGCTGTTCATCGACCTGGACCACTTCAAGACGGTCAACGAATCGCTGGGCCACGCCGCCGGCGACCAGGTGCTGTGCGAGGTGGCGCGGCGCCTGCAGGACGGCGTGAAGGCCACGGACTTCGTCGCCCGCGTGGGCGGCGACCAGTTCGTGGTCCTGCTGCCCGACCTGCACGGCAGCGCCGCCGCGGCCGGCGTCGCCGACCGGCTGCTGGAGCGCGTGCGCGCGGTCTACGCCATCGGCGAGACACCGCTGTCGCTCTCTCCCTCCATCGGCATCAGCGTCTTTCCCGAAGACGGCTACGGCGCCGACGAACTGCTGCGCCACGCCAACACCGCCATGCACCAGACCAAGGAAAGCGGGCGCGGCACGCACCTGTTCTATGTGCCGGGCATGGAGGGACAGCCCGCGGAGATGCTGCAGCAGGAGCACCTGCTGCGCGAGGCGGTGTTCCAGGGCGCCTTCGAGCTGCACTACCAGCCCCAGGTGCAGGTGGCCACCGGCCGGCTGGTGGGCTTCGAGGCCCTGGTGCGCTGGCAGCACCCGCAGCGCGGCCTGGTCGGGCCGGACGAGTTCATTCCCCTCGCCGAGTCGCGCAGCCTCATCACGCCCATAGGCCGCTGGGTGCTGCGCGAGGCCTGCCGCCAGCTCAAGGCCTGGCACGACGAGGGGCTGCCGCGCGTGCCGGTGGCCATCAACCTGTCGGCCATCGAGTTCCGCCAGCGCGACGTGGTCGGCGAGATCGCCGGCGCACTCGAAGCCACCGGCCTGGCGCCGCAGTACCTGGAGGTCGAGATCACCGAATCGGCCCTCATGCAGCACGCCGACCAGGCACGCATCACGCTGCAGGCGCTGCAGGCCCTGGGCGTGGCCGTGACGGTGGACGACTTCGGCACGGGCTATTCGTCCCTGGCCTACCTCAAGCGCTATCCGCTGGACAAGATCAAGATTGACCGCACCTTCGTCGCCGACACGCCGGCCGACGCCGACGACGTGGCCATCGTCACCGCCATCATCCAGCTGGCCCACAGCCTGCAGCTGCAGCCAGTGGCCGAGGGCGTGGAAACGCCCGAACAGTTGACCCTGCTGCGGCGGCTGGGATGCGACCTGGCGCAGGGCTTCGGCATCGCGCATCCCATGGACGCGCGGCACACGCGCGCCTGGCTGCAGGCCCTGCCCGGCTAGGCTGGTAGCGGCGCGGCAACGGCCACGACAAGATGCGCCAGGAGCAACAGGGATGCGACAGGCACATGACAGCCCCCCGTGGACAATAAGCGCCATGCCCTCCATCCCAGACCGCACAGCAACCACCCTCCACACCGATCCCGCCGACGCCCTGGCGCAGGTGCAGCGCATCTACCAGCAGCAGATCGGCCTGCTGCGCGAGGCCATGCAGCGCTTCGTGGCCGGCGAGACGCCCGCCAGCCATGTGCGCGCCTGCTACCCCTTCGTGCGGGTGCAGACCTCCACCGTGGCGCGCGCCGCCACGCAGCTGGCCTACGGCTTCGTCGAGGGCCCCGGCCGCTACGAGACCACGCTCACCCGCCCCGACCTGTTCGCCGACTACTACCTGGAGCAGTTCCGCCTGCTGCGCGCCAGCCACGGCGTGGAGCTGGAGGTGGGCGTGAGCGGCCAGCCCATCCCCATCCACTTCTCGTTCGCCGAGCACGACCACATCGAGGGCACGCTCAGCCCCGAGCGGCGCATGCTGATGCGCGACGTGTTCGACCTGCCCGACCTCGAGTCCATGGACGACGGCATCGCCAACGGCACCTGGGCGCCGCGCCCCGGCGAGGCCCAGCCGCTGTCGCTGTTCACCGCGCCGCGCGTGGACTACTCGCTGCACCGCCTGCGCCACTACACCGGCACGGCGCCCGAGTGGTTCCAGAACTTCGTGCTGTTCACCAACTACCAGTTCTACATCGACGAGTTCGTGCGCCTGGGCCATGCCGAGATGGCCCGGCCGGACAGCGAATACATCGCCTTCGTCGAACCGGGCAACGTGGTCACGCGCCGCGCGGGCCTGCCCGCCCAGGCCGGCGACGAGCTGGGCAGCCCGCCGCCGCGCCTGCCGCAGATGCCCGCCTACCACCTGGTGCGCGCCGACAACAGCGGCATCACCATGGTCAACATCGGCGTGGGCCCGAGCAACGCCAAGACCATCACCGACCACATCGCCGTGCTGCGCCCCCACGCCTGGCTGATGCTGGGCCACTGCGCCGGCCTGCGCAACAGCCAGCAGCTGGGCGACTACGTGCTGGCCCACGCCTACGTGCGCGAGGACCATGTGCTCGACGAGGAACTGCCGCTGTGGGTGCCCATCCCCGCGCTGGCCGAGATCCAGGTGGCGCTGGAGCAGGCCGTGGCCGACGTCACGCGCATGGGGCGTGACGAGCTCAAGCGCATCATGCGCACCGGCACCGTGGCCAGCACCGACAACCGCAACTGGGAGCTGCTGCCCGACAACCTGCCCCAGCGCCGCTTCAGCCAGAGCCGCGCCGTGGCGCTGGACATGGAAAGCGCCGCCATCGCCGCCAACGGCTTTCGCTTCCGCGTGCCCTACGGCACCCTGCTGTGCGTGAGCGACAAGCCCCTGCATGGCGAGATCAAGCTGCCCGGCATGGCCAACCACTTCTACCGCGAGCGCGTGGACCAGCACCTGCGCATCGGCATGCGCGCCATCGACATCCTGCGCGAAGGCGGCGTGCAGCGCCTGCACAGCCGCAAGCTGCGCAGCTTTGCCGAGGTGGCCTTCCAGTAAGCCGCACCGCATGCGGCTGGACATCGCCTCGCTGTTGACGGTCACGGCCGTCAACATGCTCATCCTGTCCATCGTCTTGCCGCTGATCATGGGCCCGGCGATCAGTGCGGCGGCACGCCACGCGCAGCGCTGCATCGTGCTGCAGGCCTGCGCCTGGGGCGCCATCATCGGCGCCTCCTTCGCGCTGGACCGGGGCAGCCCCGAGGCCGACTGGCTGCTGTCCACGCTGTCCATCGGCTGCGGCGCCTTTGCCCAGTGGCAGCTGTACCTGGCGCTGGAAGGCTGGCTGGGCCCCCGCCCCTGGCGCCGCCTGCTGCCCATGCTGGTGGCGCTGACGCCGCTGGGCTACAGCCTGGGATTCGGCCACTACGCCTTTCGCGTGGGCTGGGCCAACCTGCTGCTGGCCGCCGTGCTGCTGCTGGTGGCGCACGCCACGCTGCGCCCGCTCAAACCCACGGGGCTGCGCTGGCGCCAGGTGCTGCTGTGCAGTCTGCTGGTCACGGCGGTGTTCACCGCGGCGCGCGGCGTGCTGGGCGCCTTCACCGACCAGTACCCGAGCTTTCGCACCCCGCACCCCGTCAACCTGTGGGCCGCGCTGGCCACCAATGCCAGCGTGGTGCTGGGCGTGGTGGCCCTGCTCACCGCCTGGCGCGAAGAGGCCGAGCAGCAGCTGCGCCGGCTCGCCGTCACCGACGGACTGACCGGGCTGCTGAACCGCCGCGGGTTCGACGAGCGCGGCGTCCAGCTGGTGGCCCAGGCGAAGCAGGAGCGCCTGCCGCTGACGGCCCTGATGCTGGACATCGACCATTTCAAGCAGATCAACGACCGCCACGGCCATGAGGCCGGCGACCGGGCACTGCAGCTGTTCGCGCGCCTGCTGCGCGAGAGCGGCGACAACGCGCTGGTGGCCCGGCTGGGCGGGGAGGAGTTCGGCGTCCTGCTGGCGCGCGAAGGCCCGAACGCCGGGCGCCCGTTCGAGCAGGCGCTGCGCACGCGGCTGCGCCGCGAGGCGCCCGAGACGCTGGGCTTCGCGCTGGACTTCAGCGCCGGCATGGCCTCGCTGGAGCCCGGCGATCCGCACCTGTCGTCGCTGTTGTCGCGCGCCGACGGCGCGCTGTATGCGGCCAAGACCGCGGGGCGCGGTCAGCTACAAATAGCATAGCTATCAGCGCTTGACAGTATTGGCCAGCCGGCCTATTTCATCCAAACCCTACGCCCAGCAGCAGCACGGTGACGAAGGCCGCGGTGTGCAGCACCACGCCAGCGCCCGCCACCAGGCCGTAGCGCCAGCCGCCGCTGACCAGGGCCGTCACGCACTTGCTCACCGCGTGCACGCTCAGGGCCGCCGCCAGCGCCCCCACCAGGCTCGCGCCCGCGGCGTCCTGCGGCTGGCCCTGGGCCAGGATGGCGGCCGCGGCGGCATGCACGTCGGCCAGGGCCGCCAGTAGCGCGCCGGCCATCAGCCCCGCCTCGCCCCACCAGCCGCGCAGGGCCTGCACCAGCACCTGCACGGCCGTGAGCAGCGCGGCGATCAGCAGCGCGTCGCGCAGCTTGAACAGGGCCACGCCCTCGTCGCCCGCCGGCGGGGCGGCCGGCGCGGCCACCGGCGCGCTGCGCAGCAGCATCCAGCCCGAGACCAGCGCCACCAGGCCGCCGGCCAGCGCCGGCGCCCACAGCCGCGCCAGCCAGGCCGGCTGCACCGTGGCCGCCACCACCAAAATCTGCGCCATGGTGGCCACGCACGACAGCACGGCCGCGCCGCCCTGGGGGCGCACGGCCTCGCGCCCCTCGCGCACGGCCAGCCCCAGGCTTGCGATGGTGGCCGTGCTGGAGATGAAGCCCGAGGCCAGCGCCGACAGCGCGCTGGCGCGCCGCGCGTCCATGAGCCGCCGCCCCAGGTGGGCCAGCGACTGGATCACCAGCAGCACCAGCACCAGGCGCACCAGCACCTGCGGGTTGAGCGCCTCGCCCCACAGCGGCCGGTTGGGCGCCAGCGGCAGCACCAGCAGCGCCAGCGCCGCCAGGATCAGGCCGCCGCGCACCTCGCCCGGGCGCAGCCAGTCGCGCGAGAACTGGTGCAGCGCATCGCGCGCGGCCAGCAGGCTGGTGACGGCCACGGCCAGCCCCGCCGCCACGCCCAGGCTGTACGTGCACAGCACGCCGATCAGGTAGGCCAGCAGCAGCGCGATCTCGGTGGTCACGCCCGGGTCGTCCGAGCGGTCGCGCGCATAGGCCACCACGCCCAGCAGCGCGAGGAATGCGGCGCCCACCCCGATGAGCAGCTCGCTGCCCAGCAGCGCCGCCGTGGCCCCGGCCAGCGCGGCCAGCGTGAACGAGCGCACGCCCGCCAGCGCGCGCAGCGGCCCCAGGCCCTTGCGGCGCTCGCGCTCAATGCCCATCAGCAGGCCGCTGCCCAGCGCGCCAGCCAGCACGGCCAGCGTGTCCTGGAAGCTCGCGTTCATGTCCATGGCGGTATCCATCCTTGGTTGCTGCAGCGATTGGACCATGGCCGGGTGTCCCCGCGGGAGCATCGAAATGCTATGTTTTTAATAGCTATTTGCGCTTGTCCCATAAGCGCAAAAGCCCATTTTTATCCAAAACCCGCTCTGCCGGCATGGCCAGCCCCCACAATCGCCGCATGAGCGTGCTCTTCGAAGCCCAGAACCTGCGCAAGCGCTACGGCGCCGCCACCGTGGTGGACGGCGTGTCCTTCGCCATCGCCCCCGGCGAATGCCTGGGCGTCATCGGCCCCAACGGCGCGGGCAAGACCACCACCATCCGCATGTGCCTGGGCCTCACGGCCCCCGACGAGGGCAGCGTGCATTTCTATCCGGGCGGCGGCGCCGCGCCGCTGGCCATGCCGCGCGACGCGCTGGCCATCAAGGCGCAGCTGGGCGTGGTCACGCAGTTCGACAGCCTGGACCCGGACTTCAGCTGCGCCGAGAACCTGCGCGTGTTCGGGCGCTACTTCGGCCTCAAGGGCGCGGACATGGACCGGCGCATCGCGCCGCTGCTGGAGTTCGCAGCGCTCACCGCCAAGGCCGACGCGCGCCCGGGCGAGCTGTCGGGCGGCATGCGCCGGCGCCTGTCGCTGGCGCGCGCACTGGTCAACGACCCGCGCCTGCTGCTGCTGGACGAGCCCACCACGGGCCTGGACCCGCAGGCCCGGCACCTGATGTGGGAGCGGCTGCAAAAGCTGCTGCAGGCGGGCAAGTCCATCTTGCTGACCACGCATTTCATGGACGAGGCCGAGCGCCTGTGCTCGCGCCTGCTGGTGCTGGACCATGGCCGCAAGATCGCCGAGGGACGCCCGCGCGAACTGATCCGCGAGCACTTGGAGCCCGAGGTGGTCGAGGTCTACGGCGTGGGCGCGCTCGCCCTGGCGGGCGACGCCGCGCTGCGCCCGCTGGCCGCGCGCGTGGAGGTCAGCGGCGAGACGGTGTTCTTCTACACCCGCCAGGCGGGCCCGCTGCTGCAGGCGCTGGCGGGCCACGGCCAGCTGCGCACGCTGCACCGGCCGGCCAATCTGGAGGACCTGTTTCTCAAGCTCACGGGCCGGCAGATCCGCGAGGAAGCGTGAAGCAGCTGCGGCCCGCCGGGCCGCGTCAATAGTCCTTGTACGGCAGGAACTTGCCCGACAGGACCACGCGCACGCGGTCGCCCTTGGGGTCGGCCTCGCGCTGGATGTCCATGTTGAAGTCGATCGCGCTCATGATGCCGTCGCCGAACTCCTCGTGGATCAGCTCCTTGATGGTCGAGCCGTACACGCTCACCACCTCGTACCAGCGGTAGATCAGCGGGTCCGTGGGCACGGGCGAAGGCAGCGAGCCCTTGTAGGGAACGACCTGCAGCCACCGCTGCTCCTCCGGCGTCAGCCCGAAGATCTCGCCCAGCACCTGCGCCTGCTGCGCCGTGGCCGTCATCTGGCCCAGGCACAGGGCGGTGGTCCATTCCTTGGAGCGGCCCAGCTGCCGCGCCACGTCGCCCCACTTCAGGCCCCGGGCCACCTTGGTGCTGATGATTTTCTCGGTCACGTCCATGCGGTTCATCTCTCTGCTCCTTGATTGCGTGTTGGGTCGCGGACCATTCTGGCGCCCAGGCCCTGAAGGGGCATGATCTGCATCAAGGCCGCCCCTCTCCCCCGGGGGGCCCCGGCGCGCGCCCAAACATTGCAAAATCACGCCACCATGCCTTCCGCCCCCCCAACCGCCCTGCCCATGCGCTGCGCGGAGCCGTCCATCTGGCGCCCGCCCGAGCTGTCCATGCGCTGGTGGCCGGTGTTCCTGCGCAACCTGCTGGTGTGGCGCAAGCTGGCCCTGCCCAGCCTGGTGGGCAACATCGCCGAACCGCTGATGTGGCTGGTGGCCTTCGGCTACGGCATGGGCGCGCTGGTGGGCGAGGTGCAGCTGGGCTCTGGCGAACATGCCGTGCGCGTGCCCTACATCCTGTTCCTGGCCAGCGGCTCCATCTGCATGAGCGCCATGAACGCGGCGAGCTTCGAGGCGCTGTACTCCGCCTTCTCGCGCATGCATGTGCAAAAGACCTGGGACGGCATCATGAACGCGCCGGTCAGCCTGGACAGCGTGCTGCTGGCCGAGATGCTGTGGGCGGCCTTCAAGGCGCTGTTCACCGTCACCGCCATCCTGGGCGTGATGCTGGCGCTCTCCATCAGCCACAGCCCGAAGCTGCTGGTCGCCTGGCCGGTGCTGCTTTTCGTGGGCATCATGTTTTCCAGCATCGCGCTGATCTTCAACGCGCTGGCCAAGGGCTACGACTTCTTTACCTACTATTTCACGCTGGTGCTCACGCCCATGATGTTCCTGTCGGGCGTATTCTTCCCGCGCGAACAGCTGCCCGCCGCCGTGCGCGCCGTCTCGGACTGGCTGCCGCTCACCAATGCCGTGGAACTGGTGCGCCCGCTGTTCATGGACCAGTGGCCCGCCCACCCCTGGCGCCACGGCCTGGTGCTGGTGGCAACCACGCTCGCCGCCTTCTGGGTGGCGCTGGCACTGACCCGCAAGCGCTTTCGCGGCTGACACACACAAGCTCCCATGCCTTCCCTGCTGAATGCCGAACACATCGCCCTGGTGGACCGCGGCGTCTCCGCCATCGTGGCCTCGCGCGACGCGCGGCTGCGCCCCAGCGTCATGCGCGCCGTGGGCTCGCGGATCAGCGCCGACGGCCGGCACGTCACCGTCTTCCTGCGCAAGAGCCAGTCGCAGCAGCTGCTGGCCGATATCGCCACCACCGGCCACATCGCCGTGGTGTTCAGCGACCCGCCCTCCCACCGCACGGTGCAGGTCAAGGCAACGGCTGCCCGCACGCGCGACCTGCGGGCGGCCGACGAGCCCGTCCTGCAGCGCTACCTGGCCGCCATGCAGCAGGCCCTGGCGCAGGTGGGCTACGGGCCGGACTATGTGTCGGCCATGCTGAGCGCGCCGCTGCACGACCTCGTCGCCGTGGAGTTCACGCCCGAAGCGGCGTTCGACCAGACGCCCGGCCCGCGCGCGGGCGCGCCCCTGCAGCCGGGCGGCGCATCATGAGCCACGCCCCCACGCTGCGCTCCATCCGCGCCTGCCTGGAAGGCGCCGTCCCCGGCATCATGGCCACCTGCGCCAGCGACGGCACGCCCAACGTCGCCTACATCTCGCAGGTGGTCTATGTGGACGAGCAGCATGTGGCGCTGTCGTTCCAGTTCTTCAACAAGACGCGCCAGAACATCCTGGCCAACCCCTTCGCCAACGTGCTGGTGCTGGACCCGGTCACGGCGCGCTTTTACCGGCTGCACCTGCGCTACCTGCGCACCGAAACCGCCGGCCCGCTGTTCGAGCGCATGCGCGCCCAGTTGGCCGGCATCGCCTCGCACAGCGGCATGGAGGGCGTCTTCCAGCTCAAGGGCTCGGACCTGTACGCGGTGGAGCGCATCGAGCCCGTTCACGGCGAAGGCCTGACGCCCGGCCCCGGGCAACTGCCGCGCGCCGACCTGCTGGGCGCCGTGCGCCTGTGCAGCCAGCGGCTGGCGCGCTGCACCACGCTGGGCGAGCTGCTGCAGGCCGCGCTGGCCGGCCTGCACGAACACCTGGCCGTGCAGCACGCCATGGTGCTCATGCTGGACGCGGCGGCTGGCCACCTCTACACGGTGGCCAGCCACGGCTATCCGCACTCGGGCGTGGGCTCCGAGATCAAGCTGGGCCAGGGCGTGATCGGCGTGGCCGCGCGCGAGGCCACGCCCGTGCGCATCAGCCACATGACACATGCCGCGCTCTACAGCCATGCCATGCGCAGCAGCCTGTGCCTGGAGGACGGCGCCGCACCGGCCCACGAGATTCCCTACCCCGGCCTGAGCGCGCCGCACAGCCAGTTGGCCGTGCCGCTCATCAGCTGCGGGCGCACGCTGGGCGTGCTGTTCGTGGAAAGCCCGCTGGACCTCCAGTTCCGCTACCCCGAGGAAGACGCGCTCGTCACCCTGGCGGGACAGCTGGCCGCCGCCATCGACCGGCTGCAGGCTGCCGACGAGGCCGCCGAATCGCCCCCCGCCGAGCCCGTCACCGCAGCCCCGCGCGGCACGCCCGTGCGGGTGCGCCACTTCACGGTGAACGACAGCGTGTTCGTCAACGACGCCTATCTCATCAAGGGCGTGGCGGGCGCCATCATCTGCAAGCTGCTGCGCGACCACGCGCGCACCGGGCGCCAGGAATTCAGCAACCGCGAGCTGCGCCTGGACCCCACCCTGCGCCTGCCCGACGTGGCCGACAATCTGGAGGCCCGCCTGCTGCTGCTGCAGCGCCGGCTGCAGGAAAGCGACACCGGCATCCACATCGAAAAAACCGGGCGCGGGCGCTTCCGGCTCTGCCTGGACGCGCCGGTGCTGCTCGACGAGACACCGGCCTGACGACACGCCGCGCCGGCATCACCGGATACGCCGGCGCAGCAGCTCGATATTGGCGCGCTGCTCGGGCGTGAAGGAGGCCATGGCGGCGGCGCGCGACTTCTTGTCCGCCGTGGACTCCATCGCCAGGTACATGCCCGCGTGCAGCATCGCGAAGACCGCCGTGGCGTATTCCTGGCTGCTGATCCGGTGCCGGGCCAGCAGCGCACGGATGCGCGGGTCCGCATCAAGCTTGCGCGCGAGGTCCTCCACGGACTGCGCGTCCAGGTCCTCTTCCTCACCGATGGCCGCGACCGCCTCAGAGCTGGCCTGCAGCGACTCCAGGCGGTCCAGCAGCACGGGCGTGAGCCTGAATTTTTCCGGGTTGGCAGCGCCGGCCGCCACCGCACCGGCACCGGCGATGCCCAGCACCAGGGCGCAAGCGAGGCGCCTGAGCAGGGGCAACCCGGAAGGTGTGCCATGGGCGCCCCCGCCCAGGGCCGTGCGGCTCTGCGCGCCCGTCATTGCGCCAGGCCCAGTGCCCGCGAGAGCTTGCCCCACTCCGCCTGCGACAGGTGCGGGCGCGCAATGTCCAGCGCCGCATCGAAGGCCTGCCGCGGCGCGTTCTGGCGCATGCCGCCCAGCATGGCGGTGCGCTCGGCATGCGTCATGTACGGCAACATCCAGCGCAGGATCACCATCATCTCCATGGGAGGAATGGAGGCCACGAGCGCGTTTTCCAAGTCGGCCAGTTCGGCATCGCTGTAGTGCGCCCACAGCGCGGCGTTGTGCGCCGTCTCCTCCAGATGCATGTGCTCGAAGTTGTGCGCGACGAACAGCGCCAGCTGCTGGTACAGCGCATGCGCGACGCGCGCACGCCGGTCCCGCTGACAGGCCAACAGCTGCGCCGCCCCCGTCGCCAGCGCGGCGATGGCCTGCTCATGCGCCTGGTGTTCGTGCGCCACCGCGCCGGCACTGCCCGGCGCGCGGCGCTCCATGGCCGGGTGCACGAACTCGTTTTCGTGGTGCAGGTGCGAGCGGCAGAAGTCCATCAGCGCCAGCACGCGGGCGCAGGCCTGGGACAGCTCGAGATCGTCGTCCGTGTCCACGCGGCCCAGACCCATGAGCGTGTCGGCCATGAAGGCGCGCAAGGCCTTGTGGATGGAGGCGTACATGTCCATGCGCGGCGCGGCCGCGTCGGCCTGCGCCAGCGCAGAGATTTCCTGGGGATTGAATTGCATCGTCGGTTCCTTGGGCTCTTCGGCCTTCCGAGCAGGGCACACCATGTGCCTCATCGGTGCCAGGCAGTCTAGGAACGGGGCCGCGCGGGCGCTGCTAAAAACTGCTTATCCAAACCCTAAAGATTTCTTAACTTCACCGGGAAGCGCGTCACACGGACTGGCGGATGAAGTCCGCCGCGCGCTCGGCGAGCATCACCGTGGGGGCGTTGGTGTTGCCGCTCACGATGCGCGGCATGATGGACGCATCCACCACGCGCAGGCCCTGCAGGCCATGCACGCGCAACTGCGCGTCCACCACGTCCAGGGGGCCGGGGCCCATGCGGCACGAACCCACGGGGTGGTAGATGGTGTCGGCCCAGTCGCGGATGAATTGCGCGATTTGCGCGTCGCTCTGCGCCCGCGCCGAATGGGCCAGCTCGCGCGCGCCCCAGACGGCCAGCGCGGGTTGGGCCAGGATCTCGCGCATGCGCCGCACGCCCAGCACCATACGCCGCATGTCGTCGGGGTCGCTGAAGAAGGCCGGGTCCACCCGCGGCGGCGCCGCCGGATCGCCGCTGGCCAGCGACACGCGGCCGCGGCTCCTGGGCTGCAGCAGGCAGACATGGCAGGAATAGCCGTGGCCCCAGGCGGCTTGGCGGCCGTGGTCGAGCAGCTTGCCGACCACGAAGTGCAGTTGCAGGTCGGGCACCGTTTCCTCGGGGGCGCTCTTGATGAAACCGCCGGCCTCGGCGAAGTTCGTGGTGAGCATGCCGGTGCGGTGCTTGCGCCAGTCCCGCAGGCCGCGCAGCAGGCGCAGCGCACCGGGCAGCGACAGGCCGAACAGGTCGGTCAGCGCCGGGGCATCCATCACCTGCACCACATCGGGGTGGTCGTGCAGGTGCTCGCCAACGCCCGGCAGATCGTGCACCACGGCGATGCCGTGGCGCTGCAGCTGGGCGCCCGGCCCCACGCCCGAGAGCATGAGCATCTGCGGCGACAGCAGCGCGCCGGCCGACAGCAGCACCTCGCGCCCGGCGCGCAGCCGATGCAGCCGGCCGTCCTGCCGGTATTCCACGCCCACCGCGCGCCGCCCCTCGAACAGGATGCGCGTGGCCCGCGCGCCGGTCACCACGCGCAGGTTGGGCCGCGCCAGGTGCGGCGTGAGGTAGCCCTTGGCCACGCTGAAGCGCTCGCCGGCACGGTGCGTGACCTGGTAGAGCCCCACGCCCTCGAAGGCCGCGCCGTTGAAGTCATCGTTGTGCGCATGGCCCGCCTGCACGCCCGCCTCGACGAAGGCCCGGCTGGCGCGCTGGGGCGACTGCAGGTCGGCCACATGGAGCCGGCCGCCCGTGCCGTGCCAGGCATTCGCGCCACGCTCGTTGTCCTCCGCGCGCAGGAAGTACGGCAGCACGTCGCGCCAGGCCCAGCCCGGGTTGCCGGCCTCGGCCCAGTGGTCGTAGTCGCTGGCGTGGCCGCGCGCGTAGATCATGGCGTTGACCGAGCTGGAGCCGCCCAGCACCTTGCCGCGCGGCTGATAGCCCCGTCGCCCGCCCAGGCCCGGCTGCGGCGTGGTGTGCAGGCCCCAGTTGTGGGCGCCGGTACGCGCCATCACGGCCAGGCCCGCCGGGCAATGGATGAGCGCGCTGTCGTCGCGTCCCCCGGCCTCCAGCAGGCACACGCGCATGCCGGGGTCCTCCGACAGACGGCCCGCCAGCACGCAGCCGGCGGAGCCGCCGCCGATCACGACATAGTCGAAGTCACTCATGGAAGTGTGTCCCCTCCTGGATATGTGGCGCGCCGCGGCCGCCGATGGCGCAGAGACCCGCGCGAATGCCGATACCATCGCGGCATTGCCTTTTTCTGTTTCTACTACTCTTTCAAGGGACTGTTATATGACGATTTCGACCGTCGGCATCATCGGCGCGGGCACCATGGGCAATGGCATCGCGCAGGCCTGCGCCGTCTCGGGCATCAACGTGGTGATGGTGGACATCTCCGACGCCGCCGTGCAAAAGGGCCTGGCGACCGTCGCCGGCAGCCTGGACCGCCTGATCAAGAAGGAAAAGATCACCGAAGCCGACAAGAGCGCCGCGCTCGCACGCATCAAGGGTTCGACGAGCTACGAGGACCTGAAGGCCGCGCAGATCGTGATCGAGGCCGCCACCGAGAACTACGAGCTCAAGCTCAAGATCCTCAAGCAGATCGACGCGCTGGTGGCGCCCGAGGTCATCATCGCCTCCAACACCTCGTCCATCTCCATCACCAAGCTGGCCGCCGCCACCAGTCGCGCCGACAAGTTCATCGGCATGCACTTCTTCAACCCCGTGCCCATGATGGCGCTGGTGGAGATCATCCGCGGCCTGCAGACCTCCGACGCCACGCACGACGCCGTGAAGGCGCTGTCCGAGAAGCTCGGCAAGTCGCCCATCACGGTGAAGAACGCGCCTGGCTTCGTGGTCAACCGCATCCTGGTGCCCATGATCAACGAGGCCTTCTTCGTGCTGGCCGAAGGCCTGGCCACGCCCGAGGACATCGACGCCGGCATGAAGCTCGGCTGCAACCAGCCCATCGGCCCGCTGGCCCTGGCCGACATGATCGGCCTGGACGTGTGCCTGGCCGTGATGGACGTGTACCTGGCCGAGTTCGGCGACAGCAAGTACCGCCCCTGCCCGCTGCTCAAGGAAATGGTGGCCGCCGGCCGCCTGGGCCGCAAGACCGGCCGCGGCGTGTACCAGTACTGATACGCCCCGGGGCGGCGCCATCGGCGCGCCCCCGCCCCATCGATGCACCGCCCGGGGGCAGTGCATCTCCGCGTTTTCCCTAGGCAGCCGGCACCGCCGCTGCAAGCAAGCGCTCAGCTTCAGGGCTCATCATGCAATGCCAGCCCCCCGCATTGCCCGCTCCCATGAAGATCGCCCTGCTGTCCGACATCCACGCCAACCTGCCGGCCCTCGAGGCCTGCCTGGAGCATGCCCGTGCCCATGGCGCGCTGCAGTTCGCCCTGCTGGGCGACCTGGTGGGCTACGGCGCCGACCCCGGCCCGGTGCTGGAGCGCGTGATGCGGCTCGTGGCCGAGGGTGCGCCGTGCGTGCGCGGCAACCACGACGCCGCCTCCCTCGCCCCGCCCTCCACGGCCCAGAGCCTGGGCGACCAGAGCGCGCAGTGGACCCACCCCCGGCTGAACGCAGAGCAGCAGGCCTTCCTGGCCGGGTTGCCGCTCACCGAGCGGCTGGGCCCCGACACCCTGCTGGTGCACGCCAGCGCCGACGGCCCCGAGCGCTGGCACTACATCACCGACAGCAACGCGGCCGAGCGCTGCATGACGGCGGCCACCCGCATCGACCCGGCCATCCGCTACGTCTTCTGCGGCCATGTGCATGAGCAGGCGCTGTACTTCCTCACGCCCACGGCCAAGCTCATGCGCTTTTCCCCCCAGCCGGGCGTGCCCGTGCCCGTGCCGCCGCACCGCCAGTGGCTGGCCATCGTGGGCTCGTGCGGCCAGCCGCGCGATGGCGACACGCGCGCCAACTACGCGCTGTTCGACCCGGAGGCCGCCACCATCACCTTCCACCGCGTGCCCTACGACCACGCTGCCGCCGCCGCCGCGGTGCGCGCCAGCGGCCTGCCCGCGTTCTTTGCCGACCGGCTCGAGAAGGGCCGGTAGGCCATGAAGCTGCTCACGCCCGGCACCGAGATCGACGGCTTCGTGGTGCACGAATGCATCCACGCCGGCGGCATGGCCCACATCTACCGCGTGGGCTACGCGAATGCGGCGCGCGACCCCGGCTTTCCCATGGCCATGAAGATCCCGCGCATGACGGCGGGCGACGGCGCCGAGAACATCGTGGGCTTCGAGGTCGAGCTGACCATCCTGCCCACGCTCTCGGGCCGCCACGCACCGCGCTTCGTGGCCGCGGGCGATCTGATGCGCATGCCCTACCTGGTCATGGAATACGTGCAAGGCGAAACGCTGCAGCACTGGCTGGACCGGCATCCGCCCGGCGACGCCGCCGCGCGCAGCCCCGACGCCATTGCCGGCATCGGCAGCGCCATGGCCCTGGCCGCGCACAGCATCCACCAGCAGAACGTCTGCCACCTGGACCTCAAGCCCGCCAACGTGCTGCTGCGTCCCGACGGCGGCGCCGTGCTGCTGGACTTCGGCCTGTCCTGCCACGCGCACTACCCCGACCTGCTGGCCGAGGAGATGCGCCAGGCCGTGGGCTCGCCCACCTGGATCGCGCCCGAGCAGGTGGTGGGCGTGCGCGGCGACCTGCGCAGCGACATCTTCGCCATCGGCGTCATGCTCTACGAGATGGCCACGGGCGAGCTGCCCTTCGGCTCGCCCACCACCCGGGGCGGCATGCGCCAGCGCCTGTGGATGACGCCCGCGCCGCCGCGCCAGCACCGCCCAGATCTGCCCGAATGGCTGCAGGAGGTCATCCTGCGCTGCCTGGAGCCCGAGGCCGCGCAGCGCTACCCCTCGGCGGCGCACCTGGCCTTCGACCTGGCCAACCCCGCCCAGGTGCCCATCACCGAACGCGGCCGGCGCCTGCGCGGGCCCGGGCTGAGGGCGCATTTCAAGCGCTGGATCAAGGCCGCCGGCATGCACTACCAGCCCAGCCCGCTGCCCGCGCGCCAGATCGAGGAGGTACCCATCCTCATGGTCGCCGTGCCGCACGACGACGTGACGGACGCCACGCTGTACTCGCTGCGCGAGGCCGTGGCCCGCTCGCTGGGCATACGCCCGGGCGCGCGGCTGGCCTGCGTGACGGTGATCTCGCCCTCGGCCAGCAGCACCTCGGACAGCACGCGCAGCGAGACCATGCTGCACCGCACCCACCTGACGCGTCTCAAGCAATGGGCTTCCGGGCTGGACCTGTCCCGGCACAGCGCCAGCTACCACGTGCTGGAGGCCGGCGACGTGGCCCAGGCCCTGGTGCGCTACGCCGAGGGCAACCGCGTGAGCATGATGATCCTGGGCGCGGCCACCCACGGGCTGCAGCTGCAGCGCTTCATCGACACCGTGCCCATCCGCGTGGCGCGCGACGCGCCGTGCACCGTCATCCTGGTCAAGCAGCAGCTGCCTTTCGAGCAGCTCCACGCCTGAACCACCGCCGGCGCGGCGCCAGCAGTCAGACCACGGCAGCGGGGGCGTAGAAGCAGTAGCCGCTGCCGCGCAGCGTCTTCACCGGCAGCAGCTGCCCGCTTTCGTCCTGCACCTTGCGGCGCAGGCGGCGCATCTGCGTGTCAAGGCGGCGCTGGTCGTAGTCCAGGTAATCGGCGCCCAGGGCCTGCACGATCTGGCGGCGGCTCACGCTTTCTCCTGCGGCGCGCATCAGGCACTGCAGCACCAGTGCGTCCTGGCGCGACAGGGCCACCGGCGGCGCGCCCGGCAGCAGCAGGCGCTGTGGCCCCAGCTCCAGCTGCCAGCGCGCCCGGCACTGCCCCAGCCCCAGGCGGCGCGAGAGCGCGGCCAGCGTGGCCTCCAGCTCGTCCAGGTCGCAGCCCTTGCCCAGGTAATGGTCGGCCCCGCACTCCAGGCCGCCCACGCGGTCCGCGCTGGTGTTGTGCGCGCTGAAGACGATCACGCCCAGCTGCTGCCCGCCCTGGCGCAGCCGCTGGATGAGCGCCAGCCCGCTGCCGTCGGGCAGGCCGATGTCGATGATCGCCAGCCGGTGGCGGCGCGCGTCGAAGTGGCGATCGAACTCCGCCAGGCTCGCCACGCACTGCGGCACATAGCCGATATGCTCCAGAAACTCGCCCAGCTCGCCGCGCAGCACGGGCTCATCTTCAAGGAGGATCACGTCGATCATGGTGCGCCATTATCTCGTTGCCTTGGCCCTGCTGCTGGCCCCGCTGCTGGCGCAGGCGCAGGCACTGCGGCTCGACGCGCCCATGCTCCACACGGCCGGCCACCTGCAGCGGCTGGACGACCCCACGGGCACGCTGGGCGCCGCGCAGGCGGGCGACGCGCCCGGCTGGACCGCCCTGCCCGGCAACCTGAATGCCAGCTTCACCGACTCCGCCGTCTGGCTGCGCCTGCGCGTCACCGCGCCGCAGCCCGGCCAATGGGTTTTGCTGCTGAGCAACGCCCTGCTGGACGACGTGCAGGCATACGCCCGCGCACCCGGCGGCCCCTGGCGCAGCCTGGGCACCAGCGGCGAGAGCCTGCCCAGAGATCGGTGGCCCGTGGACTACCGCAGCCCCGCCCTGCCGCTCGACCTGGCCGAGCCGGGCGAGCACACCCTGCTGGTGCGCCTGGCCGCGCGCAACGCGGTCAACACCAAGCTCGAGGTCTGGCAGCGCCTGGCCTTCGACAACCATTCGCGCCGCGAGGGCCTGTTCTTCGGCCTGTACTACGGCTTCTACCTGCTGCTGATTGGCCTGCACGCGCTGTTCTGGCGCTTCACGCGCGCGCCGCTCTCCGGGCTGTTCCTCGCCTACATCGGCCTGTGCGTGCACAACGAAGTGCTGTCGCTCGGGCTGGTGCAGCAGATCACCGGCCTGTCCGGCGCGTGGAGCGACCGGCTGCTGGGCCTGGGCATGGCCACCGTCCTGCCCATCGCCACGCTCCTGATCCGCGACCTGCTGGCGCTGGCGCAGTCCTTCCCCCGCACGGCACGCTGGCTGGTGCGCCCCAGCGTGGCCCTGTGCGCCCTGTGCGCCCTGCCCATCCTGCTGGGGCACTACGGCCTGGGCGTCGTCCCCATGCAGATGTTCACCCTGCTGCTGATCGTCGTGGTGAACGGCCTGGGGCTGTGGCTGCTGCACCGCGGCCACCCGCCCGCGCGCTTCTTCCTCATCGCGTTCGTCCCCTACGACGCCGCCATCTTCCTGGCCTACCTGCGCAACATGGGCGCACTGCCGGTCAATCTGCTCACCGACCACATCTCCGCCCTGGGCACCCTGCTGCACATGGTGCTGCTGAGCCTGTGGCTCATCGGCGGCTACGAACGCCGGCGGCGCGCGAACGAGCGCCAGCAAATCCAGCTCGAAGCCGAACTCGCCCAGCGCCAGCAGCGCGAGGGCGAGCTGCTGCAATCGCTGGAGCTGGAGCGCCGCGTGCGCCAGGAGCAGCGCGACTTCGTGGCCATGGTGTCGCACGAATTCCGCACCCCGCTGGCCGTCATCACCACCAGCGCGCAGCAACTGGCGCGCAACCTGCACGCCCCGCCCGACAAGACCCTGGCGCGCAGCCAGCACATCCGCGCCGCCGCCGAGCGCCTCCTGGCCCTGGTGGACGACTGCCTGGCCGACGACCGCCTGACCGAGCCGCACCAGCCGCCCCAGCCACAGGCGCCTTGCGACCTGCACGCGCTGATAGGCGGCCTGGGCCAGGACTTCGCGCCCGGCCGCATCGCCAGCGAGCACGCCCCCGGCACCCAGCACCTCACCACCGACGCAGCGCTGCTGCGCATCGCCCTGCGCAACCTGCTGGCCAACGCCGACCACCATGCGCCCGAGGGCGCCCGCGTGCAGGTCACCACCCGGCGCGAGGGCGCCCGCCTGCGCATCGCCGTAACCCACCCCGCCACCGCCATACCGCCCGAGGAGCGGCCTCGCCTGTTCGAGCGCGGCTGGCGCGGCCAGGGCGCGCGGCACCGCCCCGGCGCGGGCCTGGGGCTGTACTTGGTCCAGCGCATCGCCGAAAGACTGGGCGGCAGCGTGGCGCTGGTCAGCGCCGGGGGCGACGCGCCCGTGTGCTTCCAGATGGAGCTGCCGGCACCGCCAGTGCTTTCAAAGGCATAGCCCTCCGCGCCCGGCGCGGTGGCGCGGTGGCGCGGTGGCGCGGTGGCGCGGTGGCGCGCTCAGATTTGCTCAGATTCGAGGGCGTTTTCGGGCCTAGATTCGCTCCGTAGATACAACTTGTTTCAGCGGATAGCCATGCACACCACGCCACTCATGCCCTCGCTCCGTCAACTGTCCATCGCCGGCATCAGTGCAGCCCTGCTGTGCGCCAGCGCGGCGGCCGCCACGCTCAACGGCACCACCACGCTGGATGGCAGCAGCCCGCTGTTCGTACGGCCATCCGTCAATTGCGCGGCGGGTGGCGCCAACTACAAGTTCACGGCCGTCGACTTCGAGGTGGATGCCTCGGCCACCTACTCCATCAACGCCCCTGCCAATGCCCAGGTGACGGACCCCTGGCTGCAGCTCTACAGCTCGCCCTTCACGGCCTCGCTGCCACTGGCCAACTGCATCAAGGGCGACGACGACAGCGGTGGCGGCCTCAATGCGCTCATTGCCAACCAGCCCTTGGCCACCGGCACCATCTACACGGCCATCATCACGACCTTCAATCCGGCAGAGGTGGGCACCGTCAACTGGTCCATCACCGGCGCCGGCAACCTCATGCGGCGCAATGGCTTCGTGGACATCAGCGGCACACCCAACACGGCGGCGGGCACCGTCGCCCTCAATTTCAGGCTCAGCAGCAATGGGGTGGATACCACCGACACGCTGTACTGGGTTGCCGTCGCGCCCGGCGGCGCGGCCCCCAGCTTCAGCCAGGTGCTGACCGGGAAAGACGGCACGGGCGCAGCCGCGGCCTTCTCGGGTGCCTTCGCCAGCACGGCACTGAACAGCAGCGCCAGCGCCACCGTCTCGGGGCTGACACCCGGCGCGGCCTACGACCTGTATGTCACGCTGGGCAACGGCAGCAACCCCGGGGCCTCCAGCTTCACCAACGGCACGGTCAGGGCCCTGGACTTCACACCCAGCGTGCCGGTGTTTGCTGCCGTCACGAACGCGGCGGTCAGCACGCCGACCACTTCGGCCGCCGTCACGCTGACGGGCTTCACCAATGTGCTGCCGATTTCCATCACCGGCGGCGAATACAGCATCAACGGCGGCACATTCACCAGCGCGGCCGGCACCGTGCTGCCGGGCCAGAGCGTGCGCATCCGCCAGACCAGTGCTGCTGCAAGCAGTACGACCACGACGGCCACGCTGTCGGTCGGCGCCGTCAGCGCGAACTTCGCCGTCACCACCGCCGCGCCGGTCGTGCCGGTGGTACCGGCGGCGCCCACGGCGGTACCTACGCTGTCGGAATGGGGTCTGGCCCTGCTGTCGCTGCTCGCGGCGGCCTTCGGCCTGCGCGCGGCACGGCGCAGGGTTTGAGGTGTTTTGAGCCCCTGGCGCTTATCCATCAAGCGCCAGAAGCTATCAAAACATGAGTAATTGCCGCACGGCGGCGCGGGCGCATCGACGGGCGGGGGACAATGCCGGGCATGACGCCTGACGCCCCCGACCATCCCTACACCTCCCTCACGCCCGACGTGGTGCTCGACGCCCTGGCCGGCGTGGGCCTGTACGGCGACGGGCGCCTGATGGCGCTGGGCTCGTACGAGAACCGCGTGTACCAGGCGGTGCTGGAGGACGGCAGCCGCGTGGTCGCCAAGTTCTACCGCCCGGGGCGCTGGAGCAACGCGCAGATCCTGGAGGAACACGCCTTCGCGCAGGAGCTGGCCGACGCCGAGGTGCCCATGGTGGCGCCGCTTCGGCTGCAGGGCGGCACGCTGCACCACCACGCGGGCTTCGCGTTCTCGGTCAGCCCCTGGCGCGGCGGGCGCACGCCGGAGCTGGACGATTTCGAGACGCTGGAATGGCTGGGCCGCTACCTGGCGCGCATCCACAACGTGGGCGCGGCCCGGCCCTTCGTGCATCGGCCGGCGCTGGACCTGCGCGGCTTCGCCCAGGAGCCGCGCGACTGGCTGCTGGCCACGCAGATCATCCCCATGGACCAGCAATCGGCCTGGCATGCCGCCTGCGATGATGCTATTAGATTAATAGCTTATAGCGCTTTACCAGCGGGCGCCACAGCCCCGTTTGGCTTGAATGACGCCACCCCCATCCGCCTGCACGGCGACTGCCACCCGGGCAACGTGCTGTGGACGCCCGTCGATGACGGCGGCGGCGGCCCGCACTTCGTGGACCTGGACGACGCGCGCATGGGCCCTGCCGCGCAGGACCTGTGGATGCTGCTGTCGGGCGAGCGGCGCCAGCGCACCCAGCAGCTCGGCGCGCTGCTGGACGGCTACGAGCAGCTGCGCCCCTTCGACCGGCGCGAGCTGGCGCTGATCGAGCCGCTGCGCACCCTGCGCCTGATCCACTACAGCGCCTGGCTGGCGCGGCGCTGGAGCGACCCGATCTTCCCGCTCAACTTCCCCTGGTTCGGCAGCAGCGACTACTGGCGCGGCCAGGTGGACATGCTGCGCGAGCAGATCGAGGCCATGCAGGAAGAGCCGCTGCACGCCTGAGCGCGCCGGGGCAGCTTCAGCGCCCGCCGGCGGCGGCGAGCAGCCGCGCCATCTCCGCCTGCCCCCGCCGGCGCGCGTGCGCCAGCGGCGTGACGCCCTCCCGGTCGGGCCAATTCACGTCGGCGCCCGCGGCAAGCACCTGGCGCACGATGTCGCGGTGCGCCGGACCGCCGTCGCTGAGCACGATGGCCTCCAGCAGACAGGTCCAGCCCAGCCGGTTCACATGGTCCACCGCCACGCCGGCGGCGATCAGCAGGCGCACGGTTTCCACATGGCCGCGCTCGCAGGCCGGGATCAGCGCCGTGCCGCCGTAGCGGTTGGTGCTCTTGAGGTCCGCGCCGTGGGCCAGCGTCATCCGCAGAATGTCCAGCCGCCCCTGCGCGCCGGCGAGCAGGTAGGCGCTGTCGCGCATGTCGTTGTGCAGGTTCACATCGGCGCCATGGGCCAGCAGCACGCGCGCCACCTCCACATGGTTGCGCGCGGTGGCGCGCAGCAGCGGCGTGCTGCCGCCGGCGTCGCGCGCATCCACCGGCGCGCCTGCGGCCAGCAGGCGGCGCACCTGCGCCGCATCGCCGCCCTCCGCCGCGCGCAGCAGCGCGGCGGCCAGCCCGGCGTCCTGCACCTGGGCCTGGGCCTGCGCGACCTGTGCCTGCGCGGTCAGCAGCGGTGCCCCGGCGGCTCCCAGGCAACAAAGCGTGGCGGCCACGGCCCGCAGGGCCCGGGCAGGCACGCTGCGCCGCATGTCAGCCCCCCGCCCGCGGCGCGGGCGCCTTGGCCCCCAGCGACTGCTTCCAGCCATGCACGATCACGTCGGTGAAGAAGCGGCGGTCCAGCCACAGCCACACCAGCACGGGCACCAGCGTGGGCAGCACCAGCACGCCCACCTGGTAGCCATAGACGACGGCCTCCAGCTGCCACTGCTCCACGCGCAGCGTGCGCAGGTTGAACTGCGCCGAGCCCGCCAGCTGCATGAGCAGGTACATCACCAGGCTGAAGGCCTGGGCCGGCAGCAGCAGCAGATAGCCCAGCACCGCGCGCCCGGCGCGCCCCGGCGCGCGTGTTGCCGCCCATGCCGCCAGCAGCAGGGCCCACATGATCGGCAGGCCGAAGGCGTAGCGGCCGGGGTCGGCCTCGACGGTGACCTCGGCGCGCCGGCCGCCGGAGTTGGGCACCACGATTTCCACCGTGGTGTCGACCTCGATCTGGCCGGGCTTCTTGTGCACGTCGCGCACCCACATGGGCGCCACCTGCTCCAGCGCCACATGGGACAGCCAGGCCACGGGGTAGGACAGCCAGGGCGATGCCTTGGTCCACAGCAGCGTCAGCACGATCATGGCGCCGAAGGCGAACAGCACAAAGCGCGTGAGCACCGACGGGCGGCGCGCGCCGGCAGGGCTAGGTGCCGGCGGCTTTACCGGGTCCGTGGTCATGGGGCGATCCTCCCTGGTCAGCGGGTTCAGCGGGGCGACAGGTCGAGCGAGGAGCTCACCAGCCCCTGGCCCTTGTCCGAGCGCGGCGCCACGGGGCGCACGGGCGGCGCGGGCGGCTCATCGGGCGGCGGCAGGTCCTGCGGCTGGGACTTGGCGCCGGCGCGCACCCACAGCAGCCAGACGATGAGCACGTCCAGCATGATCAGGCCCTGCCAGAGGAATTCGTGGGCGAAGTTGAACACATCCATGTTCCACTGCCCCAGGTAGAACAGGCTGATCACCCGCACCACGTTGAGCGCCTGCACGGCCACGAAGCCGGCCACCAGGCCCAGCAGCTTGTGGCGCCAGGTGGAGGGAAAGGCCATCACGGCGGCGAACAGCACGATGCAGGCCTCGATGCCGTTGCACCCCGGCTCGATGGACACGCCGAAGCCCGTCTCGGTGTTCCACAGCACCTTGCCCTGGGCCGCGGCCGTGCTGTCGAACCAGGTCACCAGGCCCGCGCAGATGCGCGCCAGTAGCGCCGTCCAGGGCAGCACCAGGTGCTGCTGCACCCAGTTCAGCATGTTGAGGCCGAACAGCGAGAGCTGGATGGCGAGAAAGAGCAGGAAAAAGCGCAGCATGGTCAATCACGGGCGATGGGCCAAGGAACGGTGGGGCGGCACGCGGGCCGTGGGCATTATCCACGGCCCGGTGCCGCGCGCCCCCTGCGCTCCTGCGCCGGCGCTTACGCCAGCAGCGCGTTCACCCGCTTGACGTAGGCCGCCGGGTCCTCGGGCAGGCCGCCTTCGGCGAGCAGCGCCTGGTCGAACAGGATCTGCGCCAGGTCGTGGAAGTGCACGCTGCCGTCGAGCTTCTTGACCAGCGGGTGCTCGGGGTTCACCTCCAGCACGGGCTTGGACTCGGGCGCCTGCTGACCGGCCTGCTTGAGCATGCGCGCGAGCTGGTTGCTCATGCCGCCGTCCTGCACCACCAGGCAGGCGGGCGAATCGACCAGGCGGGTGGTCACGCGCACATCCTCGGCCTTGTCCTTGAGGGCCTCCTTGAGCTTGGCCAGCACGGGCTTGAAGGCCTCGGCAGCCTCCTCGGCGGCCTTCTTCTCGGCCTCGTCCTGCAACTGGCCCAGGTCCACGGCGCCCTTGGCCACGGACTGCAGCGGCGTGCCGTCGAAGTCGTGCAGGTAGTTCAGCGCCCACTCGTCCACGCGGTCGGTCATGAGCAGCACCTCGATGCCCTTCTTCTTGAAGACCTCGAGCTGCGGGCTGTTCTTGGCGGCGGCCAGGGTGTCGGCGGTGATGTAGTAGATGGCCTCCTGGCCCTCCTTCATGCGCGCCTTGTAGTCGGCAAACGACACGCTGGGCGTGTCCGAGGTGGTGGAGGCGAAGCGCAGCAGCTTGGACAGGCGCTCGCGATTGGCAAAGTCCTCGCCCAGGCCCTCCTTGAGCACGGCGCCGAACTCGGCGTAGAACTGCGTGTACTTGCCCTCCTTGGCCTTGTCCTCTTCGCTGACCACGTCGGTCACGCCGTCGGCGTCTGCCTCGGCGCCGGCCGCGTGCCGGTCGTGCTTGGCCAAGTCTTCCAGCATAGACAGCACGCGCTTGACCGAGCCATCACGGATCAGCCGCACGTCGCGGCTTTCCTGCAGCAGCTCGCGGCTCACGTTCAGCGGCAGGTCGCTGGAGTCGATCACGCCCTTGACGAAGCGCAGGTAGCTGGGCATGAGCGCCTCGGCGTCGTCCATGATGAACACGCGCTTCACGTACAGCTTCACGCCGGCCTTCTTGTCGCGGTTCCACAGGTCGAACGGCGCCTTGGCGGGGATGTACAGCAGCTGCGTGTACTCGGTGTTGCCCTCGACGCGGTTGTGGCTCCAGGTCAGCGGGTTCTCGAAGTCGTGGCTGATCGACTTGTAGAAGTCCTGGTACTGCTCCTCGGTGATGTCCTTCTTGGGCCGCGTCCACAGCGCGCTGGCCTTGTTCACGGTCTCCCACTCGCCGGTCTTGACCATCTGGCCGGGCTCGCCCTCCTTCTCGGCCTCCTTCCATTCCTCCTTTTCCATGAGGATGGGCAGGCTGATGTGGTCGGAGTACTTGCCGATGATCTGCTTGAGCTGCCAGGCGTTCAGGTATTCGTCCGCATCCTCGCGCAGGTGCAGGATCACGCTGGTGCCGCGCGCCGCGCGCTCGATCGGCTCCACCTCGAAGTCCCCGGCACCGCTGCTGACCCAGCGCACGCCCTGGGCCGCGGGCAGGCCCGCGCGGCGGCTTTCCACGGTGATCTTGTCGGCCACGATGAAGCCCG
Source organism: Diaphorobacter oryzae DSM 22780 (assembly GCF_059568935.1). Classification (NCBI taxonomy): domain Bacteria; kingdom Pseudomonadati; phylum Pseudomonadota; class Betaproteobacteria; order Burkholderiales; family Comamonadaceae; genus Diaphorobacter; species Diaphorobacter oryzae. The sequence continues at coordinate 471,037 of NZ_JCANUL010000002.1, read as the reverse complement.
AATAGAAGCCCACGCCGAACTGGCCGATGAGCTGCCCCTGCTCGCTCGCCGTGGCCTTCTGGTCGCCCGAGAGCTTGCTCATGAAGTCCTTGGTGCCGCTCTTGGCGATGGTGCCCAGGTGGTCGATGGCCTCCTGCGCGCTCATGCCGATGCCGGTGTCGGTGATGGTCAGCGTGCGCGCCGCCTTGTCGAAGGACACGCGCACCTCCAAGTTCGACTGGTCTTCGTACAGCGCGCTGTCGTTCAGCGCCTCGAAGCGCAGCTTGTCGCAGGCGTCGGAGGCGTTGGAGACCAGCTCGCGCAGGAAGATCTCCTTGTTGGAGTACAGCGAATGCGTGACCAGGTGCAGCAGTTGCGTCACTTCGGCCTGGAAGGAATGGGTGTGCTTGCTCATGGAAATGTCTAGGGTCGAAAGAAGAAGGGCGAAAGGGTACAGCCTCCGGCATGGCCGGAACGCCCCCGCATCTGGGGGCGAAGCGGCGGGCTTCAAGGGCCGGGGGCCAAGGCATTGAATGCCGCGGCCCCCGGTGTGAGAATGCCCCAGGGGCCCCGCCTTGCCGCGCGGCCCGCTCCTCGCAACCGGCATCGGGAGGCACATCATGTCCCGCAGCATCCCCGGCATGGTTTTCCGCATCCTGGCGGCCGCGGCGCTGTGGCCGCTGGCGGCCCCCGCGCAGGACGCCACCGCCACGGTGGACGCCGACGGCGTGCAGCACATCGCCATCGTCGGCGGCAGCTACTTCTTCCAGCCATCGCACATCGTGGCGCGCGCCCACCAGCCGCTGGAGATCCGCCTGCGCATGGAGCCCGGCCTGGTCCCGCACCGCTTCGTGCTGGACGGCCCGGGCGGCCAGCAGCTGGCCGACGTGCCGCTGGGCACGCAGGAGCAGACCCTGCGCCTGACCTTGCCGCCCGGCAGCTACCGGTTCTACTGCCCCAACCGGCTGCTGCTGCTGCCAAGCCACCGCGAGCGGGGCATGGCCGGCGTGCTGCAGGTGCAGGAGTAGCGCGCATGCGCTGGCGCTGGCCCGCACTGGTGCTGCTGAGCCTGCTGCCCCTGTCCGCCATGGCCGACCCGCTGACCCAGGCCGAAGCCCGCTTCGCCGCGCTGCACAGCTACCAGGTCACGCTGCGCTCGAGCGACGCCGCGGGCGAGCAGGAGGTGATCCGCTACTTCTTCCGCAAGCCCGGCTGGGTGCGCATGGATTTCGAGCGGCCACACCACGGCGCCGTGCTGGTCTACGCGCCGGACACCCGGCGCGTGCGCCTGTGGCCCTTCGGCCTGGGGCGCTGGCCCGCGCTGGACCTGGCGCCCGATTCCCCGCTGCTGCGCAACCCGCACGGCCACCGCGTCGACCGCTCGGACGTGGGCATGCTGCTGGCCAAGATGCGGGCGCTGCGCGAGCGCGGCGGCGCGCTGCCGCTGGGCGACACGGTCCTGGCCGGCCGGCCGGCGACCGGGCTGGAAATCACCGGCGCGGCCGGCACCGCAGCCGGTGCGGACACGGCGCACCGCTACCGGATCTGGCTGGCGCGCGACACCGACTTTCCGCTGCGCGTGGACAGCTTCGGCGCCGACGGCCGCCTGATCGAGTCCGTGGACATGGGCGATGCGCGCATCGACGTGGACTTCCCGGACGGCTTCTTCACCCCCTGAGCCCACCACGCCGCATGCCCGGGACCGACGCCACCGTCTTCCGCCTGCGCACCCAGTGGCGCTTCGATGCGCCGCGTGCCGCCGTCTGGCAGGCCCTCGCCGACGCAGACGGCTGGCCCGCCTGGTGGCCGGGCATCGCCAGCGAGACCCTGGACCCCGGCGATGCCCGGGGCGTGGGCGCGCTGCGGCGCTACACCTGCCGCGGCGCCCTGCCCCTGCGCCTGCACTTCGTCGCCCGGGTCACGCGCGTCGTGCCGCTGCGGCTGATCGAGGGCCGGGCCTGTGGCGACCTGACCGGCATGGGCCGCTGCCGCCTGAGTCATGCCCGGGGACAGACCACCGTGCGCTTCGACTGGCAGGTGCGCACCAGCGGCTTCTGGCTGCGCCGCCTGGCGCCGCTGGCCCACGCGCTGCTGCGCTGGAACCACGACCGGCTCATGCGGGCCGGCGGCCGGGGGCTGGAGCGCCACCTGGCCCGGGCCGCAGCCGCCGGACTTATCGAAAAAGAGAGCGGCTAGCGCTTACCCAGCAACAACTTCAGGCCAATTACCACCTGAAACCTTTCAAGAACATGCGCAAACAGCTCACTTTTTTGAAAGAGACGCGCCCTCAGAAGCGCTCGCCCGGCGCCAGATAGCGCCACTGCCCCGGCGGCAGCTTGCCCAGCAGCACCTGGCCGATGCGGATGCGCTTGAGCCCCACCACCCTCAGCCCCACCTGTTCGCACATGCGGCGGATCTGGCGCTTCTTGCCCTCCGTCAGCACGAAGCGCAGTTGCTCGGGGTTCTGCCACTCCACCAGCGCGGGCTTGAGCGCCTGCCCGTCCAGCGACAGGCCGTGGTTGAGCAGCGCCAGCCGGTCCACGGGGAAGGCGGCGCGCACGTCCTGCGTGCGCTCGCCGTACTCCACACGCACCAGGTATTCCTTGTCCACCGTCGAGTCCTCGCCGATGAGATGGCGCGCAACGCGCCCGTCCTGCGTGAGCACCAGCAGGCCCACGGAGTCGATGTCCAGCCGCCCGCAGGGCGCCAGGCCCTTGAGCTGGCCGGGCGCGAAGCGCGTGCGGCTCGGGTCGTCGCGCCAGTGCGTGCGCGGGTTGATCAGGGCCACGGCCGGCGTGTGGCCGTCCTCGGCCTGGCCGCTCACGTAGCCCATGGGCTTGTGCAGCAGGATGGTCACCTGCTGGCGCTGGTGGCCCTGCGCGGCGCGGTCCACCTCGATGCGGTCCTGCGGCCCCACCTGCAGGCCCATGGCCGCCACCTGGCCGTTGACGCGCACCCAGCCCTGGGCGATCCAGTCGTCGGCCTCGCGGCGCGAGCACAGGCCCAGGTCGGCCATGCGCTTGTTCAGGCGCACGCGGCCCTCGCCATCCGCCGGCGCGCGCGCGGGCGTGGCAGGCGCGGTGCGGGCGGCAGGCGCGGTGCGCGCTGCAGGTGTGGTGCGTGCGGGCGGCGCCGGGCGGGCCGCCGGTGCGGGGCGCGGGGGCGGGCTGGCGGGGCGGCGCAGCACCAGGCGTGCGCGCGGTGCGGCGTCAGGCGGCGGAGCGGACGGCGGGGTGCGGGAGGGCGTATCGGGCATGGCGCTATTGTCTCGCGCCGCGCCCCCGCTCAGATCATGGCGGCGGGCTCGGCCAGGTCCGGCAGCGCCGGTGCGTGCCCGCCGGCGGCCGCCTTGCGGCGCCCGCGCAGGCGGCCGTCCTCGGCCGGGGCCTGGCGCGGAAACAGGCTGTTGCGCAGCGCCTGCAGGTCCAGCACGCGCAGCCCCCCATATTCGACGCGGATCGCGCCCTGCGCCTCCAGGATGGCCAGCGCCTCGTTCACGCGCTGGCGCGACAGGCCCACCAGGTAGGCCAGCTCCTGCTGGGTGATGCGCAGCACCTCGCCCACGCCGGGGTAGAGCACGGGGTTGAACAGCGCCGCCAGGTTGCGCGCCACGCGCAGGTCGGGGCTGCCCAGGCGGTCGATCTCGCGCGCCGAGATGAACTGCCCCAGGCGCTCGTTGAGCTGGTTCATCACGAAGCGGTTGAAGCCGATGGAGTGGTCGAGCAGCCAGTGGAAGGTGTCCATGGGCAGACCCGCCACCACGCTCTTGCGCAGGGCCTGGATGTTGTAGCGGTAGGGCTCGCGCTTGACGGCCGTGCCCTCGCCGAACCAGCCGCCGGGCGGCACGCCGGTGAAGGTCATGGTCATGCCGTCGGCGTTGTCAGCGCTCATCTTCAGCAGGCCCTCGACCACGCCGAACCAGTAGGTCACGGGCCGGCCCACGCGGCACACGTAGTCGCCGGGATGCGCATCGCCCACCACCAGGGCGGCGGCGGCGCGCTCGCGCTCGGCGGGCAGCAGCAGGCCCATCCAGGGAATGCCGCCCAGTTCGTGCGCGGAAGGGGGGCGGCGCCGCTGGTGCAGGGAGGCATCTTGGTTCATGCCCCCGAGCATGACGCGAAACCGGCCCGGCGTGGCAGGGGGAATACCACGAAGCGGGCGCCGCGGCCGGGCGCCTTACCTGGGATTGATTGCTATATTTTTAATAGCTTTCGGCGCTTTATGGGTGAGCGCAAAGACCATTTTTCATGCAAACCGTATCTCACTGCGAGGGCAGTGCATAGCGGTAGCCGCGGAACGCCCAGACCGTGCGGCCCGGTTCGATGCGGTCGAGCACCAGGCCCGGGGCGGCCTGTTCGCCCTCGTGCAGCACCTGGCCGTTGACGATGACCATGCGGTGCTGCGGGTTGGCGGAATAGGTCACGCCCGCCAGCTGCAGCGTGGGCAGCTGCTCGCGCACGGCGGGCGGCAGGTCGCCCTGGGCGAAGACCGGCGCGGCGGGCGCTTCGGCCGCCGGCGGGCGCGTCGGCGGGGTGCGCGCGGGCTCGGCCCGCGCGGCGGGACGCGCCGGCTCACGCGCAGCGGGCTGTTCCCGCGCCGGTACGGCACGCTTGGCAGGGGCCGGCTTGGGCTCCGGTGCTGGTGCCGGTGCTGGTGCTGGTGCTGGTGCTGGTGCCGGTGCTGGTGCTGGTGCCGGTGCTGGTGCTGGTGCCGGTGCGGCCGGCGGCGCCGGTGCCACGGGCGCGGGCGGCGTCACGACGGGGGCCACGGGTGGCGCCTGGACGACGACCACCGCCGGGCGCGACAGCGTGCGCCACAGCCACCAGCCACCGCCCGCCAGGCCCGCGCCCAGCGCCAGCGCGGCCAGCGCCCAGGCCACGCCGCGCGCCGGTGCCGCGCCGGCGGCGGGCAGGCCGGCCACGGGCGTGGCCGGGGTGTGCAGCCCCGGCACGCTGCCCCGTCCCCGTTCGGCTTGTGCGCGCCGCAGCGCATCCAGGATGTAGGACATGGGTTCAGGCTCCGCGGTGCAGACGTGGTTCTTGCACGCCGGCGGCGCGGTTGAGCAACATCAGGGTCAGGGGACCGGCCTGGCCGTCGGGCGTCAGCCCCCGGCCCAGCTGGAACTGGTGGATGCGCGCGCGCCGCGCCGCGGGCGTCACGCCGCGCGCCGCGGCCGGGCCGGCGCCGGCCAGCGCCAGTTGCCGGTCCAGCCAGGCGGCGCCGGCCGCGGTGGCGGAGATGTCGCCGCCGGCCGGCAGGTTGGCGGGCGCCTTCCACAGCGTGGCGATCTCGCCGCGCCACAGCGGGGCCAGCTCTGCCACCGGAACCTGCAGCCGCATGCCGTCCGCGCCTTCGAGCGCGGCCGTTTCGCCCTCCAGCTGCCGCAGCACGGCGGCCACGGCGGCCGAGCCGTCGGGCGGCTGCAGCGTGAGCAGCACCGGCCGGTCGATCTGGCGCAGCAGGTTCAGGCTGGCGCGGCGGCTGCGGTAGCAGCGCAGGCCCTCGGGCGCCAGCGCGGCGCAGGGGTCCGCGGCATCGGCCGGCAGATCGGCCTGCCACGCCCGTGCGAGCACGCGCCAGGCCGCCGCGCCGCCGTCCGCCTGGGCGGCCAGGAACTGCGCCAGCGTAGGCGCGGCGGCGGAAGCGGCCGCAGGCACCGAGGCTGCGGACGCCGCCGGCAAGGCGACCGGCGCTGCCAAAGTCGAAGCGGACGCAGAAGCAGCGACCGCCGGCACCGGCGCCCGCGCGGTCGCGCCGCCCCCGCCTCCCGCCACGGGCGGCCACCAGCCCATGGCCCAGGCCAGCCCGCCCACGGCGGCCGCTCCCAGCAGCCCGCCCGCCCCTGCCGCCAGCCAGCGCGAGCGCCGGCCCGTGGGGTGCGGCGCGGCCGCGGCGGGCGCATCGAACACCTCGCGGGCGGCCTTGCGCACCATGGCGTCGCTGACTTCGCGCACGCCGGCAGCGTAGGCGCCCAGCAGCACGCGGTCGCACAGCAGGTTGATGCGCCGGGGCACGCCGCCGGTCAGGGCATGCACGCGCGCCAGCGCCCGGCGCTGAAAGGGCAGCGCCCCCTGCAGCCCGGCCACGGCCAGGCGATGGGCGATGTACTGGCGCGTTTCATCCGCGCTCAGGGCATCCAGGTGGTAGCGCGCGATCACGCGCTGGGCGAGCTGCTCCAGCGACGGGCTGGCCACCATGGCGCGCAGCTCGGGCTGGCCGATGAGGATGATCTGCAGCAGCTTGCGCTCGCTGGTCTCCAGGTTGGTGAGCAGGCGCAGCTGCTCCAGCACGTCGGGCGCCAGGTTCTGGGCCTCGTCGATGATGAGCACGTTGTTGCGCCCCGCGGCGTGCTGGCGCAGCAGGAATTCGTTGAGCGGATCGAGACAGTCCTTGACCGTCTCGGCGCCGGGCGCCGCGGGCCGGTGCGCCACGCCGAACTCGTCGCAGATGGAGCGCAGCAGCTCGGGCACCGTGAGCTTGGGATTGAAGATGTAGGCAACGTTGCAGTGCGCAGGAATCTGCTCCAGGAAGCAGCGGCACACGGTGGTCTTGCCCGTGCCGATCTCGCCCGTGAGCAGCACGAAGCCGCCGCCCGCGTCCAGTCCATAGAGCAGATGGGCCAGCGCCTCGCGGTGCCGCTCACTCATGAACAGGTAACGCGGGTCGGGGGCGATGGAGAACGGCGGGTGTTCGAGTCCGAAGAACGGGGCGTACATGGCAGCGAGGATAGCGCCCCGACCGGGGCACGGACGCGGCACGCGGGCCGCCGCCTTTCAGGGCCGACTCTGCGGCGATTCAGGGTTTGACCCCTGAGGATTAACCCTGGAATTGTCGTCGCAAAGACAAGATAACGTCAAAGTCATTCCTACCATTGGTTGCAATCGTGTGGCGGAACGTTCTCTTACGGCATTCCGCTGCCTTCCACAGAACTCGATAGGAACAGGAATGAAGACCACATTCCCCCATCTACTGTTGCAACATGCCGCGCAGCGGCCCGAAGCGGCGGCCTTGCGCGAGAAAGAATATGGCATCTGGCAGAGCTGGAGCTGGAAGGCCGTGGCCACCGAGGTGCGCCACATGGCCTGCGGCCTGCTGTCGCTGGGATTTACCAGGGGCCAGAACCTGGCGCTGATCAGCGACAACCGGCCCCACCTGTACATGGGCTTCGTGGCTGTGCAAAGCGTTGGCGGCGTGCCCATCCCCCTGTACCAGGACGCCGTTGCCGCCGAGATGGTCTTCGTCATCAAGGACGCCGAGATCGCCTTCGCCTTCGCCGAGAACCAGGAGCAGGTGGACAAGCTGCTGGAGGTGCGCGAGTCCGTGGCCGGCATCCAGCACATCATCTATGACGACCCACGCGGCCTGCGCAACTACGACCAGCCCGGACTGATCAGCACCGCGCAGCTCGTCGCGCGGGGCGCCGAGTGGGACAAGGCCCACCCCGGCGCCTGGGAGGCGATGGTGGAGCGCATCGACCCGCAGGATGTCTCGGTGATCCTCTACACCTCGGGCACCACGGGCCAGCCCAAGGGCGTGTGCCAGACGCATGCCAGCTTCATCGCCTCCGCCCAGGGCGGCGTGGAAGTGGACCGCCTGGGCCCGCAGGACAACGTGATCTCCTACCTGCCGCCGGCCTGGGTGGGCGACCACCTGTTCTCGCTGGCGCAGTGGATCGTGGCGGGCTTCACCATCAACTGCCCCGAATCGGCCAGCACCGTCAACATCGACCTGCGCGAGATCGGCCCCACCTACTACTTCGCCCCGCCGCGCGTCTTCGAGGGCATGCTGACCTCAGTCTCCATCCGCATGGAGGACGCCGCCGCGCCCAAGCGCTGGCTGTTCGACAAGTGCATGCAGCTGGCGCGCCGCGTGGGTTCGGACATCCTCGACGGCAAGCCCGTGGGTGGCCTGGACCGCCTCAAGTACAAGCTGGCCGACCTGATGATCTACGGGCCGCTGCGCAACGTGATGGGCCTGTCGCGCATCCGCGTGGCCTACACGGCCGGCGCCGCCATCGGCCCCGACCTGTTCCGCTTCTTCCGCTCGATCGGCATCAACCTCAAGCAGCTCTACGGCCAGACCGAGACCTGCGCCTATGTCTGCGTGCAGCGCGACGGCCAGGTGGAACTCTCCAGCGTGGGCCAGGCCGCGCCGGGGATCGAACTCAAGATCGCCGACAACGGCGAGGTGCTGGTCAAGGGCGTGTCGGTGCTCAAGGAGTACTACAAGCGCCCCGATGCCACGGCCGAGGTCATCGACGCGAACGGCTACTTCCACACCGGCGACGCCGGCGTGATCGACGCCAACGGCCAGTTGCGCATCATCGACCGCGCCAAGGACGTGGGCAAGATGAGCACGGGCGCCATGTTCGCGCCCAACTACATCGAGAACAAGCTCAAGTTCTTCCCGCATGTGAAGGAAGCCGTGTGCTTCGGCAACCAGCGCGAGCAGGTCTGCGCCTTCATCAACATCGACTACGAGGCCGTGGGCAACTGGGCCGAACGCCAGGGCATCCCCTACGGCGGCTACGTGGACCTGGCCTCCAAGGCCAAGGTGCTCGAGTTGGTCGCCGACTGCATCGCCCAGGTCAACGCCGACCTGGCGGCCGAGGCCGGCATGGCCGACACCCAGGTGGCGCGCTTCCTGGTGCTGCACAAGGAACTCGACCCCGATGACGACGAGCTGACCCGCACCCGCAAGGTGCGCCGCAACTTCATCGCCGACAAGTACGGCGTGCTGGTGGATGCGCTGTACTCGGGCAAGACCGAGCAGTTCATCGAGACCCAGGTGAAGTTCGAGGACGGCCGCAAGGGCAGCGTGAGCGCCACGCTGAAGATCACCGACGCCAAGACCTTCCCCGCCGCCCGCGCCGCCGCCTGACACGCAACGAGGCCCTACACATGACCAGCAAGAAGATTGGCGACGTCATCCTGGACGTCAAGAACATCAGCCTCCGGTTCGGCGGCGTGAAGGCGCTCACCGACATCTCGTTCAATGTGCGCGAGCATGAGATCCGCTCCATCATCGGCCCCAACGGCGCCGGCAAGAGCTCCATGCTCAACTGCATCAACGGCGTCTACACGCCCTCGGAAGGCTCCATCACCTTCCGCGGCAAGACCTTCGACCACATGAACAGCCGCCAGGTGGCGGAGATGGGCGTGGCCCGCACCTTCCAGAACCTGGCGCTGTTCAAGGGCATGAGCGTGATCGACAACATCATGTCGGGCCGCAACCTCAAGATCAAAAGCAACATCCTGATGCAGGCGCTGCGCATCGGCCCGGCCGAGCGCGAGGAGATCGCGCACCGCGAGAAGGTCGAGCACATCATCGACTTCCTGGAAATCCAGGCCTTCCGCAAGACCCCCGTGGGCCAGCTGCCCTACGGCCTGCAAAAGCGCGTGGACCTGGGCCGCGCCCTGGCCATGGAGCCGCAGGTGCTGCTGCTGGACGAACCCATGGCCGGCATGAACGTGGAAGAAAAGCAGGACATGTGCCGCTTCATCCTCGACGTGAATGACGAGTTCGGCACCACCATCGTGCTGATCGAGCACGACATGGGCGTGGTGATGGACATCTCGGACCGCGTCGTTGTGCTGGACTACGGCAAGAAGATCGGCGACGGCGCGCCGGACGAAGTCCGCAACAACGAAGACGTGATCCGTGCCTATCTGGGCACGAGCCACTGAGGCGGGAACCACTAGGAGAGATGGGCAAATGGCATTCTTTCTCGAAACACTGATCGGCGGCCTCATGGCCGGCATGCTCTACGCGCTGGTGGCACTCGGCTTCGTGCTGATCTTCAAGGCCTCGGGCGTCTTCAACTTCGCGCAAGGAGCGATGGTGCTGTTCGCGGCCCTGGCCATGGCGCGCTTTGCCGAATGGATCCCGAAGTGGACCGGCATCGACAACGCCATCGTGGCGAACCTGGCGGCCTTCCTGATCGCGGGCATGTGCATGTTCGCCGTGGCCTGGCTCATCGAGCGCCTGGTGCTGCGCCACCTCGTGAACCAGGAGGGCGCCACGCTGCTCATGGCCACGCTGGGCATCACCTACTTCCTCGAAGGCCTGGGCCAGACCATCTTCGGCAGCGACATCTACAAGATCGACATCGGCATGCCCAAGGACCCCGTGTTCCTGCTGGAGTCCACGTTCCAGGGCGGCGTGCTGGTGAACAAGGAGGACGTGATCGCCGCCGGCATCGCTGCCGCGCTGGTGGTGCTGCTGAGCGTCTTCTTCCAGAAGACCAAGACCGGCCGCGCCCTGCGCGCCGTGGCCGACGACCACCAGGCGGCCCAGTCCATCGGCATTCCGCTGAACCATATCTGGGTCATCGTCTGGTGCGTGGCCGGCGTCGTGGCCCTGGTGGCCGGGATGATCTGGGGCTCCAAGCTGGGCGTGCAGTTCTCGCTGACCACGGTGGCGCTGCGCGCCCTGCCGGTGGTGATCCTGGGCGGCCTGACCTCGGTGCCCGGCGCCATCATCGGCGGCCTGATCATCGGCGTGGGCGAGAAGCTGTCCGAGGTGTACCTCGGCCCCTACGTGGGCGGCGGCATCGAGATCTGGTTCGCCTACGTGCTGGCACTCGTGTTCCTGCTGTTCCGTCCGCAAGGGCTGTTCGGCGAAAAGATCATCGACCGCGTCTGACCCCACAAGAACAACAAGGAGAGAGTCCATGTTCTACCGCGAAAACGGCCAATTCAAGACGACCTACAAGGCCGACCAGCAGATCTTCCCGATCACGCAGGACCGCCTCGCCATCCTGCTGCTGCTGGCCATGGCATTCCTGGTCGTGCCCATGCTGGCCTCCGACTATTTCTACCGCGCCATCCTGATCCCGCTGGTCATCATGTCCATGGCGGCCCTGGGCGTGAACATCCTGGTGGGCTACTGCGGCCAGATCTCCCTGGGTTCTGGCGCCTTCATGGCCGTGGGCGCCTACGGCGCGTTCAACTTCTTCGTGCGCTTTCCCGGCATGCCGCTGATTCCGGCGCTGATCCTGGGCGGCCTGTGCGCCACCTTCTTCGGCATCCTGTTCGGCCTGCCCAGCCTGCGGGTCAAGGGCCTGTACCTGGCCGTGGCCACGCTGGCGGCGCAGTTCTTCAGCGACTGGATGTTCCTGCGCATCAAGTGGTTCACCAACAACTCCGACTCCGGCTCGGTCTCGGTGAGCAACCTGCAGGTGCTGGGCATGCCCCTCGACAGCGCCATGAGCAAGTACCTGTTCTGCCTGGCTCTGCTGGTGGTGGTGGCCCTGCTGGCCAAGAACCTGGTGCGCGGCGCCATCGGCCGCGAGTGGATGGCCATCCGCGACATGGACGTGGCCGCCGCCGTGATCGGCATCCGCCCGATGTACGCCAAGCTCAGCGCCTTCGCTGTCAGCTCCTTCATCGTCGGCATGGCCGGCGCGCTGTGGGCCTTCGTGCACCTGAGTTCGTGGGAGCCGGCGGCCTTCTCGGTGGAGGTGTCGTTCCGGCTGCTGTTCATGGTGATCATCGGCGGCATGGGCTCCATCATGGGCTCCTTCTTCGGCGCCGCCTTCATCGTGGTGCTGCCCATCTTCCTGAACCAGTTCCTGCCCGCCGCGGCCAGCCTGTTCGGCATGGAGATCTCCACCGCCGCTGTGTCCCACGCCGAGCTGATGATCTTCGGCGCGCTGATCGTGTGGTTCCTCATCGTCGAACCCCACGGCCTGGCCAAGCTCTGGTCCATCGGCAAGCAGAAGATGCGTGTCTGGCCCTTCCCCCATTGATGTTTTTGCAAGGTGTGTTCCGCGCCCAGACAGGCGCAATTCAGGCGACGTTCCGATCCATCCACAAGGAGACAAAACCATGAAATTCACCCGACTCGCTGTAGCCGCCACGGTGGCATGTACCCTGGCAGGCTTTGCGGGCAGCGCAGCCGCGCAGGCCAAGGAGCAGTTCTTCCCGCTGCTGTCGTACCGCACCGGCCCCTACGCACCCAACGGCGTGCCATGGGCCAACGGCAAGCAGGACTACATCAAGCTGATCAATGCGCGCGACGGCGGCGTCAACGGCGTGAAGCTCACCTTTGAAGAGTGCGAAACCGGCTACGCCACCGACCGCGGCGTGGAATGCTACGAGCGCCTCAAGAGCCGCCCCGGCGTGACGCTGTTCGACCCCCAGGCCACCGGCATCACCTTCGCGCTGACCGAGAAGGCCCCCGTGGACAAGATCCCGCTGATGACGCTGGGCTACGGCCTGTCGGTGGCGCAGGACGGCATGGCGTTCAAGTGGAACTTCCCCTACATGGGCAGCTACTGGACCGGCGCCGACATCCTGATCCAGCACATCGGCAAGAACGCCGGCGGCCTGGACAAGCTCAAGGGCAAGAAGATCGCCCTGGTCTACCACGACAGCCCGTTCGGCAAGGAACCCATCCCGCTGCTGCAGGAACGCGCCAAGATGCACGGCTTCGACCTGCAGATGCTGCCCGTCACGGCGCCCGGCGTGGAGCAGAAGGCCACCTGGCTGCAGGTGCGCCAGAGCCGTCCCGACTACGTGCTGCTGTGGGGCTGGGGTGTGATGAACTCCACGGCCCTGAAGGAAGCCCAGGCCACGGGCTACCCGCGCGACAAGATGTACGGCGTGTGGTGGGCCGGTGCCGAGCCGGACGTGCGCGACGTGGGCGACGGTGCCAAGGGCTACCACGCACTGGCGCTCAACGGCCATGGCACGCAGTCCAAGGTCATGCAGGACATCCTCAAGCATGTGCATGGTGCCAACCAGGGCACGGGGCCGAAGGACGAAGTGGGCTCGGTGCTGTACACGCGCGGCGTGATCATCCAGATGCTGGGCGTGGAAGCCGTGCGCCGTGCGCAGGAGCGCTTCGGCAAGGGCAAGGTCATGACGGGCGAGCAGGTGCGCTGGGGCATGGAGAACCTGGCGCTGGACCAGAAGAAGCTCGATGCGCTGGGCTTCTCGGGCCTGATGCGCCCGCTGTCCACCAGCTGCGGCGACCACATGGGCTCCACCTGGGCCCGCGTGCACACCTGGGACGGCAAGAAGTGGGACTTCTCGTCCGACTGGTACCAGGCTGACGAGCAGATCCTCAAGCCGCTCATCAAGGCCGGCTCCGAGAAGTACCTGGCCGACAAGAAGATGACGCGCCGCGACGCGGCGGACTGCCAGTCTTGAGGGCATCCCCCTGAGGCGCTTACGCGCCTTCCCCCTTCTCTCGAATCGCTGCGCGATTCGGGAAGGGGGACGCCACCGGCGCGGCGGGGCGGCCCTTGCGCGGTGGCCCTGGCCTGGTCCGCGCCATATCAACGGCCGACGATGTAGCGGTTGCCCTCGGGCAGCCGCCAACCGAAAGGGTTGCGCCCGCAGCCCTTTCGATTGGCAAAGCGAGGCAACACCATGGACTCCAAAAAAATCGTTCTGAGCGTCAACGGCATCGAGGTCATCTACAACCACGTGATTCTCGTGCTCAAGGGCGTTTCGCTGCAGGTTCCGGAGCGCGGCATCGTCGCCATCCTGGGCGGCAACGGCGCGGGCAAGACCACCACGCTGCGCGCCATCTCCAACCTGCTCAAGGGGGAACGCGGCGAGGTCACCAAGGGCTCGATCGAGCTGCGCGGCGAGCAGATCCAGAACCTGTCGCCGGCCGAGCTGGTCAAGCGCGGCGTGGTGCAGGTCATGGAGGGCCGCCACTGCTTCGCCCACCTGACCATCGAGGAAAACCTGCTCACCGGCAGCTACACCCGCACGGACAAGGGCGAGATCGCGGCCAACCTGGAGAAGGTCTACAACTACTTCCCCCGGCTGAAGACGCGCCGCACCTCGCAGGCGGCCTACACCTCGGGCGGCGAGCAGCAGATGTGCGCCATCGGCCGGGCGATCATGAGCAACCCCAACATCGTGCTGCTCGACGAGCCCTCCATGGGCCTGGCGCCGCAGATCGTGGAGGAGGTATTCAACATCGTGAAGGACCTGAACGCCAAGGAGGGCACCACCTTCCTGCTGGCCGAGCAGAACACCAACATGGCGCTGAAGTACGCCGACTACGGCTACATCATGGAAAGCGGCCGCATCGTCATGGACGGCCCGGCGCAGGACCTGGCCAACAACGAAGACGTCAAGGAGTTCTACCTGGGCGTCGGCGGCGGCGAGCGCAAGAGCTTCAAGGACGTCAAGAGCTACAAGCGCCGCAAGCGCTGGCTGGCCTGATCGCTCCTAAATCAATAGCTGTCAGCGCTTTATGGATAAGCGCTGGAGGCACATTTAGCCCACAACCATCCTCCCCATGACAGGAGACCCAGGCATGAGCATGTTCTACGACGCCCTGGAAACCCGCGCCCCCGCCGAGCGCGAAGCCGCCCTGATGGCGGCATTGCCGCGCCAGATCGCCCATGCCCAGCAGGCCAGCCCCGCCTTTGCCGGCATCCTGGCCGGAACGGATGCGGCGGCCGTCACGGACCGCGCGGCCCTGGCCCGCCTGCCCGTGACGCGCAAGTACGAGCTGCTGGAGCGCCAGCAGGCCGCACGCGCCCAGGACGCCTTCGGCGGCTTCAGCGCGCTCACGTTCGGCGCGCGCATGCCCCGCGTGTTCGCCAGCCCCGGCACGATCTACGAACCCGAGGGCGCGCGGCCCGACTACTGGCGCATGGCGCGCGCCATGCATGCCGCGGGCTTTCGCCCCGGCGAGCTGATCCACAACAGCTTCAGCTACCACTTCGTTCCCGCCGGCTCCATGATGGAAACCGGCGCGCACGCCCTGGGCTGCACGGTGTTCGCCGGCGGCACGGGCCAGACCGAGCAACAGGTGCAGGCCATGGCCGAACTGCGCCCCGCCGGCTACATCGGCACGCCCAGCTTCCTGAAGATCATCCTGGAGAAGGCTTCCGAGCAGGGCGTCGCCCTGCCCAGCGTCACCAAGGCCCTGGTCTCCGGCGAGGCCTTCCCGCCCTCGCTGCGCGACTGGTTCGCCGAGCGCGGCGTGGCCGGCTACCAGTGCTACGCCACGGCCGACCTGGGCCTGATCGCCTACGAAACCAGCGCCCGCGAGGGCCTGGTGCTGGACGAGGGCGTGATCGTCGAGATCGTGCGTCCCGGCACGGGCGACCCCGTCCCCGAGGGCGAGGTGGGTGAGCTGGTGGTGACCACCCTCAACCCCGACTACCCGCTGATCCGCTTCGGCACCGGCGACCTCTCGGCCGTACTGCCGGGCCCGTGCCCCACGGGCCGCACCAACACCCGCATCAAGGGCTGGATGGGCCGGGCCGACCAGACCACCAAGGTGCGCGGCATGTTCGTCCACCCGGGCCAGGTCGCCGCGGTGGTCAAGCGCTTCCCGCAGGTGCTGCGCGCACGGCTGGTGGTCAGCGGGGAAATGGCCAACGACCAGATGCTGCTGCAGGTGGAGACCCTGGAAACCGCCGCCGGCCTGGCCCAGCAGCTGCAGGATGCCCTGCGCGAGACCACCAAGCTGCGCGGCGACGTGCAGATGGTGCCGCCGGGCAGCCTGCCCAACGACGGCAAGGTGATTGAGGACGCGCGCAGCTACCGCTGACGGACGCGCTGGCGCCGCCGTGGCCGCAAGGCGGCGCCCCGTTGCACCAGCCCGCTGCGGCCGTCAACCCCGGCGGGTCAAACGGCGCTCACTAACCAGGCGCCAGGGGCTCGGTGATTTCCTTGATGCCCGACAGTTATTTCACCTCTAATATTGCGCCTCATTTCTAGGAGCATCATGAAAACTACCCTCAAGATCGCCATGGGAGCGGCCGCCATCCTCGCCGCTTTCGGCGCCTCCGCTCAGGCCTACCCGGTCAAGGACAAGAACATCTCCATCGTCGTGCCCTTCTCGGCCGGCGGCCCCACCGACCGCGTGGCGCGTGACCTGGCCGAGGCCCTGCGCAAGCCCCTGGGCGGCGCCACCGTCGTCATCGACAACGCCGCCGGCGCCGGCAGCACCATTGGCGTGGCCAAGGTGGCCCGGGCCGCGCCCGATGGCTACACCCTGTTGCTCACCCACATCGGCATGGCCACCATTCCCACGCTGTACCGCAAGCTGCCGTTCAACGTGATGACCGACTTCGAGTTCCTGGGCATCGTCAACGACGTGCCCATGACCATCATCTCGCGCCCGACGCTGGAGGCGAACAACTACAAGGAACTGGCCACCTGGATCGCCCAGAACAAGGAAAAGGTGAATCTGGGCCATTCCGGCCTGGGCTCGGCCGGCCATTTGTGCGGCCTGATGTTCCAGCACGCACTGCAGTCGCACATGACGCCCGTGGCCTACAAGGGCGCGGCGCCCGCCATCACCGACCTGATCGGCGGCCAGATCGACCTGATGTGCGACCAGACCACCAACACCACGTCCCAGATCGAGGGCAAGAAGGTCAAGGCGTTTGCGGTGACCACCAAGGAACGCCTGAAGATGCCGGCGCTCAAAGATCTGCCCACGCTGCAGGAGAGCGGCCTGAAGGACTTCAACGTCTCGGTCTGGCACGGCCTGTATGCCCCCAAGGGCACGCCCGCCGCCGTGGTGGCACGCATCAACGAGGCGCTGCAGGTGGCCGTGAAAGACCCTGAGTTCATCAAGAAGCAGGAAGGCCTGGGCGCCGTGGTGGTAAGCGACAAGCGCGTGATGCCCGAGGAGCACAAGAAGTTCGTGCAGTCCGAGATCGACAAGTGGGGCATGGTGATCAAGGCGGCCGGCACCTACGCCGACTGAGGCCGCGCACACCGGCGGGGGCCTGACCACGGCCCCAACCACCCAACGCCCGATGCCCTGCATCGGGCGTTTTCGTTGGCGGTGCGGTCACCGCCCTGCGGGTAATCCTGCAGCCCCTGCCGGCCCGCATGGGCCTACAACCAGGGTTTCGCACACCCTGGGGGACCGCATGACGACGACCAACGCTTCACCACACCGCCTGCGGCGCCGGCCGATGCTGCTAGCCATCGGCGCGGCGCTCGCCGCGGGCCTGGGCGCCACCGGCCAGGTACAGGCCCAGGCCGGCCACTGGCCCGCCAAGCCCGTGCGCATCGTCGTGCCCTTTGCCGCCGGCGGCACCACCGACATCCTGGCGCGCGCCATCGCGCCCGAGCTGGGCAAGGCCTTCGGCCAGCCGTTCATCGTGGACAACCGCGGCGGCGCGGGCGGCAACATCGGCGCGGAACTGGTGGCCAAGGCGCCCGGCGACGGCTACACCCTGCTCATGGGCACGGTGGGCACACACGGCATCAACCGCGCGCTCTACAAGCACCTGCCCTATGACCCGATCAAGGACTTCGTGCCCGTCACGCTGGTGGCCTCGGTGCCCAACGTGATGGTCATGAACGCCGACAAGGCCCGCACCCTCGGCATCCACAGCGTGCAGGACTTCATCCGCTACGCCCAGGCCCATCCCGGCAGGCTCAACATGGCCTCCAGCGGCAACGGCACCTCGATCCACCTGGCGGGCGAGCTGTTCAAGAGCATGACCGGCACCTACATGCTGCACATGCCCTACCGCGGCTCGGCGCCGGCGCTGCTGGACATGGTGGGCGGCAACATGGACGTGATGTTCGACAACCTGCCCTCGTCCATGGCCCACATCAAGGGCGGCAAGCTCAAGGCCCTGGCGGTGACCAGCGCCCACCGCTCCACCGCCCTGCCCGACGTGCCCACGGTGGAAGAAGCCGGCGGCCCCGCGCTCAAGGGTTACGAGGCCAGCTCCTGGTTCGGCCTGCTCGTGCCCGCGGGCACGCCGCCCGACCTGGTGCAGCGCGTGCAGCAGGAGGTCGCCAAGGCGCTGGCCACGCCCGCGGTGAAGGAGCGGCTGCTGGCGCAGGGAGCGATTCCCGGCGGCAACACCAGCGCCGAATTCGCCGCCCTGATCGAGGCGGAGCACCGCAAATGGGCCCAGGTGGTCAAGGCCTCGGGCGCCAAGGTGGACTGAGCGCCGCGCCCGCCGCTTACCAGACCACGTCGGCGTCGTCCGCCGCGCTGCGGCGCAGCATGTCGATGAAGGGCGCCGCGCGCTGGCGCAGGCGCACGGTGTCGCGCCGCGGCTCCTGCTCGCCCTCCAGGTCTTCGCCCTCCTCGGCGGGTGCGCCGGCCTGCGCCTCATCCAAGGCCACGGCGGCCTCCAGTGCGCTGATGGCCCCGGGAATCTGCGCGACGGTCACGATGCCATGGGGCTCGTCGGGGGACTTGCCGATGATCTCCAGCAGCTGCCGCCCGTTGGGCTCCAGCATGATGAGATCGGCGGTGGCGCGGGATTTGAACTTGAACAGCATATGGACTCCAGACGAATGATCAGGGGGTGCCGTGCACGGCCGCCTGGCTGGCGTACATGTAGGCGCGATTGAAAGGATAGTCGGACTGCGCCCCCGGGAGTATCCCGCCCGCAGCGCTGGCGTCGGCGCGCGCGGCCAGCATCTGGTGCAGCGCGATCCAGCCCCGCTCGAACGCCAGGGCGCAGCCCGCCAGGTACAGGCGGTAGGCGCGCAGCGCCTTCTCGCCCTTGTCCGCGCCATGCTGGGCCACGAGGATGCGGCGCGCCTCGTCCTGGCGTGCCTCCAGCATGTCGGACCAGGCCCAGAGCGTGCGCGCGTAGTGCGGGCGCAGGTTCTCGGTGTCCAGCATCTCCAGCCCCGCGCGGGCCATGTCGTGCAGCACCGCGCTCACATGCAGCAGCTCGCCGCCGGGAAAGATGTAGCGCTCGATGAAGTCGCCCAGGCCGGCGCCCAGGCCGGCATTGTCCAGGCCGCCGGCCGTGATGCCGTGGTTCAGCAGCAGGCCGCCCGGGCGCAGCAGGCGGTGCGTGGTGGCGAAGTAGCGCTCCATCTGCGCCCGGCCCACATGCTCGAACATGCCAACCGAGGCGATCTTGTCGAAGGGCTGCTCCACCTGCAGTTCGCGGTAGTCCAGCAGCCGCACGCGCACGCGGCCCTGCAGGCCACGCTCCTCGATGAGCCGCTGCACATGGGCATGCTGGTTGCGCGACAGCGTGATGCCCGTGGCGTCCACGCCGTACTCCTGCGCCGCCCACAGCAGCAGGCCGCCCCAGCCGGCGCCGATGTCCAGAAAGCGCTCGCCGGGGCACAGCAGCAGCTTGCGGCAGATGTGGTCCAGCTTGGCCTCCTGCGCCTGGGCCAGCGTCATGTCGGCCGCGCGGTAGTAGGCGCAGGAATAAATGCGCCGCGGGTCCAGCCACAGGGCGTAGAAGTCGTCCGACAAGTCGTAGTGGAACTGGATGTGGCGCGCGTCATGGGCCATGGTGTGCGCAGCCATCGAGCGGGCCCGCAGCAGCACGCGCCGCCACCAGTTCGCCTGCTCGTCGTGCGCCGGGTCGAACCGGAGCATGGCCGCGGCCACCGTCATGAGCTGGCGCATGCTGCCCTCCAGCGCCACGCGGCCTTCGACGATGGCCGCGCCCACGTTGCCGATCTCGCCCATGGCCAGGGCCACGACGGCCATGCGGTCACGGAAATGCAGCCGCAGATCGGCGTTGGCATCGCCGAGGCGCACACCGCCCGGCAGTTCCACGGCCACCCCGACCGGCGACAGGGCCAGGCTGGCTTCCAGGGAATCGAGCAAATGCTTCATGGCACGTCCTCTTCCTCCGCGACAGCCCCGATTCTTGAAGGCGGCGCCCGGCCGCGTCAATGGGTGGCGGCCTGCCGGCCGGCGGCGCGGGGGGGGCCTGCCGCTCCCGGACGCGCCGTCATTTCAATGAAACAGGCCTCCAGCGCTTATACATCAAGCGCAAACAGCTATTAATTTAATAGCAAAAAGAACACTCCGAACCGCAGCGTACCCACGCGCCCCATGCCGCAGCCCAGCCGCCGGCGCCCGGTGCGGCAGCGCGGCTATGGCCTAATAGCGTGTTTTCATCGTTTTTCAATTCAGGAGCCACCATGGGCAACAAAATCGTCACCGAAGCCGACCGCAAGCGCACGCCCCGTCCCACCCCCATGCCCGGCATGCCCGTGGCCACGCACGGCCGCGGCCAGCGCGTGAGCCTGGAGCGCGGCGTGGCCACGCGCAGCAAGAAGAACCCTGGCAAGCGCAGCACCAAGGGCGGCTGATCGCCCCCCGCCGGACCGCTTCCGCGCCGCAAGCCCTCCGCCGGAGGGCTTTTTCATGCCTGCGCCACGGGCGGCACGAACGCGGCGCGCGCCGCCTCGGCCGCGGCGCGGGCGCCGCAGCCCTCAATGTGGTCGTTGACCAGGCCCATGGCCTGCATGAAGGCGTACATGGTCGTGGGGCCGACGAAGCTCCAGCCGCGCTTCTTCAGGTCCTTGGACAGCGCCACCGACGCGGCCGAGGTGGTGAGCGCGCGCACCGCCGCCAGCGTCATGCGCTCGGGCCGGTCCTGCGCCGCCTGCGGCGCATAGCGCCACACATAGTGCGCCAGCGAGCCGAACTCGCGGCGCAGCTCCAGCACGCGCCGCGCGTTGTGGATGGCCGACTCGATCTTGCCGCGGTGGCGCACGATGGCCGCGTTACCCAGCAGCTGCTCGACCTCGGCCGGGCCGAAGCGCGCCAGCTCCTCCGCCTCGAACCCGGCCAGCGCCGCGCGGAAGGCCTCGCGCTTGTTCAGGATGGTGAGCCAGCTCAGGCCCGCCTGGAAGCCCTCCAGGCACAGCTTCTCGAACAGGCGGCGATCGTCCGTCACGGGAAAGCCCCATTCGTGATCGTGGTAGTGGCGGTACAGGGGCGAGGCGCTGCACCAGAAGCAGCGCGCATGGCCGCCCTCGTCGGTGAACAGGCCGCCGGCGTCCGGCGCCGCCGGGGCGGCGGGGGTGGTAGAGGTTTCGGGCATGGCGGCATTGTGAAGCGCGGGCGCACCCCGCGTAAACCGGCCGGCCATGGCGGCTTGCTATGCTGGCCCGTCCGCCATCGCCACCACCCTTCATGACCCCTGCCGCCCGCCCCCCACTTCGCCTGCTGCTGGCCTGGGCCGCCGTGCTGCTGCTGGGCGGCTGCGCGCAGTCCGGCGGCACGCTGGGCTACTACTGGCAGTCGCTGAACGGCCACCTGGCCATCATGAACGCCGCCCGCCCGGTGGACGAATGGATCGCCAGCCCCGACACCTCGCAGCCGCTGCGCGCGCGGCTGCAGCTCGCCCAGCAGGCCCGCGCCTTCGCGGTGGACGCGCTGGCCCTGCCCGACAACGCCAGCTACCGGCGCTACGCGCGGCTCGAGCGCCGCGCCGCCGTGTGGAACGTGGTGGCGGCCGGCCCCTATTCGCTCACGCTGCACCGCTGGTGCTTTCCCGTCACCGGCTGCATCGGCTACCGCGGCTATTTCGATGAGGCCGGCGCCCGCGCCGAGGCCGATCGCCTGGCCGCCACCGGGCTGGAGGTGAGCGTGTACGGCGTGCCCGCCTACTCCACGCTGGGCTACAGCAACTGGATGGGGGGCGATCCGCTGCTGTCCACCTTCATCGCCTGGTCCGAGGGCGACTTCGTGCGCCTGCTGTTCCACGAGCTGGCGCACCAGGTGGCCTATGCGCCGGGCGACACCGAGTTCAACGAAGCCTACGCCACGGCCGTGGAGCGCCTGGGCGTGCAGCGCTGGCTGGATGAACACTCCACGCCCGCGGCGCGCACGGAGTTCGCGGCCAGCGAGGAACGCCGCGCGCAGTTCCGCGCCCTCACGCGCGCCACGCGCGAGCGCCTGGGCGCCATTTATGCATCCAACAAGGCCCCAGCGCCCGACCATCAAGCGCTAGATGCTATGAAAAGTGAAGCAATGCAGCGCTTCCATGCCGACTACGACCGGCTGCGCGCGCGCTGGCTGGCGGCGCAGACGCCGCCCGAGCAGCTCGTGGCGCTGGACCGCTGGGTGCGCGAGGCCAACAACGCCAGCTTTGCGGCGCAGGCGGCCTATGACCATTGGGTGCCCGCCTTCGTGGCGCTGTTCGAGCGCGAGGGGCGCGACTGGCCGCGCTTTCACGCGGCGGTGCGGGCGCTGGCCCGGGCACCGCAGGCCGAGCGCATGGCAGCCCTGCAGGCCCTGGCGCCGCCGGCGCACGGCGTCGCCCAGGCGGCCGACTGATCAGCCGCGCAGGGACTCGATCAGGTCGATGTACTGCTGCTTGGCGGCGTCGCCCGCCGTGCCCTTGAGCTTTTCCCAGGCATCCCACTTGGCGCGGCCCACGATGTCGGAGAAGCTGGGCTTCTTCTCGGCGTTGTCGCCGGCCGTGGCCTGCTTGTACAGGGCATAGATCTTCAGCAGCGTCGGGTTGTCCGGGCGCTCGCTGAGGTTCTTGGAGTTGGCGACGGCGGCTTCAAAGCTGGCGTTCAGGTCGGACATGGCATGTCTCCGGTTCAGGGTTGGTATCGCCGCACAGTGTAGTCAAAACACGAACGATCGTTCTTTTTTGCGCATCCTGCTTGTCACCCGGCGCACAGTCCATCCACCGCCTGGAACAGCACCTGCCGCGCCTGGCTGATCACCTGGCCCTTCCAGGCGTCGGTATCGGTGTGGAAGGCCTCGCGCATCTGGGCGTGGACCCGCTGGGCCAGCGCGGGCGAAGCCTGCGGGTGCAGGTGCAGCCAGTGGTCGGCGCGCAGCGCCTGCAGCACGGCGGGAGCGGGCTGGGTGCCGAACTCCAGCGTGAGCGCCGTGAGCTGCGCCTGCGGGCATTCGTCGTAGGCGCTGTGGCACATCAGCCCCGTGAGCGGGGCCGAGGCGGAGGAGCCGTCCTCCGTCGACGTGACCGGCGTGGCGCCGCCACCGCCCCACCAGCGGCGCGCGCGGGCCAGGGCCTGGCCCCCATCCGCGTCGTCGCGCCCGGCGTGAATGCGCTCGCCATGGCCGGCGGGCCCCAGGCCCGTGTGCAGGTCCACCCAGGCGATGCGCTCGGCCCGCGCGCACTCGCGGCGCAGCACGGCGCGCAGCGTGCGGTTGCTCCAGGTGGGCGCCGTGCCGCCAAAGTACAGGCCGTCCGGGTGCGTGTACTGTCCCCGGGTGATGGCGGCCTGCAGCGCCTGGGCGCCCAGGGAGTCGAGCAGGCCCAGCAGGGCCCGCGTGTTGGCGTCGCCAGGCGGCCATTCGGGCGGCAGCAGCACGGGGTGCAGCGCGCCGTAGGCCGGGTGGGCCGGCAGGGGCTGGCCGAAGTCCACGAAGTTGCGGTTCAGGTCCACGTTCTCCTGCGTGACGCGGCGCAGGTGGGCAAAGCCATGGGGGTTGAGCGCATGCAGGTACAGCACGGCCACGCCCTGCGCCCGGGCCTTGGCGCGCCATTCGGCGTCGTGCAGCGCGAACACCTGCACGCCGCTGCCGCAAAAGCCCTCCACGCCATGGCAGCCGCTGCTCACGATGAGCAGGCGGCGCGCGTCGGGCGGCCCGTCGCGCACCACGTCCAGCGCCAGCGTTTCACCGTCCGGGCCGCGCAGCGGATGGATGTCGGGCGCCAGCGCCAGCCCGGCCGTGGCCGCTGCGCCCACGAACTGGGCCCGGGCCTGGGCGTAGCTGGCGGCGAATGCCTGCGGGATACCGATCATCGAACCCCCTTGCGTCCATAAAAAAAAGCCCCACCGCGCAACGGTGGGGCCGGGACATGTCAGCCGTGTGAAGGCCGCTGCAAGCCGCGTCAGGCCGTGGGCTGGGCCAGCCACTGGCGGGCCAGCTCCACCCAGTAGGTGCCACCCAGCGGGATCAGCGCGTCGTTGAAGTCGTAGCTGGGGTTGTGCAGCGTGCAGGGGCCGCCGCCGTGGCCCATGGCGCGGTGGTCACCGTCGCCGTTGGCGATGAAGACATAGGCGCCGGGCTTGGCCTGCAGCATGAAGGAGAAGTCCTCGGCGCCGCCGGTGGGCTCCTGGGGCAGCACGTTCTGCTCGCCCACGATGCCGGCCATCACCTTGCGTGCGAACTCCGCCTCAGCCGGCGAGTTGATCGTGGGCGGGTAGTTGCGCACGAACTCGAACTCGCAACGCGCCTCGAACGCGGCGCAGGTGTGCTCGGCCACCTGGCGCATGCGGCGCTCGATCATGTCCAGCAGTTCGGTGGAGAAGGTGCGCACCGTGCCCTGCAGCTCGCAGCTGTCGGGCACCACGTTGGTGGCCTCGCCCGCGTGGATCATGGTGACGGAGATCACGCCCGCCTCGATCGGCTTCTTGTTGCGGCTGATGATGTTCTGGAACGCCTGCACCATCTGGCAGGCCACCGGCACGGGGTCGATGCCCATGTGCGGCATGGCGCCGTGGCTGCCCTTGCCGCGGATGGTGATCTTGAACTCGTTGCTCGAGGCCATCACCGGCCCCGGGCTCACGGCGAAGGTGCCGGCCGGCATGCCGGGCCAGTTGTGCATGCCGAAGACGGCCTGCATGGGGAACTGCTCGAACAGGCCGTCCTTGATCATCTCGCGCGCGCCGCCGCCGCCCTCCTCGGCCGGCTGGAAGATCAGGTACACGGTGCCGTCGAAGTCGCGGTGCTTGGAGAAGTACTGCGCCGCCGCCAGCAGCATGGCCGTGTGGCCGTCGTGGCCGCAGGCGTGCATCTTGCCCTGGTACTTGCTGGCGTGGTCAAAGGTGTTGAACTCCTGCATGGGCAGGGCGTCAATGTCGGCGCGCAGGCCCACGGCGCGGCCGCAGGCGCCGCCGTCGCGGCCCTGGACGATGCCCACCACGCCCGTGGTGCCCAGGCCGCGGTGGGTGGGAATGCCCCATTCGGTGAGCTTGGCCGCGATCACGTCGGCCGTGCGCACCTCCTGGAAACACAGCTCGGGGTGGGCATGGATGTCACGCCGCACGGCGGCAATGGAGGCCGCCTCGGCGACGATGGAATCGATGACTTTCATGGCGTTTCAGTGCTTGCTTGTACTGGTGGTGTCACAGTCTAGCCGTGGCCTCGCATCCCTGCCGAACCCGCGGCCATAGCCCCGTGCCTCAGGTGCGCACCCGCCCGTCGCCCGTGAGCATGGACATCTCCACGAAGCGCGAGCCCTGGCGGTCGGTGGCCCCGAAGCCCACCTGGAAGCCGCCCACCTGGCCATTGATGGCCTCCAGCCCGGCGATCAGCGCCTCGCGCGTGGGCCTGCCGCCGCCTTGCGCCTGGGCGTTGCGCAGCCCCTCGACGAACACGCGCGCGGCCAGGTAGCCCTCCATGCTGGAGTAGTTGGCCAACACCTTGCCGCCGCCCTTCTTGATGGCCTCGTGGAACTCGCGCGTGATCTGGCGCGAGCCCTGGTAGGGCGAGGGCACGACCTGCGACACCACCACGCCCGCGCCGTCGGCGCCCAGCGCGTCGGCCAGCGCCTGCGTGCCCACGAAGGACACGTTGTAGAAGTTGCCGCCGTAGCCCGCCTTGCGCGCCGCGCGCACGAAGGCCGCGCACGAGGCGTAGGTGCTGATCTGCACGATCGCCTCGGGCTTGGCCGCCACCAGCCGGGCCACCGCGTCGCCCACCTTGTCGGAGTTGCGCTCCACCGTGCCCGTGGCCACGGGCGTGAGCTGGCGTGCGGCCAGCGCCTTGGCCACGCCGTCCAGCCCCGCCTGGCCATAGCTGTCGTTCTGGTGGAACACGCCGATGCGGCTCAGCCCCAGGTGGGTGAGCTGGCGCACCAGCAGCTCGGTCTCGTCGTCATAGGAGGCCCGCACATGGAAGACCAGGCGGTTGAACGGCCGGCGCAGCGCCATGGCGCCCGTGAACGGAGCGAAGAACGGCACCCTGGCCTGCGTGAACAGCGGCAGCGCCGCCAGGCTGGTGGGCGTGCCGATATAGCCGAACAGGGCGAACACGTCATCGGCGATGAGTCGGCGCGTGTTCTCGGCACAGCGGTCGGGCTCGTAGCCGTCGTCCAGCGCGCGGATCTCGATGCTGCGCCGGCCCACGCCGCCCTGGGCGTTGGCCTGGTCGAACGCCAGCTGGGCCCCCGCCTGGAACTGCACGCCCAACTGGCCCGCCGCGCCGGTGAGCGCGGCCGACTGGCCCAGCACGATGGGCCCCTCGCCCTGCGCGCGCACCAAGGGAAAACCCGCAAGCGCCACCGCGCCCAGCCCCACGGAAAACCGCCTGCGCCCCAACGAAAGCTGCGTCATGATGCAATCCCTCTCTGTTCCCAAAAATATCGCACCCGCCCCGTATTCCATTTGGTGGAATACCCGTGCGGCGAGTGTACCGACGCACCAGTGAACGCCATGCCCACAACCACCCCCTCGCCCACCGCCGCGACCCAGGTGCGCGGCGCCTGCCCGCACGACTGCCCCGACACCTGCGCCCTGCTGACCACCGTGGAAAACGGCCGCGCCGTGCGCGTGCAGGGCAACCCGGCACATGCGCAGACCGGCGGCGTGCTGTGCGCCAAGGTCTCGCGCTATGCGGAGCGCACCCACCACCCCGAGCGCATCCTCACGCCGCTCAAGCGCACGGGCCCCAAGGGCAGCGGACAGTTCGCGCCCGTGTCGTGGGACGAGGCGCTGGCCGACATCGCGCAGCGCCTGAGCGCCATCGCCGCGCGCGACGCCCAGGCCATCCTGCCCTACAGCTACGCGGGCACCATGGGCCTGGTGCAGGGCGAGAGCATGGACCGGCGCTTCTTCCACCGCCTGGGCGCCTCGCAGTTGGGGCGCACCATCTGCTCCGCGGCCGGCGGCGAGGGGCTCGTCCACACGCTGGGCGGCAAGGTGGGCATGAAGGTGGAGTTCTTCGCCGAATCCCAGCTCATCCTGATCTGGGGCAGCAACTCCATCGGCAGCAACCTGCACTTCTGGCGCATCGCCCAGCAGGCCAAGCGCGACGGCGCGCGCCTGGTGTGCATCGACCCGCGCAAGAGCGAGACGGCCGAGAAATGCCACGAGCACCTGCAGCTGCTGCCCGGCACCGACGCCGCGCTGGCCCTGGCGCTGATGCACGAGCTGATCACCCACGACTGGCTGGACCACGACTACATCGCCCGCCACACCGTGGGCTGGCAGCAGCTGCGCGAGCGCGCCCTGCAATGGCCCGCCGAGCGCGCGGCCGAGGTCTGCGGCCTGCCGGTGGAGCAGATCCGCCGCCTGGCGCGCGACTACGGCACCACGCGGCCCGCCGCCATCCGCCTGAACTACGGCGTGCAGCGCGCGCACGGCGGCGGCAACGCGGTGCGCGCCGTGGCCTGCCTGCCCGCGCTCACCGGTGCCTGGCGCCACCGCGCGGGCGGCGTGCTGCTGTCCAGCTCCGGCCACTACCCGGTGCAGCGGGCGCAGCTGCAGCGCCCCGACCTGCTGGCCGGCCGCCGGCCGCGCAGCATCAACATGGTGACCATCGGCGACGACCTGCTGCGCGACGCCTCCCCCGCCTTCGGCCCGCGCGTCGAGGCCCTGGTGGTCTACAATAGCAACCCCGTGGCCGTGGCGCCGGACTCCGCCAAGGTGGTGCAGGGCTTCGCGCGCGAAGACCTGTTCACCGTGGTGCTGGAGCATTTCCAGACCGACACCGCCGACTGGGCCGACTACATCCTGCCCGCCACCACCCAGCTCGAACACTGGGACGTGCACCTGTCCTACGGCCACACGGACGTGCTGCTCAACCGCCCCGCGATTGCCCCCCTGGGCCAGGCGCGCAGCAACGCGCAGATCTTCCGCGACCTGGCCGCGCACATGGGCTTTGCCGATCCCTGCTTTGCCGACAGCGACGAGCAGCTGTGCCGCCAGGCCTATGGCGAGGCCGTGGAATTTGGGCAGCTGCTGGAGACGGGCTTCGCGCCCCTGGCCGTGGCGGACGCACCCTTTGCCGACGGCGGCTTTCCCACGCCCTCGGGCCGCTGCGAGTTCCACAGCGAGCGCCTGGCCGCCCAGGGGCTGGACCCGCTGCCCGACTACCTGCCCAACCACGAGGCGCCCGGCAGCTCGGCGCGCTACCCGCTGGCCATGATCTCGCCGCCCGCGCGCAACTTCCTCAACTCCAGCTTCGTGAACCTGCAAAGCCTGCGCGACACCGAGGGCCGCCCGGTGCTGGAGATGCACCCCGAGGACGCCGCCGCGCGCGGCATTGCCGACGGCGCCCCGGTGCGCGTGTTCAACGACCGCGGCAGCTACGAATGCCACGCCGCCGTGAACGGCCGCGCCCGCCCCGGCGTGGTCAACGGCCTGGGCATCTGGTGGCGCAAGCTGGGGCCCAACGGCACCAACGTGAACGAGCTGACCAGCCAGGCCCTGACCGACCTGGGCGCCGCGCCCACCTTCTACGACTGCGTGGTGCAGGTGCAGCCGCTGGCGGGCTGAGCGGCGACTGGCACCGCCCAATTGCTATTATTTTGATAGCTTCTTGCGCTTACCCACTGGGCGCCAGAGCGACTTTTGAGCACACAACGCCCCGTGGACCGCGCCCTCACGGGCGCAGCGGCGCATATTCCGCGGGCACCCAGGCATAGGCCCCGCCCTCGCGGCGCACATGGCCCAGGCCGGGGAAGGGCATGTGCGCGCCGGCCACCCACCAGCCCTGGTCCGCCGCACGCGCCAGCAGGGCGCTGCGGCTGGCCACGGCCTGGTCGCGGTCCGTGTCGGGCTCGAAGGAGGCGTCGGGGCGCGCCAACTGCACCGCGTGGTAGTGCACCACGTCACCCCACACCAGCAGCGGCGCGGCCGCGGCGCCCGCGTCCAGCAGGTACGACACATGGCCGGGCGTGTGCCCCGGCGTGGGCAGCGCCGCCACGCCGGGCGGCAGCGCGTCGGCGGGGGCGAAGCGCTTCAGCCGCCCCGCGGCCTCGTAGGGCGCCACGGCGCGCCGGGCCATGCCGATCAGGGGCCGCAGCGGCTCGGGCAGGCGGCTGGCCGTGGCGGCCTGCAGCCAGAAGTCCGCGTCGGCGCGCGACAGCCACACCGTGGCGCGCGGATAGGCGGCGCGGCCCTGCGCGTCCAGCAGGCCGCACAGATGGTCCGGGTGGGCGTGGGTGATGAGCACGTCGTCCACCTCGGCGGGGTCGAATCCGGCGGCGCGCAGATGGCGCAGCACCTGGCCCAGCCCGTCGCCAAAGCATTGCGCGGTGCCGGTGTCGACCAGCAGCACGCGGCCCTGGCTCTGCACCAGATAGGCGTTGACGGCGGTCTGCAGGCCCTGCGCGTCCTCGGGCACGTAGCGCCTGTCCAGCAGGGCCTGCACCTGCGCCGCGTCCAGGCCGACGATCTGCGCGCGCGTCAGCCCCACCACGCCGTCGAACAGCGCGGTGACGCGCAGCGCCCCCACCTGCTGGCGGTAGTAGCCGGGCGCCTGCGCCTCGCGGCTGGCGGGCGCGGAAGCCGCCGGTGGTGGTGGAGCGCTGGCGCAGCCCACTGCGGCCAGCACGAACAGGGACAGGCAGGCGGCGCGCCAGGCGCCGCGGCGAAGGATGTGAAACCCCATGGGTGGAATGCTCCTGCAACACGGGCCGGCACCGCGCCGGCCCCAGGCACGCACCTTAGGCGGAACCGCCCGCGCGGGGCGCTCAAAGGGCTGTGCGCAGCGCTCAGGGGGCTCGCCCGGCGCTCAGGGCGTGTTGCCGATGCGGGTGGGCTCCAGCCCGTAGCGGGCGCTGAAGCGCCGCGTGAAGCTGGCCACCGAGCGGTAGCCCACGCGCGCGGCCACGGTCTTCACGGGCCAGGAGGTGGCGTAGAGCAGCTCCAGCGCGCGCGCCAGGCGCGTTTCGGCCACCAGTTCGCGCACGTTGGTGTGCTCGGCCTGCAGGCGGCGGCGCAGCGTGGCGCCGGACAGGCCCAGCGCGTCCTCGAAGTGGCGCGACTGCCAGTCGCGCTCGGGCTGCTGCGCCACCAGCGCCCGCAGCTGGGCGGCCACGCTGGGCGGCGGCGGCGCCAGCACGCCGGCATGGCCCGCGTGGCACAGCTGCAGCAGCAGCGCGGCCAGGGCCAGGCGCGCCCGGGCGTCGTCGCCCGCCAGCATGGCGGCGCTCCAGTTCCCCAGCGCCTCCTCGCACGGGGCCAGCGCGCAGCGCACCACGGCCGGGCCGCCGGTAGGAATGGGCTGGGCCCACAGCAGGCGCGCGGCGCTCACCACTTCCTCGCACAGCGCGATGGACAGACTGAGGTACGGGCCGCCGCGCGCGTCCGGGGCGTTCACCGCGTCGATGCGGCAGGGCCGGCGCATGAGCAGCAGCTCGCCCGGCCGCAGGCGGTGGTCCTGCCCCTCGGCGCGCACGCACTTGCGGCCGCGCAGCAGCACCGCCAGCGCGGGCCCGGCCACATCCACCCGCTGCACGCCGTGGGTGTGGCGCGCGCGAAAGCAGGCCAGCCCGTGGGCCTGTTCCTGGGCCGCAAGCTGGCGCTCCGCCAGGGCCTGCAGGCTGTCTAGCAGCGCGGGCGGCGGCGTGCGAACGGGCGTGGCGTGCATGGGGGCTCCTGTTTTTCGTAGCACCCTGCGCAGAATGGGTGGGCGCTGCAGTCGATTTTGCTGCACAAGAGCCCCGCGCGGGGGCGGCTGGGCGCGGCCTTCAGTCCAGCTTCACGCCCGTGGCCGCGATGATGGGCCCCCAGCGCTTGGCCTCGGCGCGGGCCAGGGCGCGGAACTGCTCGGGCGTGCCGGCCAGCGCCTCCATGCCGAAGTCCTGCATGCGCTTGACCACGGCGGGCGCGGCCAGGGCCTTGTTCAGCTCGGCGTTCAGCCGCGCCGTGATGGCGGGCGGCAGGCCCGCCGGTGCCAGCAGGCCCTGGAAGGCGTAGACCTCGG
This sequence comes from Diaphorobacter oryzae DSM 22780, assembly GCF_059568935.1. Lineage (NCBI taxonomy): Bacteria > Pseudomonadati > Pseudomonadota > Betaproteobacteria > Burkholderiales > Comamonadaceae > Diaphorobacter > Diaphorobacter oryzae. Next base: position 440,464 of record NZ_JCANUL010000002.1, on the reverse strand, counting down.
TGTCGGCCACGCCGACCGCGGCCAGCGTGGGCAGGTTCGGCAGCGCCGGCACGCGCTGGGCCGAGCCGATGGCCAGCGCACGCACCTTGCCCGACTGGATCACGGGCAGGCCCGCCGCCAGGTCCAGGAACATGCAGGGCACCTGCCCGCCCATCACGTCCTGCACCGCCGGCGCCGCGCCGCGGTAGGGAATGTGGGTCAGGAAGGTCTGGGTGCGGTGCTTGAACATCTCCATGGCCAGGTGGTGCGGCGAGCCGTTGCCGGGCGAGGCGTAGTTGACCTTGCCGGGATGGGCCCGCACGTAGGCCAGGAAGTCCTTGAACGTCTGCGCCTCGAACGCCGGGTGGACCACCAGCACCAGCGGGAAGCGCGACAGGCCGCCGATGTAGGTGAAGTCCTTCTCGGGGCTGAAGGGCAGCTTGCGGAACAGATGCTCGTTGTAGGCCAGCAGCGCGTTGTCGGCCGACATGAGGGTGTAGCCGTCGGCCTTGGCCGTGGCCACGATCTGGCTGCCGATGTTGGTGGACGCGCCGGGGCGGTTGTCCACCACGATCTGCTGGCCCAGGCCGCCGCGCATGGCCTCGGCCACGGTGCGGGCCAGCACGTCGGTGCCGCCGCCGGCCGGGTACGGCACCACCCAGCGCAGGGGCTGGCCGGGGTAGGCGGATTCGGCGCGCGCCCACGGCGCGGCCACGGCGGCAGCGGCGGCTGCCAGCAACTGTCTGCGGTCCATCGGTTGTCTCCTTGCTCTTTTTTATATAGCTATCAGCGCTTGACAGATAAGCGCAAAGTGCCAATTTGGCTCAAAAATCACTGCGGCGCGGCGATGGTCTGGTCGATCGCGCCGAACAGGCTCTGGCCGGCCTTGTTCTTCATCTCGATGCGGATGGTGTCGCCGTACTGCATGAATTCGGTGCTGGGCTTGCCGTCCTGGATGGTCTCGATGCAGCGCTTTTCGGCGATGCAGCTGTAGCCCTTGGCCCAGTCCTTGTTGCTGACCGTGCCGCTGCCCACGATGGAGCCGGCGCGCACGTTGCGCGTCTTGGCGATGTGGGCGATGAGCTGGCCGAAGTGGAAGGTCATCTCCGGCCCGGCGTCGCACATGCCGACCTTGCGGCCGTTCCAGGTGGACTGCAGCGCCAGGTGCACGCGTCCGCCCTGCCAGGCGTCGCCCAGCTCGTCCAGCGTGACGGCCACGGGGCTGAAGGCCGTGGCGGGCTTGGACTGGAAGAAGCCGAAGCCCTTGGCCAGCTCGGCCGGGATCAGGTTGCGCAGGCTCACGTCGTTGGCCAGCATCACCAGGCGCACGCCGTCCAGCGCCTGCTCGGGGCTGGCGCCCATCTTCACGTCGCCGGTGACGACGGCGATCTCGGCCTCGAAGTCGATGCCCATGGCCTCGCTGGGCACCACCACGTCGTCGCAGGGGCCGATGAAGTCGTCGCTGCCGCCCTGGTACATCAGCGGGTCGGTGTAGAAGCTGGCCGGCACCTCGGCGTTGCGCGCCTTGCGCACCAGTTCGACGTGGTTGATGTAGGCCGAGCCGTCGGCCCACTGGTAGGCGCGCGGCAGCGGCGCCATGCACTGCTGCGGGTCGAAGGGAAAGGCGTGGCGCGCACGGCCGGCGTTGAGCTGGTCGTACAGGTCCTGCAGCTGGGGCGCCATGAAGTTCCAGTCGTCCAGCACCTGCTGCAGGCGGCTGGCAATGCCGGTCGCATAATGGGCCGTGCCCAGGTCACGGGAGACCACGACGAGCTGGCCGTCGCGCGATCCGTCCTTGTAGGTGGCGAGTTTCATGGGCTGGAATCTCCTCTTGGCTGGGATCTGCTGCACCCGCGGGAAACACCGCGCCTGGCACAAATTACGATCCAGTGAATTGATTTAACTAAACAGAACTCCAAAATTCTAGTGCAGATGGACAAGGAACGCGCGGGCATTCAGTCGGTGGAGGTAGGGTTTGCGCTGCTCGACGCGCTGGCGCAGGCGCGCGGGCCGTTGATGCTCAAGGATCTGGCGCAGGAGGCCGGCATGAGCGCCGCCAAGGCGCACCGCTACCTCGTGAGCTTCCAGCGCCTGGGCCTGGTGGTGCAGGATGCGCGCACCTCGCGCTACGACCTGGGCCCCGCCGCACTAAAGTTAGGGCTTGCTTCGCTGGCGCGGCTGGACGCCATGCGCCTGGCGCGCGAACGCATGGCGCCGCTCATGGAAACCCTGGGCCACACGCTGGCGCTGGCCGTCTGGGGCAACCGCGGCCCGACCATCGTGCACTGGGAGGAAGCCCCCCAGTCCGTCACGGCCAACCTGCGCCTGGGCGACGTGATGCCGCTGCTCGCCTCCGCCACCGGCCGCTGCTTTGCCGCCTGGCTGCCGCGCGAAAAGACCGCCGCGCTGCTGGCCGAGGAGCTGGCGCTGGCCACCCGCCAGGGCCCCGCCGACATGCCGCGCGACGCCGCCAGCGTGGACGCGTTGCTGCGCGAGGTGCGCGAGCGCCGCTGCGCCCGCGTGGTGGAAACGCTGCTGCCGGGCATCACCGCCTTCTGCGCCCCCGTGTTCGACGCCGACGGCCACCTGGCCCTGGGCATCACCACGCTGGGGCCCGCCGCCACGTTCGACCCCGCCTGGGACGGCGCCATCGAGCGCCCCCTGCGCGCCGCGGCCGAACAGCTGTCGCGCGACCTGGGGTACGACCCGGCGCGCCACGGCCGGCCGGCGGCCTGACCCACGCCGCCATGCCGCGCCGCGCCCTGCTGCTGCTCACCGCCCTGGTGCTGGTCCTGCACTGGCTGGTGCTGGTGGGCCTGCCGCTGGGCGGCACGGACCAGGGTCTGCCGCAGCGCCAGGCCTTCCACACGCGCATGGTGGCCCCGCCCCCGCCCCCGCCCCCGCCGCCGGAGCCCGAGGCCGCGCCGCCTCCGCCCCCCGCGCCACGGCCGCGCCCCCCGCGCAAGCCCAGGCCCGCGCCGCCGGCCCCCGAGGCGCCCGCGCCGGCACCGGTGCCACCCCTACCGCCGGCAGAGCCGCCCGCCGACAGCGCCGCCCTCGAAAGCGCCGCCACGGACGACAAGGCAGGCGACACCGAGGCCACGGCCCCAACCGCCGAAACCGCGCCGCCCGAGACCGCCGCAGAGCCCCTCGCCGCGGCCGCCTCCGCCCCGCAGGAGCCGCCCGCCGACAGCGCGGGCGTGGAGATCCGCCCCCCCGGCGCCACCGGCGCCAGCGCCAGCACCGAGCCGCCGCCCGTGCGCCTGCCGCCATCCACCCGGCTGACGTTCGACGTGAGCGGCGAGGCCAAGAAGTTCCACTACAACGCCAGCGCCGAGCTGCTGTGGCGCCAGGACGGCGCGCGCTACGAGGCACGCCAGCAGGTCAAGGCCTTCCTGCTCGGCTCGCGCTCGCAAAGCAGCGTGGGGCAGATCACGGCCCACGGGCTGCGGCCCGAGCGCTTTGGCGACAAGTCCCGCAGCGAGCGGGCCGCGCATTTCGACTTCGACAAGCGCGAGGTCATCTTCAGCGCCAACACCCCGCGCGCCGCCATCGGCGACGGCGCGCAGGACCGGCTGAGCGTGTTCATCCAGCTGGGCGCCATGCTGGCCACCGCGCCCGAACGCTACCCCCCGGGCACGCAGATCACGCTGACCACCGTGAGCGCGCGCAGCGCCGACCGCTGGAGCTTCACCGTCGAGGGCACCGAGACCCTGGAGCTGCCCGCCGGCAGCACGCCGGCCCTGAAGCTGCAGCGCCTGCCGCGCGAGGACCGCCAGCGCGACCAGAAGGCCGAGCTGTGGCTGGGCACGGCGCTGGGCTATCTGCCGGTGCGCATCCGCCTGACGCAGGGCAACGGCGACTTCGCCGACCTCTTGCTGAGCGGCCACGAAACGCCCTGAGCCCGGCCGCCGCGTGGGACAAGGCCGCGAAATGCCGCGCCTGCGCCGCGGGCCTTGGTTTCCGTGAAATACTGTGTCCCGGCAGCACCCCGACGGCGGGGGGCTTGAACTCCTGCCACGCACTGCCATCTCATAGACATACCGACAGGGGGACCACGCCATGCAAATGCTCTACGACTCCGACTCCTTTGTGGTCGTCCACATGCTGCCGGACGCCGACCGAAATGGCGCCGCCGACGACACGCCCCTGGCACCGCAACTGGTGCGCCACGGTTTCGAGATCGTGGACAAGCGCTCCGGCAAGGAGGTGTACCTGGACGGCTCCTGGGCCGAGATGTTCCAGCAGCAGATCCTGGCCTGGCAGCGCGACACGCCCACCCAGGAAGAGGTGGAGGACACGCTGGACGGCTACGTCGGGCTGGCACAGAACCCGGTGGTCGTCCACTGAGGGTTTGAGGGCCCTCGGCCCCTTCGCGGTTCACCGCCGGTGAACCGCCGCCCCGCAAGGGGCACAGTGCGCCGTGGCTCGCAACCACGGCGCCTTCATTTTGGGGGCGGCGCTTTTGCGCTGCCGCCCGCAGCGCTCACCCGGCTGCCACCGCCTCGGGCGGCGGATACAGGTGCCGAAACAGCGGCGCCACCAGCAGCAGCACCGCGACCAGCCGGCACACCTGAAAGGCCGTGACCACCGGCACGCCCAGCTGCAGCACCTTGGCGGTGATGGCCATCTCGGCAATGCCGCCGGGCGACGTGCCCAGCACCAGCGTGGCCCAGGGCAGCCCCGTGGCCCGGGCCAGTCCCCAGGCGAACAGCGCGCACACTAGCATCAGCACCAGCGAGCCCAGCGCCACCGAGGCCAGCCAGCGCGGCGCCGTGCGCAGAAAGGCGCGCCGAAAGCGCACGCCCAGGCTCACGCCAATCACCAGTTGCGCCGCGTTCACCAGCGCCTGCGGCACGGCCGACAGGGTGAAGCCGGCCATGGTCAGCCCCATGGACACCAGCAGCGCCCCCATGAACCAGGGGTTGGCGCGGCCCAGCCGGCGCATGAGCAGCGCGCCCGCGCCCGTGAGCGCGATGAGCAGCGCCAGCCCCGCCGGCTCCACCGCGCGCAGCGGCGGCGCCAGCAGGTCCAGCCCCCGCAGGCCGCTGAACTGCAGGGCGAAGGGAATGGTCACCGTGACGATCAGCAGGCGCAGGCTGTGGCTGGCGGCGACGAGGTCGGTGCGCGCCCGTTCGTGCTCGGCCAGCAGCGTCATCTCCGACGCCGCGCCGATGGCGCCCGCGAAGTAGCTGGTGGCGCGCAGCACGGGGGCCGGCACACCGGGCATGCGCGGCGCATGCACGCGATGCAGCCAGGCGCCGAAGGCCCAGCCCAGCACCAGCGCCCAGGCCACGCCCAGCGCCACGGCCCACCACAGGCCGGCCACCAGGGCCGTGACCTCGGGCGTGAAGTACAGCCCCAGCACCGCGCCGATGGTCCACTGCCCCGCGTTGCGCAGCGGCGTGGCGCTGTCGGTGGGCGCGCCGGCCATGGACAGCAGGGCCGTGGCCAGCAGCGGGCCGAGCATCCAGGGCAGCGGCGTGCGCAGCGCCGCGCAGGCCAGGGCGGCGGCCAGCGCGGCTGCCAACGTGAGGGCGACGCGCGCCGCAAAGGGAAGTGACTGGGGCATGGGACAGGGCCACGCCCCCTGGGCGCGGCCGAAGACCGGGGCGAAGCCGCCGAGTATCGCAGCCCCGCCCGGCGGGTGCCGCGTCCGGCCTGGCTTCAAATTTCAAATGAAATCGGGCCTTAGCGACCGACCATCAAGCGCAAACAGCTATATTTTTAATAGCATTTCAGCGCGTACCGCGCCGTGCGGCCATCTCGCCGCCCATGGCCTGCTGGGCGTCCGCGCCCAGCAGCGCGCGTGCGGCGGGGTAGATGCTGTCGTCCTCATGGCGCAGGTGGTCGGCGTAGCAGTCCACGAAGCGGGCGAAGGCCGCCTCGTGTTCGGGCGTGAAAGCCTGCAGCGCGCCCTGGGCCAGCGCCTCCAGGGCGCCACGCGCGGCGGCCCAGCGCTCGGCCATGAGCACATGGTCGCGCTGCATCTGGCGCACCAGCGCCACCAGCCCCGCGTCGGCGGCGGCCGCCAGCAGCGGCGGGAAGACATGCAACTCTTCGTCCTCATGGTGCAGCGGCGCCGCCATGTCGAAGTAGCGCAGCACGTCGCGCGCGGCCTGGCGCGCGGAGTCGTCGCAGCCCCGCTCCCGCAGGTAGGCGCGCAGGCGCGTCAGCAGGTCCAGCGAGCGGCGCACGCGGTCGTGGCAGGCGTCGAGCATCTCGAAGGGCTGGTCGAAGCCAGCGCCCGGCGTGTGCATGCCGGGCAGGGAAACGCGGGTGGACATGGTCGTCTCAGCCTTTCATGGTGTGCCCCGGCGCGCCCTACGCGAGGGCAGCCGAGCAAGGGCCGCCCCGCAGCGAGGGCTGCGTCCCCCTGCCCGCAGCGCACAGCGCTGCGAGAGCGGGGGGAAGGCGCGAAGCGCCACAGGGGGGTGTTGCACCTCAGCCCAGCCGCACGGGCTGGCCCTCGCGGTTGAACGGCAGGTAGGCGGTGAAGGCGCCCGTCTTCACGGCTTCCACCATGCGGCGCAGCACACGGTCGGCGTCGTCGTCCGATGGGGCCTGGCCGGGCGTGCCGGACAGCGCCGCGGTGAACACCAGGCGCCAGGGCTGGCCCGGAAGTTCGAACTGCTGCGACTCGCGCAGCAGCGTGTCGAAGGAGTCCAGCTCCTCGGGCAGCCGGTCCACGCACATCAGGGGCACGAGCACCCCGCCCTCGCCCTGCGCGAAGCGCTCGCGCTGCTCGGGCGTGGCGTCGTCGGGCAGCTCCGTGCCCGCGAACACGAAGAGCAGGCGCTGGCGCTCGCGCCGGCCGCGCGCGGCGCGCAGCAGGTCGTCAAAACTGTTGATTTCGGTCTTCATTGGCATCCGTCTCTCTCGTCATGCCCAGGGCTGCACGCCCTGGCCCGGCACCAGGGTGCCCACATACTGCGCCGGCACGGGGCGGGCGCGCACCGGCTTGCGCGACAGCACCGTGCCCACGCTCACGAAGCACAGGGCGCGCTCGCAGTCCCGCAGCGCGAACAACGCGCGCAGCGCCTGCGACTGCAAGGCCTTGCCGCTGGTCAGCGCCGAGCCGAACCCGAGCGCTGTGGCCATGAGCAGCAGGTTCTGCACCGCGCAGCCCGCCGACACCAGGCGCTCGCTGGGCGGGATCTCGGGGTCGCCCGCCAGTTCGTCGGCCACGGCCAGCAGCAGCACGGGGGCACGGAAGGCCTTCTCGCGCGCGCGCTCCTGTTGTTCGGCCGTGGCCTGGGCGTCGCGTTCGCGCAGGGCCTGGGCGAACACGTCCGCCAGCGCCGCGCGCGCCGGCTGCGGCACCAGGATGAAGCGCCAGGGCAGCAGGCAGCCATGGTCCGGCGCATGGGCGGCCGCGGCCAGGATGGTCTGCAGCTGCGCGGCACTCGGCCCGGGCGCACCCAGCCGCCTGGGCAATATGGTCTGGCGCGCCTGCAGCAGCGCTGCGGCCAGGTCGTGCGGCGCCGCGGCGGTGGCGGGCGCCTGCGCCCGCGTGATCGTTGTGGTGTCGTCCATCGTCTTCTCAGCCCGGTTTTCCATCCGTGCGCAGCCTGCCGTACCAGCCGCCCAGGCGGGCGCCCCAGACCAGCATGATGGCAGCCCACAGCAGCGCCGCCAGCGCCAGCAGCCAGGGCGCCCAGGCCAGCGGCGCGGCGCCGGCCAGGCGCAGCACGGTGGCCAGCTGCAGCAGCCAGAACAGGCCCCAGACCAGGCGGTCGGCCACCAGGGCGCGCCCGCTGTGACCGCAGGACACGCGCGTGACCATGGCCAACATGAGCGAGCCCAGGCAGCCCATGGTGAGCGCATGCAGCGCCCCCAGGCTCCACACGGGCGAGCCCTGCAGGCCGCTCCAGCCGTGGGCCAGGCCATTGAACACGAAGGCCAGCCCGAGCCACAGAAAGCCCACGTGCAGCATGGCCAGCAGGCGGTTCTTGAAGCTTTGCACCAGACCCCAGCGGTAGGCCAGCCACAGCAGCACGCCGCCGGCCGCCAGCTCCAGCGCCGCGCGCGCCAGCAGCCCGGCCCGGGCCACGGCAGGCGCCCAGTCCGCCATCGGCAGCCACACGGCGACGGCCTCGGCCGCCACGGCCGACAGCATCAGCCACAGCACCCAGAACGGCCGCCAGGCCTGGACCATGGGCAGGGCATTCGAGGTAAAGAAGGGAATCATGCGGTGCGCCACCACCACGTAGACCACGGCAATGAAGCCCCACAGGCCGGTCAGCACCCAGGCGCGCGCCAGGTCGCCGCGCCCGGCCGCCAGGCTCAGCCCCAGGGACGCCACGCACAGGCAGCCCACCAGGCAAGCCGCCGCGATGCTGCGCGCATGCGCCTGGTCCTGCATGGGGCTGCGGCGCACCAGCAGCAGGAACAGCACCGTCATCCACGCCAGGCCCACCCACGCGGCGGCGCAGCCGGCCAGCGCCAGGCCCTGGCCCCAGGCGGCGCCCGCCAGCCAGGCCAGCCAGCCCACGGCCTGCAGCAGCAATGGCGCCGCCAGCCGGGACATGGACCAGGGCTCCACATGCAGCCACTTGGGGCCGGCCGTGAACAGGAAGCCGGCGAAGAACAGGGGGATGAAGCCGAAGCTCATCACCGCCGCATGCGCCAGCGACGGGGCGACGGCATAGGGCAGCGCCACGGCGGCGCTCACGCGGTCGGCCTGCACCAGCGCCCACCACAGGCCCGACGCGACCAGCAGCAGCATGGCCAGGAAGAAGCCCAGCCGGTGGGGGGCCAGTGCCAGATGGCGCACGCGCCAGCGGCGGTCGAGCCGCGCCAGCGCCTCGGGCGGCGGGCCGCCCGCCGCCGGGGGCGCGGAGCGCAGGGGTATCACGGGGCGCCGTCCGTCCGTCATGGCGTCACGCCCCTTGGCAGCGCGGCCGCGGCGCGCCGCACGTCAATCCACAAGCACTTGTCCATCATGTTCCACATAAGGAGGGTAAGGGCCGGTGCCACTGCTTTGCGCCTTCGAGGCGGCGACGAAGCCGCCACTCTTGAAGTCGAACACGTGGACCTCGCCGTCTTCGATCACATAGTGCCAGCCGTGCAGCGTGATGTCCCCGTCCTCCACCCGGCGGCGCACCATGGGATAGTCCATGAGCCTCTCAAGCTGCAGCACCACGGCGCGCTGCTCCGTGCGGCGCAGGGCCTCGGGGCTGGGCTGCACCGGCAGCGCGGCCTCGCGCCCCAGGTCCAGCCAGCGCTGCAGGTTCTGCGCCTCGGGCGAGACCTCACCATACAGTGCCTTGATGGCCCCACAGTGGCTGTGGCCACAGACCACGATGCGGCTGACGTTGAGGCTGAGCACCGCGAACTCGATGGCCGCCGCCGTGCCGTGGTGGCCGTGGGAGCCGTCATAGGGCGGCACGAAGGCCCCCACGTTGCGCACCAGGAACAGCTCGCCCGGCCCCGCGCCCGTGAGCAGGTAGGGCACGAGGCGCGAGTCCGAGCAGCCGATGAACAGCGTCGTGGGGTGCTGGCCCTGGTCCACGAGCGCCTGGAACTGCTCGCGGTACTGGGGGAAGGCATCCAGATGGAAGCGGCGCAGCCGCTGCAGCAGTTCGTCGTCTGGCATGTCGGGCCTTTCCTGGGCGCCAGCTACTGCACGAGGGGGGTGTCGGCGGCGTCGAGCTGCACGCCCTCGATGTCGGCCGCGCCGGCGAGCAGCTGCAGGTACTGGCGCAGCGCGTTCACCCAGGCCTGCTGGCGCAGCAGCAGGGCCACGGAGGCACGCACCTCCTCGAAGTCCATGGCGCGGCCGGCCTCGCGCCCGCAGACCTCCACCACATGCAGGCCGAAGCGGCTGTGCACCAGGCGGGCCAGCACGCCGACCTCGGCCGTGCCGAAGATTTCGCGCGCGAACTCGGGCGCGCAGTCGTCCCGCGTGAGCCAGCCCAGCTCGCCGCCCTGCTGGCCGGTGGGGCAGTTGGACCATTCGCGCGCGGCCTCGGCGAAGCGCGCGCCGCCGTCGTTGGCGCAGCGCAGCTCCAGCAGCAGGGCCTCGGCGCGCAGGCGCAGCTGCTTCACATCCACCCCGGGGGTGACGGCGAACAGCACATGGCGCAGGTGCACGCGCTCGCCCTGCCCCGCCAGCGTGGGGTGCGCGGCGTGGTAGCGACGGCAGGCCTCCTCGGAGGGCTCGGGCACCTGCAGGGCCTGGTCGAGCAGGCGCTCGATGGCCTGGGACGCCTCGGCGCTGGTCGCGCCGTCGGTGCCGGGTGGGTCGCCGGCGGCCAGCAGGCCCTCGCGCTGCGCCTGCTGGCGCAGCAGCTCGGTGCAGGCGCGCTGGCGCAGGGCTTCGGGCGCCAGCGGCTCGCCGGGTGCGTGCAGGGGCACGCCGTTGATGCGGGCCACGGGGGCGTCAGAGGCATCGGGCGTTGCGGTGGCGAGAGGGGCGCTGGTGGCGCAGCCGCAGGCGCCCGATCCGCAGGTGGTGGTGTTCATGGGGTTCTCCGGGGTGAGCGGGAGGGCCGGCGGCGCATTTGAAGCCAAATATGCATCCAGCCCTTATCCAGCAAGCGTTACAAGCTATTTAATGAATAGCACCACGGTTGTCCGGCTGGTTGTGGCCGGCGGGCAGGTTCAGGCGCCGCGCACGCACCAGCTGGTAGGGACGCGCGATGTAGGCCAGCGTGCCGAAGCCGCTCCACACGTGCACCAGACGGGTGAACGGGAAGATCAGGAACACCGTCATGCCCAGGAACATGTGGGCCTTGAACACCCAGCCGGCATTGGCCAGCAGCTCCACGGCGCCCGTGCGGAAGGTGACGATGCGCTGCGCCCATTCGGCGAGCAGCATCATCATGGAGCCGTCCAGGTGCTGGGCCGACAGCGGGATGGTGGCCAGGCCCAGCGCCAGTTGCACCCACAGGATCCACAGCAGCAGGATGTCGCTGGTCTTGGAGGTGGCGCGGATGCGCGCATCCGACAGGCGGCGGTGCAGCAGCAGCGTGACGCCGATGAAGGCCAGCACGCCGGCGATGCCGCCCGAGACCATGGCCATGAGCTGCTTGGCACCCGCGCTCATGAACGACTCGTACACGAAGTGCGGCGTGAGCATGCCCACGGTGTGGCCGAAGAACAGGAACAGCACGCCGACGTGGAACAGGTTGCTGCCCCAGCGCAGGCTCTTGGTGCGCAGCAGCTGCGAGGAGTCGCTCTTCCAGGTGTACTGGTCGCGGTCGAAGCGCGCCCAGCTGCCGACGAAGAACACGGCCAGGCAGATGTAGGGGTAGAGGCCGAACAGCAGGGTGTCGATCCAGGCGGTCATACCGAGGCTCCTTGGTTGTTGGAAGCACGTGCGTTGCGCACGAAATGCAGGGGCTGCGGCTGGCCGGGCCGGTTCTGGCCCTTCGTGCTGCAGCCGTCGAAGGCGGCGGGCTCGGCCCAGGTCTCGTCCAGCCCGGGCTCGGGCGCGATGGCCACGGCCTGCACGCGCTGGCCTGCCACCTCCAGCACCGCGGCGATCACACTGGCGTAGGGGTTGGCGCGATCGGCCAGGGCCGTGAACAGGGCGTTCAGGATGTGGGCCATCTCGCCCAGGAATTCCTGGGCCACGGCCGGCGGCTGGGTCGAGGCGAACTCCAGCACCACCGACAGGTGGTCCGGCAGCTCGGGCGCCTCGAAGCGCAGGCCGGCGCGCTCGTAGGTCTGCATCAGGTCGATCAGCGCGGGACCGCGGTCGCGCGAGTCGCCGTGCACATGCTCGAACAGGTGCAGCGAGGTTTGCCGCCCACGGTCGAAGGTGTCCACGTAGCGCGCCTCGGCCTCGTAGGCATCGAGCCCGCCGACCTGGGCGCACAGCGCCTCGATCTCGGCCACGCGCGCGGCGGGCAGGGCCTGCTCCAGGCGCAGCGCGTCGATCAGGCCGGGCATCTGGGCGCGCAGCTCGGCGTCGGGGTAGCCCACCAGGCGCGCCAGCGCACGCAGCGTGAGGCGCAGGGATTCGGGTGTCTTCTTGAACATGTGAGCCCTCCTCAGACCACGGCCTTGATGGGAATGGTGCGGGGTTTCTTGCCGCCGAACATGCTGACCTCGGTCGATCCGTCCGAGCAGCCGTTGCCGAACGAGAAGCCGCAGCCGCCACGCACGTCGAAGGCGTTCTCCGCGTATTCGCGGTGCGTGGAGGGGATCACGAAACGGTCCTCGTAGTTGGCGATGGCCATCACGTGGTACATGTCCTCCACGTCGTGCACCGACAGGCCCGCCTGCTGCAGCACCGCCAGGTTCTGGCGCTGCTCCACATGCTTGCCGCGCTGGTAGGCGCGCATGGCCAGCATGCGCTCGAGCGCGCGCACCACGGGGCCGGTGTCGCCAGCCGTGAGCAGGTTGGCCAGGTACTGCACGGGGATGCGCAGCTGCGAGACGTCGGGGATCTCGCCGTTCACGCCCACGTGGCCGGCGTTCGCGGCGGCCGTGATCGGCGACAGCGGCGGCACGTACCAGACCATGGGCAGCGTGCGGTACTCGGGGTGCAGGGGCAGGGCCACCTTCCAGTCCACCGCCATCTTGTAGACGGGGCTGTTGCGGGCGGCTTCCATCCAGGCATCGGGGATGCCGTCGATGCGCGCCTGGCGGATCACGTCCGGGTCGTTCGGGTCCAGGAAGATGCCGAGTTGCGCCTCATACAGGTCGCGGTCGCGCTCCACGCTGGCGGCTTCCTCGATGCGGTCGGCGTCGTACAGCAGCACGCCCAGGTAGCGGATGCGGCCCACGCAGGTCTCGGAGCACACCGTGGGCTGGCCGGCCTCGATGCGCGGGTAGCAGAAGATGCATTTCTCGGCCTTGCCGGTCTGCCAGTTGTAGTAAATCTTCTTGTACGGGCAGCCCGACACGCACATGCGCCAGCCGCGGCACTTGTCCTGGTCGATCAGCACGATGCCGTCTTCCTCGCGCTTGTAGATCGAGCCGCTGGGGCACGATGCCACGCACGCCGGGTTCAGGCAGTGCTCGCACAGGCGCGGCAGGTACATCATGAAGGTGTTCTCGAACTGGCCGTAGATGTCCTTTTGCACGTCCTCGAAGTTCACGTCCTTCGAGCGCTTGCTGAACTCGCCGCCCAGGATTTCCTCCCAGTTCGGGCCCCATTCGATCTTCTCCATGCGCTGGCCGGTGATCAGGCTGCGCGGGCGCGCGGTGGGCGCTGCCTTCATCTCGGGCGCCGACTGCAGGTGGTCGTAGTCGAAGGTGAAGGGCTCGTAGTAGTCGTCGATCTGCGGCAGGTTGGGGTTGGCGAAGATGCGCATGAGCAGCTTCCACTTGCCCCCCTGGCGCGGAACGACGGTGCCGTCGGCCTGGCGCGTCCAGCCGCCGTTCCACTTGTCCTGGTTCTCCCATTCCTTGGGGTAGCCGATGCCGGGCTTGGTCTCGACGTTGTTGAACCAGGCGTACTCCATGCCGGGCCGGCTGGTCCACACGTTCTTGCAGGTGACAGAACAGGTATGGCAGCCGATGCACTTGTCCAGGTTCAGCACCATGCCGATTTGTGCGCGAATTTTCATCGTGGTTCTCCTTATCGGTCAGGCGCTGTGGGCGCCAGCAGGGGCCTCGTCGTCCATCCAGTCGACGCGGCGCATCTTGCGCACCAGCACGAACTCATCGCGGTTGGTGCCGATGGTCCCGTAGTAGTTGAAGCCGTAGCTGTACTGCGCGTAGCCGCCGATCATGTGCGTGGGCTTGAGCACGATGCGCGTGACGGAGTTGTGGATGCCGCCGCGTGTGCCCGTGATTTCCGAACCCGGGGTGTTGATGATCTTTTCCTGGGCGTGGTACATCATCACCATGCCGGGGTTCACGCGCTGGCTCACCACCGCACGCGCCGCGATGGCGCCATTGGCGTTAAACAGTTCCACCCAGTCGTTGTCCACGATGCCGCCGCGCTTGGCGTCGTCCTCGCTGAGCCAGATCACCGGGCCGCCGCGGTTGAGCGTGAGCATGTGCAGGTTGTCGCTGTACGTGCTGTGGATGCCCCATTTCTGGTGCGGGGTGATGAAGTTCAGCGCGATCTCGGGGTTGCCATTGGGCTTCTTGCCCTCGACCTCGTGCAGCGTCTTCAGGTGCACGGGCGGGCGGTAACTCACGAAGCCCTCGCCGAAGTCGCGCATCCAGGGGTGGTCCTGGTAGAACTGCTGGCGGCCCGTGAGGGTGCGCCATGGGATCAGCTCGTGCACGTTGGTGTAGCCGGCGTTGTAGCTGACCTTCTCGCTCTCCAGCCCGCTCCAGGTGGGCGAGCTGATGATCTTGCGCGGCTGGGCCTGGATGTCGCGGAAGCGGATCTTCTCGTCCTCGCGGTGCAGCGCCAGGTGCACGTGGTCGCGCCCGGTCTGCTTGCCCAGGGCCTCCCAGGCCTTGCAGGCCACATGGCCGTTGGTCTCGGGGGCCAGCATCATCACCACCTCGGTGGCGTCGATGTCCGTCACGATGCGCGGCATGCCCTGCGTGGCGCCTTCCTCGCGCACACGGCCGTTCAGGTCGCCCAGCTGCGTCACCTCGGTCTGGGTGTTCCAGGAAATGCCCTTGCCGCCGTTGCCGACCTTGTCCATCAGCGGCCCCAGGGCCGTGAAGCGCTTGTAGGTGTTGGGGTAGTCGCGCTCGACCACCGTGATCTGCGGCGCGGTCTTGCCGGGCACCAGCTCGCACTCGCCCTTCTTCCACTCGCGCACGCCGTAGGGCTGGGCCAGCTCGGCCGGGGTGTCGTGCATGATGGGGGTGAGCACGACCTCCTTCTCCACGCCCAGGTGGCCCGTGCAGACCTCGCTGAAGGCCTTGGCAAAGCCCTTGTAGATCTCCCAGTCGCTCTTGGCCTGCCAGGCCGGATCCACGGCCGCGGACAGCGGGTGGATGAAGGGGTGCATGTCGCTGGTGTTGAGGTCGTTCTTCTCGTACCAGGTGGCCGTGGGCAGCACGATGTCGGAGTACAGGCAGGTGGTGCTCATGCGGAAGTCCAGCGTGACCAGCAGGTCCAGCTTGCCCTCCGGTGCCTGCGCATGCCACTTCACCTCCTCGGGCTTGGCCTCCTGGGGGCCCAGGTCCTTGCCCTGCACGCCGTGCGTGGTGCCCAGCAGGTGCTTGAGGAAATACTCATGCCCCTTGCCCGAGCTGCCCAGGATGTTGGAGCGCCACACGAACATGTTGCGCGGCCAGTTGGCGGGATGGTCCGGGTCCTCGCAGCTCATGGTGAGCGAGCCGTCCTTGAGCGACTGCACCACGTAGTCCTTGGCATCCAGGCCGCGGGCCTGGGCGTCGCGCACCACCTGCAGCGGATTGGTCTGCAGCTGCGGGGCGCTGGGCAGCCAGCCCATGCGCTCGGAACGCACGTTGAAGTCGATCATCGAGCCGCCGTAGGCCCCCTGGTCGGCCAGCGGCGAAAGCACCTCGTCCACCCCCAGCTTCTCGTAGCGCCACTGGTCGGTGTGGGCGTAGAAGAAGCTGGTGGAGTTCTGCTGGCGCGGCGGGCGGATCCAGTCCAGCGCGAAGGCCAGGGCCGTCCAGCCGGTCTGCGGGCGCAGCTTCTCCTGGCCCACGTAGTGCGACCAGCCCCCGCCGCTCTGGCCAATGCAGCCGCACAGCATCAGCATGTTGATGATGCCGCGGTAGTTCATGTCGCAGTGGTACCAGTGGTTCATGGCCGCGCCGATGATGACCATGGACTTGCCGCGGGTCTTGTCGGCGTTGTCGGCGAACTGGCGCGCGATGGTGGTCACCTGGTCGCGCGGCACGCCGGTGATCTTCTCCTGCCACGCGGGCGTGTAGGGCGCGTTGGCGTCGTAGCCACCGTCCGCCCCCTCGCCGGCCAGGCCGCGGTGGATGCCGTAGTTGGCGGCCAGCAGGTCGAAGACCGTGGCCACGGCCACGCGGCCCTCGACCCCGTCGCCGGCCATGTCCAGATGGGTGACCGGCACGCGGCGCACCAGCACGTCGCCGTTCTGGTCGTTGGCCTTGAAGTTCGGCGACTCGATGCCACCGAAATAGGGGAAGGCCACGTCGGCCACCTCATGCGCCTGCGCACCGTCCTCCAGCACCGAGAGCTTGAGCCTCACGTCGCTGCCGGTACGGGCCTCCTTGGCCTCCAGGTTCCACAGGCCCTGGTCCGGGCGCCCTTCCGCGCCCCAACGGAAGCCGATGGAGCCATTGGGCAGGGCCACGTTGCCATGCTCGTCATAGGCCACGGTCTTCCAGTCGGGGTGGTTGCCCTGGTCAAGCTTGCCGGGGAAGTCGCTGGCGCGCACGTAGCGGTCGGGCACCATGGCCGTGCGGCCGTCGGGGAGCTTCTTTTCCTTGAGCACCACCAGCAGCGGCAAATCGGTGTAGCGGCGCGCGTAGTCGTCGAAGTAGGCCGAGCGCTTGTCGAAGTAGAACTCCTTCAGGATCACGTGGCCCATGGCCATGGCCACGGCGGCGTCGGTGCCCTGCTGCGGGTGCATCCACAGGTCGGCCAGCTTGGCCACCTCGGAGTAGTCGGGCGTCACGGCCACGACCTTGGCGCCCTTGTAGCGCACCTCGGTGAAGAAGTGGGCGTCGGGCGTGCGCGTCTGGGGCACGTTGGAACCCCAGGCGATGATGTAGTTGCTGTTGTACCAGTCGGCCGACTCGGGCACGTCGGTCTGCTCGCCCCATACCTGCGGGCTGGACGGCGGCAGGTCGCAGTACCAGTCATAGAAGCTCATGCACACGCCGCCGATCAGGCCCAGGTAGCGCGAGCCCGCGGCGTAGGAAATCATGGACATGGCCGGGATCGGCGAGAAGCCGATGATGCGGTCCGGCCCATGCTTCTTGATGGTGTAGACGTTGGCCGCCGCGATCATCTGGTTGACCTCGTCCCAGGTGCTGCGCACGAAGCCGCCCAGGCCGCGCTGTTTCTGCCATTCGCGGCGCGCGCCGTCGTTCTCGACGATGGCGGCCCAGGCATCCACCGGGCTCTTGGCCACGGCCAGCGCCGCCCGCCAGTGCTTGAGCAGGCGGCCGCGCACCATGGGGTACTTCACGCGGTTGGCGCTGTACAGGTACCAGCTGTAGCTGGCGCCGCGCGCACAGCCGCGCGGCTCGTGGTTGGGCAGATCGGGACGCGTGCGCGGATAGTCGGTCTGCTGGGTTTCCCAGGTGACGATGCCGCCCTTGACGTAGATCTTCCACGAGCAGGAGCCCGTGCAGTTCACGCCGTGGGTGGAGCGCACGATCTTGTCGTGCGCCCAGCGGTCGCGGTAGGCGTCTTCCCAGGTGCGGTCTTCACCATTGGTCTGGCCGTGGCCCTGCGCGAAGGTTTCGCGCGGCTGCGCGAAGTACGAGAGACGGTCGAGAAAATGACTCATCGTGGAACTCCTTTGAAATCGTTGTGGCTCAGCGTTGCGGCCAGGGCTCAGCAGGGCATCTCGGCGTTCTTGCGCGAGTAGTACCACCAGGTGATGACGATGCACATGGCGTAGAAGACGGCGAACATCCACAGCGCGAACTCCGGGCCGCCCGTGGCCGCGATCGAACTGCCGTAGCTCTTGGGGATGAAGAAGCCGCCGTAGGCCCCGAGCGCCCCCGCAAAGCCCACGGCCGCTGCGCCCTCGGTGTTGCCGTCCTTGATGGCCTGGGCCTTCGCGGCCTCGTCATTGCCGCGCAGCTCGCGCAGCTTCTGCGTGAGGAAGATCACGGGGATCATGCGGAAGGTGGAACCGTTGCCGATGCCCGTGGTGAAGAACAACACCAGGAACATCAGGAAGAAGCCGGTGAAGCTGCCTTCGGCCGGGCCGAAGGGCATGGAGAAGCCCCCCGCCCCCTTGGGCAGGAAGCACAGCACGCCCAGCACGGCCAGGGCCATGACGATGAAGTTCCAGAAGGTGACCACGCCGCCACCCACCTTGTCCGCCAGCCAGCCGCCGAAGGGCCGGACCACGGCGCCCACCAGCGGCCCCATCCAGGCATAGGCCAGCGGATTCACCTCGGGGAACAGGGCCTTGATCAGCAGCGGAAAGCCCGCGGCAAAGCCGATGAACGAACCGAACGTGCCGAGGTACAGCACGCACATGACCCAGTTGTGCTTGCGCCGGAAAATGGCGGCCTGGGCGGCGAAGCTGGCCTTGGCGTCGGCGATGTCGTTCATGCCGAACCAGGCCGCCAGGGACGCCAGGGCAATCCACGGCACCCAGATGAAGGCCGCGTTCTGCGCCCACACCATCTGCTCCTGGCCATTCTTGACGATGGTCTGCGGGTCGCCGCCGAACACGCCGAAGATGCCGGCCGTGATGACCAGCGGGCTCAGGAACTGCACCACCGACACGCCCAGGTTGCCCAGGCCCGCGTTCACGCCCAGGGCCGAGCCCTTGCGCTCCTTGGGGAAGAAGAAGCTGATGTTGGCCATGCTGGAGCTGAAGTTGCCCCCGCCCAGGCCGCACAGCAGCGCCAGCATCAGCATGGTCGGGTAGCTGGTGGTGTTGTCCTGCACCGCGTAGCCGATGCCGATCGCAGGGATCAGCAGCGAGGCCGTGGACAGCGCCGTCCAGCGGCGGCCGCCGAAGATGGGCACCATGAAGGAGTAGAAGATGCGCAGCGTGGCGCCCGAGAGCGCCGGCGCCGCCGCCAGCCAGAACAGCTGGTTGGTCGAGTACTTGAAGCCCAGCGCCGGCAGGTTCACGGCGACGACGCTCCAGACCTGCCAGATGCAGAAGGCCAGGAACAGCGCGGGCACCGAGATCCAGAGGTTGATCTTGGCGACGGCCTCGCCCTCGCGTTCCCAGAACGATTTGTCCTCGGGGGTCCAGAGCGTGAGCAGCCGGCCCTTGCGGCCGTTGCCCTGCGAAATGTTGTTGGCAGACATGTTCGGATCTCCGGTGGATCAGCGGGCCGTGGGCACTGCGCCCTCGGCACCATGCGGGGTCATCACGTCGGTGCGGCGCACCTCGGTGAAGTACATCCAGATCAGCGACACCCACACCACGCCGTACATCAACATGAAGGCGCTGGAACGGATGCCGGTCCAGTCCATGAGCACGCCGAACAGGATGGGCAGGATGAAGCCGCCCATGCCGCCCGCCAGGCCCACGATGCCGCTGATGGCACCGATGTTCTTGGGGTAGTCGTCGCTGATGTACTTGAAGACGCTGGCCTTGCCGAAGGCCCAGGCGATGCCCAGCACGAACATGAGGGCGGTGAACAGGTAGACGTTCAGGCCGATGTGGAAGGTGGTGGGTCCGTCCACGGTCTGGATGGTGAAGTCGGTCTGCGGATAGGACAGCAGGAACAGGCAGATCCAGCTCACCCACATCACCCACCAGGTCACGCTGTGCGCGCCGTACTTGTCCGACAGTACGCCGCCGATGGCGCGCAGCACGCCGCCCGGCAGCGAGAAGCAGGCCGCGAGCAACGCCGCCACGCGGATATCCAGGCCGTACTCGCCCACGTAGTACTGCACCATCCACAGGGACAGCGCCACGTAGCCGCCGAACACGATGCTGTAGTACTGGCAGTACTTGAGCACCTTGGGGTCCTTGAGGGCCTTGAGCTGGTCGGTGAACTTGACGTTGCTGGACACCACATGGCTGGGATCGCTGTGGCTGAACAGCCAGAACAGCACCAGCGTGCCCAGCATGATGGCCGCGTACACATGCGGCACGGCGGCCCAGCCGAAGGCCACGAGGATCACCGGCGCCACGAACTTGTTCACGGCCGCGCCCGAGTTGCCCGCGCCGTACACGCCCATGGCCATGCCCTGGCGGTGCTTGGGGAACCAGCGGGCGACATAGGGCGTGCCCACCGAGAACGAGCCGCCGGCCAGACCGACGAACAGCCCGATCACGAGGAAGTGCCAGTACTCGGTGGCGTAACCCATCATCCAGATGGCGGGCACGGTGGCGGCCATGAGCACCGCCATCACGATGCGCCCGCCGTAGCGGTCGGTCCAGATGCCCAACGGCACGCGCACCAGCGAGCCCGTGAGCACCGGCATGGCGGTGAGCAGGCCGAACTGGGTGGAATTGAGGTTCAGCATCTTCTTGATCGGGATGCCGATCACGCCGAACATCATCCAGACCATGAAGCAGACGGTGAAAGCCAGCGTGCTGACGATGAGCACCGACCAGGCCTGCCGGTTGCGGCGGCTGTCGCCGGCGGTGGGTAGTCCCGGCGCGGCTCCTTGAGGCAGATGTGCCATTGCAGTAGTCCTCTCTTGCGGAATGGCTGCAATGGTCCCGCGAACCGGCCGCGCTGCCCATCCTTCGCTGGGACACCACGGACGGTGCAAAAGAACGAGGGCGGCCTGCGCCGCCCTACTCCCAAAGAACTATGTGCGGGCCGGTCGGCTACTCCGCCAGGCGCTGGCGGTCGGAGGCGTACACGGCCGCCTGCACGCGCGAAGACAGTCCCAGCTTGCGCAGGATGTGCTGCACATGGATCTTCACCGTGGTCTCGGCGATGGACAGCTGGCGCGCGATCTCCTTGTTGCTCGCGCCGCGTGCGATCTCGCTCAGCACCTCCTCCTCGCGCGGCGACAGCGGGGAGGCCGGCTCGGCCTCCTCGGGCAGCAGGTCCGGCCCGGGCGCGCCCTGGGACTGGAAGGCGGCCACGAGCTTGCCCATCATCTCGGGGCTGACCACGGGTTCACCGCCGGCGGCACGGCGGATGGCCTCGGCCAGCAAGTCGCCGTCGATGGTCTTGAGCAGGTAGCCCTGCGCGCCGTTGCGCAGCGCGGCCGCCAGGTCCTGCCCGTCCTCGCTCACCGTCAGCATGAGCACGCGGCTGCCGCTCGAGGCCTCGCGCAGCCCGGCGATGGCGTCCACCCCGCGCACGCCGGGCAGATGGTTGTCCAGCAGGATCACGTCGGGCCGCAGCGCCGGCAGCAGGCGCAGGGCCTCCGCGGCGTCCCCGGCCTCGCCCACCACGCGCAGGTCCGGCTGCTGGGACAGCAGGGCCACCAGCCCGCGGCGCAGCAGCGTGTGGTCGTCGATCAGGAACAGGGTGATGGTGGCGTTCATGCGGCAGCGGCGAAGGAAGTAGATGGGCTGGGCGGCGGACTGTCCTCCCGGCCCATGGGAGGCAGCTCCAGGGTCACGCGGGTGCCGTGGCCGTCGGGGCGGGAAGTCAGTTGCAGGCTGGCGCCGATGCGCTGGGCGCGCTCGCGCATGATGCCCAGGCCCACATGCAGCGAATCGGGCGGCACGCCCGCGGGGTCGAAGCCGCTGCCGTCGTCCTGCACCTCGAAGCGCCAGCGCGGGTGGCGCTGCACGCGCAGTTCCACACGGCGCGCGCCGGCATGCTTGCGCACGTTGGACAGCGCCTCCTGCACGATGTGCAGCACCTGGATCTGCACGTCCGGTGCCAGCGGCAGCCCCTGCCCCGACATGCCGAGGACGGTGGCCACGCCGGTCTGGTGTTCGAACTTGGACAGCGTGGCGCGCAGCGCGTCCTCGATGTCCTCGTCCTGGGTGCGCGTGCGAAAGTGCACCAGCAGCTCGCGCACATCGGCATAGCATTCACGCACGCCCACGTCGAGCTCGGCCATGCTGCGGTCGCGGGCCTGCGCATTGCCCTTGGCCACGGCATCGCGCAGCAGCTGGGTCTGGATCTTGAGGAAGGCCAGCGACTGGGCGATGGAGTCGTGCAGCTCGCGCGCGATCAGCTGCCGCTCCTCGGCCACGGCGGCCTCGCGCTCCAGCGCGGTGGCGCGCAGGCTCTCCATGGAGCTGGCCAGATGCCGCGCCATGGTGGACAGCAGCTCGCGCATGCCTTCGGACAGCTCCAGCGGCGTGCGGTAGAACAGCGTCACCTCGCCCAGCAGCCGCTGGTGCAGCTGCACGGGGATGCTGACCACGGTCTCGAAGCCCGCCTCGCGGCAGTGCGGCAGCTGCAGCCCGCCCACCGGCGTGATGGGAATCACGCGCATGCGCGCCTGCTCCCGTTCCTGGCCGCATTCGCAGGAGCCCGTGTTCAGGCAATGCTCCTGCTCGGCCAGGGCATGGGGCAGGCCGTCGGCCGCCAGCAGCACGTAGCGCTCGTTGGCCTCGTCGGACCAGCGCACCGCCGCCGCGTCGCAGCCCGCCACGCGGCGGATCTGCTGGGCGAAGCCCTGGGCCAGCACCTCCAGGCTGCCGGCCTCCGCCGCCAGCGCGCTCACGGCGTAGAGCGCGGACAGGCGTTCGTTGCGCACCTCGACGCTGGCGGTCTTCTCGCGCACCTTGCGCTCCAGGTCTTCGTGCGAGGCCTGCAGCGCATGGGCCATGAGGTTGAAGCCCGCCGCCAGCTGGCCGAACTCGTCGTCCGTCTCCACCTCCAGGCGGGTGGACAGGTCGCCCTGGCGCACGCGCGCCAGCGCCTGCTGCAGCCGCGTCACGGGGTTGAGCACCAGCAGGTAGCTCAGCGCCATGAAGGTCACGGCCGAGCCGATGGCCAGCGCCACCATGAACAGGTGGAACAGGTGCAGCGCCGCCGTCCAGCGCACGATCTGCACCTCGATCGCCTCGACGAAGCTGTCGAGTTCGCGCACGAAGGCGTCGCCGCGCGCCACGGCGGCGGCGCCGCTCTCGGCCGGTGCCGCCGCCTTCCATTCCTGCTGAATGGCCTGCCACTGCGCGCTGACATGCTCATAGCGCTCGCGCGTGTCGTCGCTCCAGGGCACGAACAGCGGCCGCGCGGGGTCGCCCGTGCGCAGCAGCTCCAGCCCCGCCTCGAAGCGCTGCTCGAGCAGGACGAACTCTTCCGGGGATTCGTTTTGCTGCGCCAGCACCATGCGCAGCATGTTCATGCGCAGGCGCCCGGCCTCGTTCACGGCCGCGGCGCCGCCCTCGAGCTGCCAGGTCACCCACAGCGTGAAGCCGATGGACGCCAGGGCCACCAGCAGGAACACCGTGCCCATGGCCAGCAGCTTGGCGGACAGCGAAGGCTTCTTGCGCATGGCGGCAGTGTAGGCACGCAGGCCCGGAATGTCTTGACTTTTATCAAGCACATCCATGCCGTGGCCACCGCCCTCTCATTACATGCCAAAAAGGCATGTAGCGCCCACCCAGCAAGCGCTAATAGCTATTAATTTAATAGCAATTCAATGACTACAGGGCGAACGCGGCTCAGCCGCAGCTGCCCAGCGCGCCGCACTGGGTGCAGTAGTCGCAGCCGTCCTTGCGGATCACGGCATGGGCGCCGCATTCGTGGCATTTCTTGCCTGCCATGGCGGGCGGCATGCCGGTGGACATGACCGGCTCGTCCAGCGGCAGCACCTGCTGCTGGGGCGCGTCGGCGCGGCGCGCCAGGATGTTCTGCACCGCGTAGGCGATGGCCGCAACCTCGGAGTCGTGCCACAGCGGCACGTGGGTGCCGTCGGCCTTTTCGTGGGTGCCCAGCCGCACGGGGCCGCGGTCCCAGGCCACCTTGCGCATGTCGGACAGGGCGCGCTCCAGGAAGCCGCCGCGCGCCGCCAGCGACAGCAGGCGCATGCTGGAGGTGATCCACTGCTGCGACTCGCTGCTCTGCCCCACGGGCATGAAGAACTCGATGGCGCGGTCCACCGTGCCGCCGCGCCCATCGGGCACCGGCAGGAAGGAGACGATCAGGTACAGGCGCTTGTGCCCTTCCTGGGTCCAGTACTCGATCTTCTCGGCCACGGCCGACAGCCCGCCCTTGGGGCGGCTTTCGATCACGATGCGCATCGGGTCGATGGGCTGCGCCGGCTCGGGCGCGGGCTCGCTCTTGGCGGGCTTGGCCTCGGCGGCCGGCACCTCCAGCACGGCGCCCAGGATGCTGTTGGGGCGGTAGGTGGCCAGGCCCTTCAGGCCCGAGTGCCAGGCCTGCAGGTACAGGCCCTTGAAGTCGGCGTAGGGGTAGTCCTCGGGCACGTTCACGGTCTTGGAGATGGCCGTGTCCACGAAGGGCTGCACCGCCTCCATCATCGCCACATGGTCGCCGGCCGCCATGTCCATGGCGCTCACGAAGTAGTCGGGCAACTGGCTCACATTACCGCCCAGCGTGCGGTACAGGCGCCAGGCGTAGTCCTCCACCACGTACTCGCTCTTGCTGCCGTCGGCCTCGCGCTTCCTGCGCGTGTAGGTCCAGGAGAACGGCGGCTCGATGCCGTTGGAGGCGTTGTCGGCGAAGGCCAGGCTCACCGTGCCCGTGGGCGCGATGGACAGCAGGTGGCTGTTGCGGATGCCGTGCTTCTTGATGGACTTCTGGATGTCCTCGGGCAGGCGGCTGGCGAAGGTGCCCTTGGCCAGGTAGCCGTCGGCCTTGAACTTGGGGAAGGCGCCCTTTTCCTTGGCCAGCTCGACGGAGGCGCGGTAGGCCGCGTTGCGCATGCGCTCGGCGATCTGCACCGCCATGTCGCGGCCGTCCTGGCGGTCGTAGCGCTTGCACAGCATGGCCAGGGTGTTGCCCATGCCGGTGAAGCCCACGCCGATGCGGCGCTTGGCCGCCGACTCGGCCTGCTGCTGCGGCAGCGGCCAGAAGGTCACGTCCAGCACGTTGTCGAGCGCGCGCACCTGGGTGGCGACGGCCTGCTCGAAGGCGTCGAAGTCGAACGCCGCCTCGCCGTGCAGGCCGAAGGGGTTGCGCACGAAGCGCGTCAGGATGATGGGGCCCAGGTCGCAGCAGCCGTAGGGCGGCAGCGGCTGCTCGCCGCAGGGGTTGGTGGCCTGGATCGACTCGGTGTAGTGCAGATTGTTGTCGGTGTTGATCTGGTCCAGGAACAGGATGCCCGGCTCGGCGAAGTCGTAGGCCGACTTCATGACCGTGTCCCACAGCTCGCGCGCGCGCACCGTGCGGTACACCCACTGCCCGTCGGCGCGCTGGTGCGCGCCCTTGGCCTGCAGCTCGGTGCCGGGCGTGGCGCCGTGCACCAGCTCCCAGTCGCGGTCCTGCTCCACGGCCTCCATGAAGGCGTCGGGCACGCCCACGGAGACGTTGAAGTTGTTCCAGCGCCCCGGCGTGCGCTTGGCGGTGATGAAGTCCAGCACGTCCGGGTGGTCGATGCGCAGCACGCCCATCTGCGCGCCGCGGCGCGCGCCCGCGCTCTCCACGGTGGAGCAGGACTGGTCGAACACATTGATATAGCTGCACGGGCCGGACGCCATGGACGCCGTGCCCTTGACCAGCGCGCCGCGCGGACGGATGCGCGAGAAGTCGTAGCCCACGCCGCCGCCGCGGCGCATGGTCTCGGCGGCCTCGCGCAGGGCCTCGTAGATGCCGGGGTAGCCGGCGTCGTCCACGCCCTGGATGCAGTCGCCCACGGGCTGCACGAAGCAGTTGATCAGCGTGGCCTGGATGTCGGTGCCGGCAGCGCTCATGATGCGGCCAGCGCCGATGGCGCCCGCGCGCAGGTTGTCCAGGAAGCGCGCCTCCAGCGTCTGGCGCAGGTCCTCGCGCTCCACCGAGGCCAGGGCGCGCGCCACGCGGCGGTACAGGTCTTCCACATCGCTCTCGCCGTCCTTGAAGTATTTCTCCTTCAGCACGTCCAGGCTGATGGGCTGGACGGGCAGGCTGGGGGCGAGGTCGGTGATTTCACGTTGCATGGCGGGGGGCTCCGAAGATGTCTGACAGGCACGCCGCGACCCGAGCGCGGCGGCAATCCCCGTTTGTACACCGCCCACCCGCGCCCTGCCCCACACGCGGATCAAGACCCTGCGCCGCCCTCCGGCCGCCGGCCGGCGTTTCTCCGATTCCTGTAGCACGCCAGCCGCGAGACGCGCGGGAGAGCACATGGACGAGCCGCTGCGCCGCCGCGCAGGAAAAAATTACCAACGGTTGCATTGCCGCCACGCCCTACCATGGGGCATGCGCCCCACTCCGCTCCTCCCCGCTTTGCGCCGCCTGTTGCCCGCGCTGTTACCGGTCCTGTCGCTGGCCCTGCTGCAGGGCTGCGCGCTCCCCCGGGCCCCGGCCGAGAGCGACGCCGCCTGGCGGGCCCAGCTCGACCGCTGGCCTGCCGTGGACGCGCTGCTGCTGGGCGAGCAGCATGACGCCGCCGCCCACCAGCGCTGGCAGGAAGACACCGTGCGCTGGCTGGCCGCGCGGGGCCGCCTGGCGGCCGTGGTGATCGAGATGGCCGACGCGGGCACCGCCACGGACGGCCTGCCGCCGCACGCCAGTGCAGAACAGGTGCGCGCCGCCCTGCGGTGGAACGAGGCCGCCTGGCCCTGGGAGCGCTACGCCCCGGTGGTGATGGCCGCCGTGGCGGCCGGCGTGCCGGTGCGCGGCGGCAACCTGCCGCGCGAGCGCATGCGCGCGGCCATGCGGGACGAGGCCCTGGACGCCCATCTGCCGCCCGCGGCGCTGGCGCGGCAGCGCGAGGCCATCGACGCGGGCCACTGCGGCCTGCTGCCCGCCGACCGGCTGGCGCCCATGGTGCGGGTGCAGCTGGCGCGCGACGCCAGCCTGGCCCAGACGCTGCTCGCCGCACGCCAGAACGGGCGCACGGTGCTGCTGGTAGCGGGCTACGGCCATGCGCGGCGCGGCCTGGGCGTGCCCACCTGGCTACCAACGGATTTCACATCAAAAGTGGCCATAGCCCAGGCGGGGCAAGCGCAAGAAACTATCAAATCAGAAGCAGACTACATCCACCACACGCCGGCCCTGCCGCCGCAGGACCCTTGCACCGACCTGCGGGCCCGCTGGCCCGGCTCCGCCACGCAAAAGTAAGCCCACGCTCACACCACCGGCTGCGCCTCCAGCAGCTGCGCGAACTCAGCCGGCGGCACGGGGCGGCTGCACAGATAGCCCTGGAAGGTGTCGCAGCCGCGCTCGCGCAGAAAGGCCAGCTGCTCGGGCGTCTCCACCCCCTCGGCCAGCACCGACAGGCCCAGGCTGTGGCCCATGGCGATGATGGCCGCGCTGATGGCCATGTCGTCGGCGTTGCGCGGAATGTCGCGGATGAAGCCCTGGTCGATCTTCAGCACGTCGATGGGAAAGCGCTTGAGGTGGGCCAGCGAGGAATAGCCGGTGCCGAAGTCGTCCACCGCCACGCGCAGCCCCTGGGCGCGCAGGCGCTCCAGCATCTGGCGCGCCTCCTCGGGGTGGGCGGCCAGGGCCGACTCGGTGATCTCCAGCTCCAGCGCCTGCGGCGGGTAGCCCGACACCTGCAGCGCCGCGGCCACGCTGCCGCTGAGGTCCGTGAGGTGGAACTGGTGCGGCGAGATGTTGATCGACAGCGTCAGCGGCTGCAGTCCCTGGGCCAGCCATTCCTGCCCCTGGCGGCAAACCTCGGCCAGCACCCATTCGCCCAGCGGCCCGATGAGGCCCGTGGCCTCGGCCACCGGAATGAACTGCGCGGGCGACACGGGCCTGCCGGTGTCGGGCGCGAACCAGCGCACCAGCGCCTCCGCCCCCACGATGCGGCCGCTGGCGATGTCCACCTGCGGCTGGTAATGCACCTGCAGCTGCCCCGGGTCGCGCAGCGCCTGGCGCAGCCGCGCCTCCATCGCCAGGCGCTCGCGCGCGGACTGGGTCATGCCCTCATGGAAGAAGCACCAGGCGCCGCGCCCCTGGGCCTTGGCGCCGTAGACGGCGGCATGCGCGCCCTGCTGCAGCAGCTGGGCATCGCCGGCGTGGTCGGGATACAGGCAGATGCCCGCGCTGGCGCTGGCCACCACGGCCAGCCCGTCGGGCGAGCGCCAGGGCCGCGCCACGGCGGCGATGAGCTCGCGCGCCACGGCGATGGCGTCCTCGGGCCGGCGCAGGTTGCGCGCCAGCACGGCCAGCTCGTCACCGGCCATGCGGCCCAGCAGGTCGCCCGGCCGCAGGGCCGCCTGCAGCTGACGCGCGATGTGCTTGAGCACGTCGTCGCCCACGACATGGCCGTAGCTGCCGTTCACGTCCTTGAAGCGATCCAGGTTGAGCTGCAGCAGCGCCATGCGCTCGCCGCGCGCGCCGGCATCGCGCACGGCATCGGCCAGCAGCTCGCCAAAATGCGCGCGGTTGGCGATGCCGGTGAGCGGGTCGCGGTGCGCCAGGAACTCCAGGCGCTCGCGCTGCGCCTTGTCCTCGGAGATGTCGGTGAACATGCACACGTAGTGCGTGACCTGCCCGCCCTCGCCGCGCACGGCCGACAGT
The DNA here is from genome assembly GCF_059568935.1 of Diaphorobacter oryzae DSM 22780. Lineage (NCBI taxonomy): Bacteria > Pseudomonadati > Pseudomonadota > Betaproteobacteria > Burkholderiales > Comamonadaceae > Diaphorobacter > Diaphorobacter oryzae. The sequence goes on along the minus strand of NZ_JCANUL010000002.1, from coordinate 412,453 downwards.
GACATGCGCTCGGGAAAGATCTCGCCGTTCTTGCGCCGGTTCCAGATCTCGCCCTGCCAGTGGCCCGTGCGGCGCATGGAGTCCCACATGGCCTCGTAGAACGACTTGTCGTGCCGCCCGGACTTGAACACACCCGGCGTGCGGCCCAGCAGCTCGTCCTCGGTGTAGCCCAGCAGGCGCGTGAACGAGGCGTTGACCGACAGGATGCGGCTCTCGGCATCGGTCACCACCACGCCCTCGATGGTGTTGTCCACCACCGTCGCCGCCAGGCGCAGCCGCTGCTCGCTGAGCGCCTGGGCCGCGCGCGCGGCCTGCAGTTCCCGCATGGACTGCAGCACGCAGACCAGGTGCTCGGGCTCGCCATGCGCGGCCGCCACGTGGCTCACCGTGCACAGCACGGGCTGGCTCGTGCCGTCGCGCAGGTTGTGGCACTGGCGCTCGCCCTGGTAGTGGTCGATTTCCCCGGCCCTCAGGCGCTCCAGTTGGGTTTCCACCCAGGCGCCGTCGGCCGGGCACACCAGGGCGCGAAAGCTCGTCTCGGGCAGCGGCTCGTCCGGGCACAGGCCCAGCCAGTCGCGCAGGCGCTCGTTGGCCCACAGCAGGCGGCCGTCCATGCCCAGGCGGGCCATGCCCGCGGGCGCGTGGCGCAGCACCTGGTCCACCTCCCGCACCAGGGTGCGCGGCTTCGGGCCCATGCGGTACGCACGCAGCAGCCAGACCACCAGCACGCCGACCAGGGTGCCCTCCACCCAGGCCTTGCAGCGCAGCGCCAGGGCATGGTCATCGGGCTCCAGCGGCAGGCGCTGCAGCAGGCCCGCGCCCGCCCACGCCCATGCCGCGCCGGCCGCCAGGACCAACGCCACCGCGCCCCAGGGCGCCATCGACGAGGGCCCGCGGCCCGCGCTATTGCTCTGCAATCCTTACTCCCAGTGGGGCGCCGCGTGCTGCGACAATCGCGGCATATGACCCATTCCTACATCCTGACACTGTCCTGCACCGACCGGCTCGGGCTGGTGCATGCCGTCTCCGGCTTCCTGCTGGACCAGGGCGGCAACATCGAGGAAGCCGCCCAATACAACGACCAGGGCACCGGCCTGTTCTTCATGCGCGTGCAGTTCGCCTGCACCGGCGCCGACGAAGCCACCCTCAAGAGCGAACTGGCCACCTTCGCCGAGAGCCACGCCATGCGCTGGAGCCTGCACGCCGCCAGCGAGTCCATGAAGACCGTGCTGATGGTCAGCAAGGAAGGGCACTGCCTCAACGACCTGCTGTTTCGCTGGAAAAGCGGCCTGCTGCCCATCGACATCCGCGCCATCATCAGCAACCACCGCGACTTCTACCAGCTCGCGGCCAGCTACAACATTCCGTTCCACCACATCCCCGTCACCAGCGCCACCAAGGCGCAAGCCGAGGCCAAACAGTACGAAATCATCCAGGCCGAAGGGGCCGAGCTGGTGGTGCTGGCCCGCTACATGCAGGTGCTGTCCAACGACCTGTGCACCAAGCTGGCCGGCCGCGCGATCAACATCCACCACAGCTTCCTGCCCAGCTTCAAGGGCGCCAAGCCGTACTACCAGGCCCATGACCGTGGCGTCAAGCTGATTGGCGCCACCGCGCACTACGTGACGGCCGACCTCGATGAGGGGCCGATTATCGAACAAGACGTTACAAGAGCGGATCACACGGATACTGTCGAAGACCTCACCGCCCGCGGCCGCGACACCGAAAGCCTGGTGCTGGCCCGCGCCGTGAAATGGCACAGCGAGCACCGCGTGCTGCTCAACGGGCACAAGACCGTCGTCTTCCGCTGACCCCTCAGCCCGCCATGGCCACCCACTCCAGCGCCCACCTCTCGGCCAAGGCGGCGCTGGACGCCGCGAGCCTGCGGCGCATCCCGCCCATCCAGTGCCTGCTGACCTTCGAGGCCCTGGCGCGCCTGCGCAGCGTGACGCAGACGGCCGACGAGCTGTGCGTGACGCCCAGCGCCGTGAGCCACCGCGTCAAGCAGCTCGAGCAGATCCTGGGCACGCGCCTGTTCGGGCGCTCCGACTTTTCCCTGACCACCGACGGCAACGCCTACCTGGCCCATGTGCGCGAGGGGCTGACCGCGCTGCAGCGCTTTCCGGGCGCGGCCATCGCGCCGGGCAAGCGCCGGCTCAAGCTGGCCGTCACGCCCACGTTCGCGCGCGCCATCCTGATTCCGCGCCTGCGCCAGTTCACCGAGACCTACCCCGAGATCGACCTGGCGCTGCAGGTCTCCATTCCGCTGCTGGACGTGGTGGCCGAGGACGCCGACCTGGTCGTGCGCTTCGGCACCGGCCACTACGCCGACATGGAGCATGTGGAGATCGCGCGCGATGTGGTCACCCCGCTGGCCTCGCCCGCCTTCGTGCGCGAGCACGGCCCGTTCGACCGCCCCGCGGACCTGCAGGACATTCCCCTGCTGCGCAGCCCGCTGGAGCCCTGGCGCAGCTGGTTCGACGCCTGCGGCCTGGACTGGCCCGCGCCCACCGAGGGCTCGCAGTTCAACGACATCGGCCTGATGTGCGACGGCGCCGCCGCCGGCATGGGCGTGGCGCTGGTGCGCCTGAAGCTGGGCGCGCCCTGGCTGGACCAGGGCTCGCTGGTGCGCCTGTTCGACATCGACGCGCCCAGCCCGCACGCCCACTACCTGTGCTGGCGCACCGGCACCATGGACCGCTGGGAATGCGCCGCGTTCGCCGAGTGGCTGCGGCGCTCCATGGCCTGAACCGCAGGCCAAATCGGCCTGCAGCGCTTATCCAGCAAGCGCAAGTAGCTATAAATAACATAGCAAACAACGCAATCCGGCTCACGCCCGCCTGCAAGAAAACTCACGCCGCGCAGGGCCACCATGGCCTACAGTCACGCCACCATGTCCACCAGCCCCACCCCCACCGAACGCGCCCGGCGCCAGGCCGAGGTCGTGCAGGCCCTCTCGGCCTGCGTGCCGCAGCACGCGCTGCTCTGGCAGTCCGAGGACACCACGCCCTATGAATGCGACGGCCTCACGGCCTACCGCCAGCGCCCGCTGGTCGTCTGCCTGCCCGAGACAGAAAGCGAAGTGCAGGCCGTGCTCAGGGCCTGCCACCGGCTGCAGGTGCCGGTGGTCGCGCGCGGCGCGGGCACGGGCCTGTCGGGCGGCGCCATGCCCCACGCCATGGGCGTGACGCTGTCGCTGGCCAAGTTCAACCGCATCTTGGACGTGGACCCTGTCAGCCGCACGGCGCGCGTGCAGTGCGGCGTGCGCAACCTGGCCATCAGCGAGGCCGCCGCGCCCCACGGCCTGTACTACGCACCCGACCCCAGCAGCCAGATCGCCTGCACCATCGGCGGCAACGTGGCCGAGAACTCGGGCGGCGTGCACTGCCTGAAGTACGGCCTGACGGTGCACAACGTGCTGCGCGTGCGCGGCTTCACCATGGAGGGCGAGCCCGTCACCTTCGGCAGCGAGGCGCTGGACGCGCCCGGCTACGACCTGCTGGCCGCCGTGATCGGCAGCGAGGGCATGCTGGCCGTGGCGCTGGAGGTCACCGTGCGGCTCATCCCCAGGCCCCAGCTGGCGCGCTGCATCATGGCCAGCTTCGACGACGTGCGCAAGGCCGGCGATGCCGTGGCCGCCGTGATCGCGGCGGGCATCATCCCGGCCGGGCTGGAGATGATGGACAAGCCCATGACCGCCGCCGTGGAGGACTTCGTCAAGGCCGGCTACGACCTGACGGCCGAGGCCATCCTGCTGTGCGAATCCGACGGCACGCCCGAGGAGGTGGAGGAAGAGATCGGGCGCATGAGCGAGGTGCTGCGCGGCGCAGGCGCTACCGCCATCAGCGTGAGCGACAGCGAGGAGGAGCGCATGCGCTTTTGGAGCGGGCGCAAGAACGCCTTCCCCGCCAGCGGCCGCATCAGCCCCGACTACATGTGCATGGACTCGACCATCCCCAGGAAGCGCCTGGCCGACATCCTGCTGGCCATCCAGGAGATGGAAAAGAAATACCAGTTGCGCTGCTGCAACGTGTTCCACGCGGGCGACGGCAACCTGCACCCGCTGATCCTGTTCGACGCCAACGACCCCGACGAGTTGCACCGCTGCGAGCTGTTCGGCGCCGACATCCTGGAGACCAGCGTGGCCATGGGCGGCACGGTGACGGGCGAGCACGGCGTGGGCGTGGAAAAGCTGAACAGCATGTGCACCCAGTTCACCACCGAGGAGAACGCGCAGATGGCCGCCCTGAAGACGGCATTCGACCCGGCCGGCCTGCTCAACCCCGGCAAGGTCATCCCCACGCTGAACCGCTGCGCCGAGTACGGCAAGATGCTGGTGCGCGGCGGCAAGCTCAGCCACCCGGACCTGCCACGCTTCTGATTGAAAGCAAAATTAGCCCGAAGCGCTTGATGGACAAGCGCTGACAGCTATCAAATCAGGAGTTCAAGGGCGCGCCACCAGGGCCCAGAGCTCGCCCGCGTGCGAGACCGCGAACAGCAGCAGCCCGATGCAGCCGCCCACCACCGTGCCGTTGATGCGGATGAACTGCAGGTCGCGGCCGATGTGCAGCTCGACCAGCCGGGCCATCTCCTGCGCGTCCCAGCGCTGCATCGTGGCGCGGATATGCTCGGCCACGGACTGCGCCACGTCGGGCGCGAACGTGGCGGCCCACAGTTCCAGCCGCACGTTCAGGCGCACACGCAGGGCCGCATCGCCGGCCAGCGACATGCCCAGCCACTGCCCCATGCCGGCCACGCGGCGCGACAGCTGCGAGTCCTCGTCGGCCAGGTCCGCGCGCAGCCGCTCGCGCAGGCCCTGCCACAGGTCGCGCACATAGCGGCCCAGCACCTCGTCGTTCTGCAGGTAGCTGCGAACCTCCTCGCCGCGGCGCGCCCAGTCGGGGTCGGTCTGCAGGCGGGCGATGAGGCGCTGCACGGCGCCGTCCAGCGCCTCGCGCAGCTCATGCTGCGGGTCCTCGGCCACGGCCTGGAGCAGCGTCTCCACCGCATGGGTGATGGCCGCCGCACCCTTGCCCGACAGCCAGTCGGTGGGCAGCACCTTCTGCTTGAGCGGGTGCTCGCGCTTGATCCACTGCACCAGCGTGTCGGCCACGAAGGCGCGCGTGTCCTCCGACCGCACCATGGCGCCCAGGCGCTCCAGCAGATCGTCCAGCAGCGCCTGGTGGCGCCCCTGGTAGGTGAGCGCGCCCAGGGCCGAGGCCATGGAGCGCGTCAGATCGATCTGCCCCACGAGGGTGCGCGCGGCCTGGCTCAGGAAGGCCTGGATCTTGGCGTCCTCCACCGTCTCCAGCGCCGTGAGCGCCAGGCGCGCCACCTGCCGCCCCAGCAGCCCCGCGTTGGCGGGCGACGTGAGCCATTGCGCCAGCAGATTGGCCGGGTCATGGCGGCGGATCATGGCCACGAGCGAGGGCGCGTCGAGGAACCGGTCGCGCACGAACACCGCCAGGTTGCCGCCGATGCGGTCCTTGTTGCGCGCAATGATGTCGGTGTGCCGCTGCAGCAGCGGCAGCGGTATGCGCCGAAACAGCGCCGACACCGCGAACCAGTCGGCCAGCGCGCCCACCATGGCGGCCTCGGCCACGGCGCGCACGCAGGCCACGCCCAGGCTGCGCGGGAACAGATAGGTCAGGGCGAAGACGAAGACCACCGCCAGCAGCAGGCCCGTGGCCTGGCGCTTGGCGCGGGCCAGCTGGCCCGCGCGGTCTGCGAGCGCGGAGGCTTCAAACGGCGCGGCGGCGGGCGCGTCCGGCTCCAGGGGAGAGGCTTGCATGGCGGGGAGCATAGCCCCAGGGCCGCGGCGGCGTCCACCCTGCGGCTGTAGGAGGCGGGCGCGTCCGGCCCCGCCCTGGGCACCGGTTTACGGCGCGGCGGGTGCCACCTTGTCCAGCGCCGCGGCCAGCTGGCCCACGGTGCGGTCCACGTTGTGCCACTTCTCCAGGCCGAACAGGCCGATGCGGAAGCTCTGGAAGTCCGGCCCCTCGTCGCACTGCAGCGGCACGCCCGAGGCGGTCTGCAGGCCGGCCTCGATGAACTTCTTGCCGCTCTGGATGCCGGGGTCGGTGGTGTAGCTCACCACCACGCCCGGCGCCTGGTAGCCCTGGGCCGCCACGCTGGGAAAGCCGCGCGATGCGAGCAGCGCGCGCACCTTGGCGCCCAGCGCGACCTGCTCGGCCCGCACCGTGTCGAAGCCGTAGTCGCGGGTCTCCAGCATCACGTCGCGCAGGCGCACCAACGCGTCCGTGGGCATGGTGGTGTGGTAGGCGTGCTGGCCCTTTTCGTAGCCCTCGGCGATCTGCATCCATTTCTTGAGGTCGCACGAGAAGCTGGAGCTTTGCGTGTCCTCGATGGCCTGGCGCGCGCGCTCCGACAGCATCACCATGGCGCAGCAGGGCGAGCCGCTCCAGCCCTTTTGCGGCGCGGAGATCAGCACGTCCACGCCGGTCTGCTCCATGTCCACCCACATGGCGCCCGAGGCCACGCAGTCCAGCACGAAGAGCGCGCCCACCTCGTGCGCGGCCGCGCTCACGGTGCGCAGATAGTCGTCGGGCAGGATGATGCCGCTGGCCGTCTCCACATGCGGCGCGAACACCACCCGCGGCCTTTCGGCGCGGATGGCGGCGGCCACCTCGTCGGCCGGGCACGGCGCCCAGGGCGCCTGGGGGCCGTCGCCCAGCTGGCGCGCCTTGCACACGACCGCGCCGCCGCCCAGGCCGCCCGCGTCGAAGATCTGGCTCCAGCGGTAGCTGAACCAGCCATTGCGCACGATCAGCACCTTCTCGCGGTTGGCGAACTGGCGCGCCACTGCCTCCATGCCGAAGGTGCCGCTGCCGGGCACGAGCACGGCCGTGTGGGCGTGGTAGACCTGCTTGAGCGTCGCCAGGATGTCCTGCATCACGCCGGTGAAGCGGCGGGACATGTGGTTGAGCGCGCGGTCGGTATAGACCACCGAGAATTCGAGCAGGCCATCGGGGTCGATGTCGGGCAGCAGGCCGGGCATGTGTGCGTCTCCGTCAACAAAATTGAGCGGATCAGCTTAGCACCTCATGCGGTGGCGCCGTAGTCGCGCGCACCGAAGATGCCGCTGCCCACGCGCACCATGGTGCTGCCCGCGCGCACGGCGGCCTCCAGGTCGCCGGTCATGCCCAGCGACAGGGTGTCGAAGGCCTCGAACCCCGGCCCGCCCTCCGCACGCAGCGCGTCGAACACCTGGCGCACGCGCAGGAACACGGCCAGCTGCGCCTCGGCGGCAGGCGCTTCGTCGGGAATGCTCATGACGCCGCGCAGCCGCACCCGGGGCAGTTGCGCCACGGCCCGCGCCAGTTCCAGCGCATCGCCAGGGGGCACGCCGGCCTTGGTGGCGCCGCCGTCCACGTTCACCTGGATGCACAGCTGCAGCGGCGCCAGGTGCTCCGGACGCTGGTCGGACAGGCGCTGCGCCGTCTTCAGCCGGTCCACCGTGTGCACCCAGTCGAAATGCTGCGCCACCAGGCGCGTCTTGTTGCTCTGCACGGGGCCTATGCAGTGCCACTCCAGCGGCTGCGGCAGCCCCAGCGCCGCGACCAGGGCCATCTTTTCCACGGCCTCCTGGATGTAGTTCTCGCCGAAGCTGCGCTGTCCCGCCAGGGCCGCGTCGCGCACCGCCTCGGGGCGGAAGGTCTTGGAAACCGCCAGCAGGGCCACGGAATCCGGAGCCCGGCCCGCGGCCGCGCAGGCCCGCGCGATGCGCCCTTGAACGCGCTGGAGGTTGCTGGCAATCGTCGTCATAATGTTTGCCCAAGCGTATCAAACGATGAGAGGGAACCCGTGGACATCACCCAATTGCTCGCCTTCAGCGTGAAGAACAAGGCGTCGGACCTGCACCTTTCCGCCGGCCTGCCGCCGATGATCCGGGTCCATGGGGATGTGCGGCGCATCAACGTCGATGCGCTGGACCACAAGACCGTCCACGCCATGGTGTACGACATCATGAGCGACGCCCAGCGCAAGGCCTACGAAGAGTTCCTGGAGGTGGACTTCTCCTTCGAGATCGACGGCCTGGCGCGCTTTCGCGTCAATGCCTTCAACCAGAACCGCGGCGCGGCGGCCGTGTTCCGGACCATTCCCAGCAAGATCCTGACGCTGGAGCAGCTCAACGCGCCCAAGATCTTCGGCGACCTGGCGCTCAAGCCGCGCGGCCTGGTGCTGGTCACCGGGCCCACGGGCTCGGGCAAATCCACCACGCTGGCGGCCATGGTGAACTACCTCAACGAATCCGAGTACGGCCACATCCTCACGGTGGAAGACCCGATCGAGTTCGTGCACGAATCCAAGAAGTGCCTGATCAACCAGCGTGAAGTGGGCCCGATGACGCTGTCGTTCGCAGCGGCGCTGAAGTCCGCTCTGCGCGAAGACCCGGACGCGATCCTGGTGGGCGAAATGCGCGACCTGGAAACCATCCGCCTGGCCATGACGGCCGCCGAAACGGGCCACCTGGTGTTCGGCACGCTGCACACGTCCAGCGCCGCCAAGACCATCGACCGGATCATCGACGTGTTCCCCGCCGAAGAAAAGGAAATGGTGCGCGCGATGCTGTCGGAGTCGCTGCAGGCCGTGATCTCGCAGACGCTGTGCAAGACCAAGGACGGCGCGGGCCGCGTGGCCGCGCACGAGATCATGCTGGGCACCAGCGCCATCCGCAACCTGATCCGCGAGGCCAAGGTGGCGCAGATGTACTCCACCATCCAGACCAGCAACAGCGTGGGCATGCAGACGCTGGACCAGAACCTCACCGACCTGGTGCGCCGCAACATCATCAGCCCCGCCGAGGCCCGCGCCAAGGCCAAGATTCCCGAAAACTTCCCCGGCTGACCCCTCCGGGGCGGCGCACCCCCATCCACCCCGCCGGGCCCGCGAGGAGGCAGGCCCGGCACTTCGGAGCCCCACCATGAAAGGCATTCTCAGCCTGCTCAAGTCCAGAACCCGCAGGACCGGCGAAGAGAACGGCGACTCCGTGTTCTTCACCACCGCGTTCGCCGGCCAGGGTGTGGACGAGTCGCAGCTCATCCCCTGGGAGGCGCGCGCGGTGGAGGTGGGCGCCAAGCGCCTGCCCAAGAGCCGCGGCGGCAAGCTGCTGCAGTCGCTCTGGGCCAAGGACAAGTACATGGCGCATCTGGACCAGAACGCCGTGGAGCGCATGGAGCGCTTCTTCGAGTTCGCGGCCGTTCCACCCAACCGGGATGTGATCCGCCAGGACGAGTACGGCAACTTCATGGTGGTGCTGCTCACCGGCACCATCGCCGTGGACCGCGTGCAGCCCTGGGGCGAGCACCTGCGCCTGGCCGAGACCCGCCCCGGCGACATCCTGGGCGAGATGTCGCTGCTGGACAGCGGCATCCGCTTCTCGGCCTGCACCACGCTCACCGATTGCGAGGTGGCCGTGCTGGGCGCCGAGGCCATGGACGACATGATGTCGCAGGACCCGCAACTGGCCGCCAGCCTGGTGGCCCTGCTGGCGCGCAAGCTCTCGCTGCGGCTGCGCGTAGTGAGCGCTCGCCTGAGCGACAATCAACGCTGAATAGTCGGGTAGTACAACAAAGCCGACAAGGCTGACATAAGGGGGTATCGGGATGGAACGGGATCAGGCCAGTAAATTCATCAATGATCTGCTCAAGCTGATGGTCAGCCGCGGCGGCAGCGACCTGTTCATCACGGCAGAGTTTCCGCCCGCGATCAAGGTGGATGGCAAGGTCACCAAGGTCTCGCCCCAGCCGCTCACCCCGACCCATACGCTCACGCTGGCGCGCTCCATCATGAGCGACAAGCAGGTGGCCGACTTCGAGCGCACCAAGGAGTGCAACTTCGCCATCTCGCCCGCGGGCGTGGGGCGCTTTCGCGTCAATGCCTTCATCCAGCAGGGGCGCGTGGGCATGGTGCTGCGGACGATTCCGCTCACGCTGCCCACCATCGACGGCCTGGGCATGCCCCAGGTGCTCAAGGAAGTCACCATGACCAAGCGCGGCCTGTGCATCCTGGTAGGTGCCACGGGCTCGGGCAAGTCCACCACACTGGCCGCCATGCTGGACTGGCGCAACGAGCACTCCTTCGGCCACATCATCACGGTGGAAGACCCGGTGGAATTCGTGCACCCGCACAAGAACTGCGTGGTGACGCAGCGCGAGGTGGGCCTGGACACCGACAGCTGGGAGGCCGCGCTCAAGAACACGCTGCGCCAGGCGCCCGACGTGATCCTGATGGGCGAAATCCGCGACCGCGAGACCATGGAGCATGCCGTGGCCTTCGCCGAGACCGGCCACCTGTGCCTGGCCACGCTGCACGCCAACAGCGCCAACCAGGCGCTGGACCGCATCATCAACTTCTTCCCCGAAGAGCGCCGCGCCCAGCTGCTCATGGACCTGTCGCTGAACCTGCGCGGCATGATCTCGCAGCGTCTGATCCCCAAGCAGGACGGCAAGGGCCGCGCCGCGGCCGTCGAGGTGATGCTGAACACGCCGCTGATCTCCGACCTGATCTTCAAGGGCGAGGTGGCCGAGATCAAGGAGATCATGAAGAAGAGCCGCAACCTCGGCATGCAGACCTTCGACCAGGCCCTGTTCGACCTGTTCGAGGCCAACGTGATCAGCTACGAAGACGCTCTACGCAATGCCGACTCGGTGAACGACCTGCGCCTGCAGATCAAGCTCGGCAGCCAGCGCGCCAAGACCACGGACCTGGCCTCCGGGACCGAGCATTTCGCCATCGTCTGACGCCCGGCCCACAGCGCCGCCCCCCGGCCCGCCCTCCTTCCGGTTCCGGGCGGGCCTTGTTTTTGATGGAGCCCCTTTGACATGAGCAGTATCAATCCACGCACCTACGAGCCGGCGCCCGCGCGCCGCGTGGCCTTCCTGGGCCTGGGCGTCATGGGCTACCCCATGGCCGGACACCTGGCAACGGCCGGCCATGCCGTGACGGTGTACAACCGCACCGCTACAAAATCAGAAGCATGGAGCGCTGAATTCGCGGGCGCCACAGGCGTAAAACATGCAAAAACGTCACGCGAGGCCGCACAGGGTGCCGAGATCGTCTTCTGCTGCGTGGGCAACGACGACGACCTGCGCTCCGTGGTGCTGGGTGCCGACGGTGCCTTCGCCGGCATGCAGCCGGGCGCCATCTTCGTGGACCACACCACGGCATCGGCCGCCGTGGCCCGCGAGCTGTACGGCGCCGCGCGCACGCTGGGCCTGCAGTTCATCGATGCGCCCGTCTCCGGCGGCCAGGCCGGCGCGCAGAACGGCCAGCTCACGGTGATGTGCGGTGGTGACCAGGCGGCCTTCGACGCCGTGCGGCCCACGGCCCTGGCGTTCTCCCGCGCCTTCACGCGCATTGGCGACAGCGGCGCCGGGCAACTCGCCAAGATGGTGAACCAGATCTGCATTGCCGGCCTGGTGCAGGGGCTGTCCGAGGCGATCGCCTTTGGCCAGCATGCGGGGCTGGACATGCCGCTCGTGCTCGACGTGATCGGCAAGGGCGCGGCCCAGAGCTGGCAGATGGACAACCGCGGCAAGACCATGGTTGAGGGCCGCTTCGACTTCGGCTTTGCCGTGGACTGGATGCGCAAGGACCTGGGGCTGGTGTTCGACGAGGCCAAGCGCAACGGCGCACGCCTGCCGGTGACGGCGCTGGTGGACCAGTTCTACGCCGACGTGCAGCGCTCGGGCGGCAACCGCTGGGACACCTCCAGCCTGATCACACGCCTGGCCCCCCAGAAGTCCTGACCCGCAAGGCACACTGCCCGCGCGAGGCGGGCAGTGCTGCTGGGGATGCGCCGCGGGCCGGCGCAGCCCGTCAACGCCAGGGGCGCGTGCTCAGGGCTTGGCCGGTTGCCCCGCTGCGGCCGGGTCCTGCGACACGGGCGCCGGCTGCGTGGCAGAGCGGCTCAGCTCCTCCTCGGTGATGACCTCGAACACCCGCACCACCTTGTGCACGCCGTCCACGCCGCGGGCGATTTCGGCGGAGCGTTTGGCCTCGCGCGGCGTCACCCGGCCCATCAGGTAGACCACATTGCGCTCGGTCACCACCTTGAACGCATTGGCGGTCAGGTCCTTGGCGTCCACCAGGCTGGCGCGCACCTTGCCGGTGATGAAGGTGTCGCTGGAGCGCTGCTTCAGCGAGGAATGGGGCATCACGCCGATATCGTTGACCACCGAGCGCACGTTCTCCACGCTCAAGGCGATCTGCTCCGCCTTCTGGGCATCGGCGGCCGCGGACGCCTCGCCGGTCAGCAGGACCTGGCGGTTGTAGCTCGTCACGTTCACATGCACGCGGTCGCCCAAGGCCTCGCGGATGCGGTTGACGGTGCGCAGCTCGATGCCCTCGTCCTCCACCTGTGTACCCGTCGTGCGCCGGTCGGTGGCCATCAGCGTGCCCATCACGGCACCACCGCCGATCACCAGCGGCGCACAGGCTGCCAAACTGCCCACCAGGGCGCCGGCCGCCAGCACGGAGCAAAGGGTTCGCAACATCGGGACTGTCATAGAGGAATCTCCTGTTCTCCAAGTAACTGGGCATCCACGCCATCGCACAGGCAGTGCAGCACCAGGGCATGCACCTCGCGCACGCGGGCGGCGCGGTCGTGCGGTACGCAGATCTGGACATCGGTTTCGCGCAGCAGCGTGGCCAGTGCGCCGCCGTCGCGGCCGCACAGCGCCACCACGGTCATGTCGCGCTCATGGGCGGCCTGCACGGCCTCCAGCAGGGCAGGCTCGTTGCCCCCGATGGTGATGGCCAGCAGCAGATCGCCGGCCTGGCCCAGCGCGCGCACCTGGCGCGCCAGCGTGGCGATGTCTGCGCCCGCGCCCAGCGCGGACGAGGCCATCCACATCGCGTCCGGCACCAGGGCCAGGGCGGCCAGTTCCGGCCGCTCCCGCTCGAATCCAGTGACGCAGAAGGCCGCGAACTGCTGCGCCTGCGCCGCCGACGGGCCGCTGCCGCAGGCGAGCACCTTCGCGCCATTGGTCACGCAGGCCAGGACGGCCTGTACCGCGGCGCTGATGGGGTGGCTGAGGGCTTGCGCCGCCTGGTATTTCAGGTCGGCGCTGTCGATGAAATGCTGTTGGACACGTTGCTCAAGCATGGGCCGTGAATGATACCCGCCGGCCCCGCGCCTTCTGTAGCAAACGGTAGGCGGCCGCCTACCCGCGGGCCGCGGTCATGCGGCCTCGAACGCGGCGCGCAGCCATTGCACGCGGTCCTGCTCGATGAGCACCGCATCGAAGCGGCAGGGCGGCGGCGCGGGCCAGCGCATCAGGTAGTGCCGCGCCGCCAGGATGATGCGCCGCTGCTTGGTGGTGCCAATGCTCCCCGCAGCGCCACCAAAGCCGGCGCCGCAGCGGCTGCGCACCTCCACGAAGACCAGCGTACCGTCGCGCTCGCGCATGATGAGGTCGATCTCTCCTCCACCCCGCCCGGGGGTCCGATAATTGCGTTCCACCAGCGCCAGGCCCGCCGCGGCCAGATGCGCCAGGGCGTGGTCTTCCGCCGCCTGGCCCATGGAACGCGTGGTGCGCGCGGGCGCGTTGCCGCTGACTTTCTTGCCAAGGAACCCCATTGAGCGCATCCTTTGCCTCCGCCCTGAATGCCGCGCACGACGCCGCGGCCGCCCAGCATTATCCGCAGGGCACCCTGTACGTGGTGGCCACGCCGATCGGCAACCTGGCCGACATCACCCTGCGCGCCCTGCATGTGCTGCAGTTGGCCGATGCCATCGCCTGCGAAGACACGCGCCACACCCAGGCCCTGCTGCGCGCCTACGGCATCGACAAGCCTGCCGACCGGCTGCTGGCCGTGCACCAGCACAACGAGGCCCAGGCCGCGCAGGCCGTCGTGGAGCGCCTGCGCGCCGGCCAGCGCATTGCCTATGTGAGCGACGCCGGCACGCCCGGCGTGAGCGACCCCGGCGCGCGCCTGGTCGCCGCCGTACAGGCCGCGGGCCTGCGCTGCACGCCCCTGCCCGGCGCCAGCAGCGTGACCAGCGCGCTCAGCGCCGCCGGCGCCATCGCCCACGCGCCGGAGACCGGGGGCTTCCTGTTCGCCGGCTTCCTGCCGACCAAGAGCGCGGAGCGCGCGGCGGCGGTGCAGCGGCTGGCCGCCGAGCCGCGCTGCGTCGTGCTGCTGGAGGCCCCGCACCGCATACAGGAGCTGGCCAACGCCCTGGCCGTGCTGGACGAGCGTCCTGTGACGCTGGCACGCGAAATCACCAAGCAGTTCGAGGAAATCTCCACCCACGCCGCCAGAGACCTCGCGGCATGGCTGCAGGGCTCCCCGCAGCGCATCAAGGGGGAGTTCGTCGTCCTGCTCCATCCCGTGCCCGTGCAGCACGACGACGGTGCCGCCGCAGAGCGGGTGCTGCGCCTGCTGCTGGCCGAGCTGCCCACCAAGACCGCCGTGAAGCTGGCGGCCGACATCACGGGCGCGCCGCGCAACACGCTCTACGAGCGGGCGCTGCAAATCAAGCGCGACGCCGACGCCCCAGCCTAAAGCCGTGCGGCCGCCCCGGCGGCGATGACCCTGGCGGGCCTCGGCGGCCCGCTTCGTCATGAAGTTGAAACCCGCGTGTCGAACAATTTGCATCAAATTGTTAATGCGCCAAGGCCCTCTGCTCATGACCGTACGACAACGCATCGTCCTTCTCATCGCCCTCACCTTCGCGGCACTGGGTGGCATCGGGGGCTTTGCGCTCTACCAATCGCACCTGGGCGCACGGGAGGTCAAGTCCGTGACCGAAGGGGTGGTGCCCAGCACCATCCAGTCCGTGGAGCTGATGGGGCAGCTCAAGGACATCCAGATCACCACCCTCTCCATGCTGGGGGCCCCCGACAAGGCCGCCGCCCAGCACCTGCACGAAGAACTCAGCGCGCGCAAGGCCAGCCTGCACAAGGCGCTTTCGGAGCAGCGCCAACAGGCCGACAGCCCGGCGCAGCGCGGCCTGATCGAAGAGGCGCAGCACAGCCTGGACAACTACTTCGCGGCCATCGACGACACGGCGCGCTTCAAGCTCGCGGGCCAGCAGGATGCGGCCGAGGCCACCATGGCCGCCACCGTGGACCAGTACCTGCGCGAGCAGGGCCAGATGATCGATGCCGTGCAGGTAGAAAAGCGCCGCAGCAAGGACCAGGCGATCGAAGCACTCAACCAGAACCTGCGCAACACCAGCGCCACGCTTGCCGTGGTCACCGTGGTCTCGGTGCTGGGGCTCGCGCTCATCGGCGTGCTGCTGTACCGCCAGATCATCCTCCCCATCGGCGAGATGGAGCGCAAGATGACGGCCATCGCCACCAGCCAGGACTTCACACACCGCGTGCCCGTGGCGCGCCAGGACGAGATCGGCCGCTCGATCATGGCCTTCAACACCATGATCGAGAAGATCCAGCACAGCAGCGAGCTCGTACGGCAAAAGAGCGCCGACATCCAGGCCATGCTGCACTACATCCCCCAGGGCATCCTCACGCTGCAGGCGGGTGGGCGCATCCACCCCGAGTTCTCGGAGCATCTGACCACCCTGGTCGGCACGCGCGATCTCGCCGGCCGTGCCGTGCAGGACGTGCTCTTCGCGGGCTCCCGCCTCGGCGCCGATGCCGTGGACCAGGCCCTGGCCGCCATTGGCGCGTGCATCGGCGAGGACGCGATGAACTTCGACTTCAACGCCCACCTGCTGCCGCGCGAGATCGTGCGCGTGCAGCCCGACGGCAGCGCCCGCACCTGGGAGCTGGGCTGGTCGCCCATCACCGACGCGCACGGCACGACAGAGCGGCTCATGCTCTGCATCCGCGACGTGACCGAGCTGCGCCAGCTCGCACATGCCGCCCAGGCGCAGCAGCAGGAGCTGTCCATCATCGGCGAGATCCTCGCGGTGGAGCGGTCCAAGTTCCAGTCCTTCGTGGCCGGCACCGCTGCCTTCGTGCAAACCAACGAGCGCCTCGTGCGCGAGGCGGCGGACGCCGCCGACGCCCGCCCCGCGGCCGTAGCCGAGCTGTTTCGCAACATGCACACCGTCAAGGGCAACGCCCGCACCTACGGCCTGCTGCAGCTGGCCGACGTGGCCCACCTGGCGGAGCAGCGCTACGACGCGCTGCGCCAGGACCCGGCCGCCTGGGATACCACCGCCCTGCTCGCCGACCTGGCCGCCGTGCGGGACATGCTGGACCGCTACCAGGCCATCGAGGCCGGCAAGCTGCGCGGACACGGCGCGGGCGACGCCGCCACGCAGGGCATTGCACTGCCGCCCGCGCAGATCGAGGCCCTGGCCCTGCAACTGCGCGACGCGGCCCAGGCCGGCGATGCGCACGCCCTGCAGGCCACGGCGGCCCGGGCCGCCCAGACGCTGCAGCAGTGGACCAGCGTGCGCCTGGCGGAGGCGCTGGACGGCGCCCTTGCCTCCCTGCCCTCACTGGCCGCAGAGCTCGACAAGGAGGCCCCCGTGGTGCGGCTGAACGATGACGGCATCGCCCTGCACCACGCCATCGCGCCCATGCTGCGCGACGTGTTCACGCATTTGCTGCGCAACGCCATGGACCATGGCATCGAGGATGCCCAGGCCCGCGTGCGCGAGGGCAAGCCCGCGGCCGGCCAGATCGTGATCGACATGGCGCTGCAGCCCGAGTCGCTGCAACTGCGCATGGCCGACGACGGCCGCGGCCTGAACCTGGAGCGCATCCGCGCCAAGGCGCTCGAAGCCGGCCTGCTCGCCCCGCACGAAGCGCCGGGCGAGGAGGCCCTCGCACAGCTCGTCTTCGAGCCGGGCTTCTCCACGGCCGGCGCCGTCACCGCGGTGTCGGGCCGGGGCGTGGGCATGGACGCGGTCAAGGCCTTCGTGGCGGCCCATGGCGGCGATGTGGCGCTGCGGCTGCGCGCCGCCCCGGCCAACGCCCACCGCGCGTTCGACATCCTGATCCACCTGCCGGCGCGGTTCGCACTGCGCCCGCAGGGCTGACCGCCGCAGGAGCATCGCACCATGGACATGCTGCTGTCATTCGCAGGTGGCGTCCTGGCGGGCGCACTGGCATCCGGCTGGTGGCTCGCGCGCCTGGCGCGCCAGCGCGCCGCGCAAGCCATCGTCATCACGCACGACCCGGCCCGGCACGAGGCCGAGGCGCAGCTGCAGGCCCAGGTCGCGCAGCTGCAGCAGGCGCTGCATGGCGCGCAGCAGGCGCTGGACCAGAACCGCCAGCGCCTGTCGAGCGAGCTGCAGGCGCTGGAAGGCGACGCCCTGGCCAGAACGCAGGCGCTGGCCGACGGCGCCATGGCGCACACGAACACCCTGGCGGCCTCGCTGGCGGAGCTGCAGGGCATCAGCAAGACCTTCGAGCGCTGGCATGCCGACATGAGCCAGCTCGTCGCCCACAACAAGGACATGCACCTGAAGAACGACGAGTTCGCGCGCATCGTCTCGCAGATGGTCATCGTGGCGCTCAACGCCTCCATCGAGGCCGCGCGCGCCGGCACGGCGGGCCAGGGCTTTTCCGTGGTGGCCAACGAGATGCGCACGCTCTCCGTGCGCGCGGAAACACTGTCCAAGCACTACCGCGACAACCTCTACCAGAACGACCTGATCGCCACGACGGTTTTCCAGGACATGCAGGCCGGCGGCAAGATGGTCATCAACGCCGCCATCGGCCTGGAACTCACGAACCAGAAGGTGCAGGCGGCACTCAACGCATGACCCCGTTTCCCGAGATCACGCCCCGCACCCGCGACAGCCTGGACCGCATGATGGCGCTCGGCCTGCGCCAGGGCATCGCCGACAGCGCCACCGCGGCCGACATCGCCCCCGTCGATCGGCTGGAGCCCAGCCGCTGCACCCACATGGTGGTGCTGTCCATCGCCTCGTACACGTTCCGCATCGTCACCGCGCTGCATTTCGACGAGTCGCCGACCCTGAAGGCCCATATGGCGCGGCTGGGGCGCAAGTCCCCCGAGGCCATGACCCCGCAGGACTTCATCGACGCCATCTGCGAGAGCGGCAACATGTGCTGCGGCGCCATCAACCGCGAGCTGGGTGCTTTCTACAGCGGCCTGGGGCTCTCCACGCCCCAGATCCTGGACATCCGCAGCCTGCCGCACTTCGAGCGGCTCGCGGCGCAGCACCTGCGGCATTTCCGCATCGACCTGCCCTCGGACCTGCGCCTGTACGCCTCGCTGTGCGCACGGGCCTACGAGCCCATGGACTTCGACTGGCAGGCCGCGGAGCAGCCCGTGAGCGCCGGCGAGCTGGAGCTTTTCTGAGCGCACCCTTCCCCACGCAATTCACAGCCTCATCAAGGACCAGACCCCCATGGCAAACGTACTCGTCGTCGACGATTCGAGCACCGTGCGCAACGAGCTCGGCAACTTCCTCACCCAGAACGGCTTCAGCGTGGCCCTGGCCGTCGACGGGCTGGACGGCCTGAACAAGCTGCGCCAGGACTCCGGCATCAAGCTCGTGGTCTGCGACGTGAACATGCCCCACATGGACGGCCTCACGATGGCCGAGAAGGTGCGCGGCGAGCTGCGCAACGCCACCGTGAACATCGTCATGCTGACCACCGAGAACTCGCCCGCGATGAAGGAGCGCGGCAAGGCCGCCGGCATTCGGGGCTGGATCGTCAAGCCCTTCAACGGGCCCGCGGTGCTCGGCTCGTTCAAGTCGCTGGCGGGGGTCTAGCGCGCATCGGCGCGCGGCCCGCGCCGCTCACCGTTCGGCGTTGCGCGGCAAGCCGAATGCCAGCGCGCCCAGCGCGCCCTGCGCCAGGCCGTAGATGCCGTAGATCATCCCCACGCCCACGGCCACCGGCGCCGCCACGCCGAAGGGCGCCAGCGCGGCCACGGCCGCGGCCTCGCGGGTGCCCCAGCCGCCCACGCTGACCGGCAGCGCCGCCATCAGGAACACCGGCGCAATCGCCCAGGCCCATACGCTGGCCGGCTGCACCGCCCCCAGCGCCAGGCCGCCGGCCGCCAGCGCGGCGGCCGACAGCAGCTGCACCGCCGCCGAGGCCAGCGCCTGCCAGAGCCACTGGCGTTCAAACCCCGGCCGCGCCACCGCCACGCGCAGCGGCGCGAGCCAACCGCGCGGCGTACGGCTCCGGCGCAGCAGCGCCGGCAGGCACCAGGGCAGCGCCAGCCACAGCGCCGTGCCCGCCAGCACCAGCGCGGCGAAGACGCCCGGCGGCAGCCGCACCCAGGGCGCCAGCGCCCCGGCGCATGCCGCGGCGCCCATGCCGCCGATGGCGCACAGCATCCACAGGCCGCTCATCCGGTCCAGCACCACGGACCAGCCCGCCGCCGCCGCGTCCTGCCCGGCGCGGCGCAGCGCCACGGCGCGGTACACGTCGCCGCCCACCACGGCGCCCGGCAGCAGCGCATTGAGCCCGATGGCCTGGAAGTACCAGCGGCAGGCATCGTGCACGCGGGCCGGCGCACCCAACCAGCAGGCCAGCGCGCGCCAGCGCAGGGCCGAGACGATGTTGGAGGCCACGGCGGCCAGCAGCCCGGCCAGCAGCCAGCCCGGCTGCGCGTGGCGCAGCTGCACCAGCACGCCCGCGGGGTCGGCCAGGGCCAGCACCGCGGCCAGCAGCGCCAGCCCGAGGAGGCCGCGCACCAGCGCCTTGCGCGCGCGCCTCATGCTATTGTTTTAATAGCTGTTTGCGCTTGATTGGCGGTCGCTGCAGCCTTATTTTCCTCATGATCCGGCACATATTCTTCGGCATGGAACTGCGGTGCCCCGCCGGCCTCGTGGTAGATGCGTGTCAGCAGCTCGCCGATCAGCCCGGCCACGATCATCTGCGCGCCCATCAGCAGCAGCATCACGCCCACCAGCAGCAGCGGCCGCCCGCCGATGTCGTGCCCCAGGATCTTGACGACCAGCAGCCAGAACAGGATCAGCGCCCCCGGCGCCGCCAGCCACAGGCCCAGCCCGCCAAAGGCGTGCAGCGGCCGCTGGCGGTAGCGCATGATGAACACGATCAGGATCAGGTCGAGGACGACGCGGAAGGTGCGGTCGATGCCGTACTTCGACACGCCGCGCGTGCGCGCGTGGTGGCGCACCGGCACCTCGGTGATGCGCGCGCCGGCCTCCTTGGCCAGCGAGGGGATGAAGCGGTGCAGCTCGCCGTACAGGCGAATGCGGTCGATGATCGGGCGCCGGTAGGCCTTCAGCGCGCAGCCGTAGTCGTGCAGGTGCACGCCGGTCGCGTTGGAGATGAGGCGGTTGGCGATGCGCGAGGGGAGCTTGCGCGACAGCTCGGCGTCCTGCCGGTCCTTGCGCCAGCCGCTCACCATGTCCACGCTGGCGTCGGCCTCCAGGCGTTCGAGCAGCAGCGGGATGTCGCCTGGCTCGTTCTGCAGATCGGCGTCCAGCGTCACCACGTAGCGGCCGCGCACGCGGTCGAAGCCGGCCTGCAGGGCGCTGGACTGGCCGTAGTTGCGCGCCAGGAACACCGGGCGCAGCCAGGGCCGCGTGGCGGCCAGCTCGCGCAGCGCGTCGGCGCTGCCGTCCTTGGAGCCGTCGTCTACCGCCAGCAGCTCGAAGCTGAGCGGCTGCGACGCCATCGCCCCGGCAATGCGCTCCACGAGGTCAGGCAGGTTTTCAACCTCGTTGAAGATCGGCACCACGATGGAAACGTCGGGTGCGGGGGTACGGGCGGTGGTCATGAAGGAAACGGGATGTGGCGGGATAATGCACGAATTGTGCCTTGCGTGACCACGCTCGCGCCCCTGTGGGGACGCAGCCTGCGCGCCTGCCATTTGCGATCTGCCCCATGAATGTCTCCACCGCGCCCGGCGCGCTTTCCTCACGCCAACCCTTCGCCCACCCACTGTTCTGGCTGGTGGCCTTCGCCCTGGCCCATGTCGCCGTACGGGTGGCGGCGTCACCGGCGCTGAAGTGGGACGAGGCCGAGCAGATGCTGTGGTCGCAGCAGCTGGCCCTGGGCTACGGCGCGCAGCCCCCGCTCTACACCTGGCTGCAATGGCTGATGAACCAGGTCTTCGGGCCCAGCGTGCTGGCGCTGTCGTTGCTCAAGCATTCGCTGCTGGCCCTGACCTACGCGCTGATGTATCTGGCGGGGCGTGAGTTGCTGGGCGAGCGCGGCGCCTTCTGGGCGTCCGCCAGCATGCTGCTGCTGCCGCCCCTGGGCTGGTATTCGGTGCGCGACCATACCCACACCGTCCTGGTCACGGCCATGACCTGCGGCGCCTGGTGGCTGCTGCTGCGCATCGCGCGCCGGCCCAGGCCTCTCGATTTCGCGCTTCTGGGGCTGGTGTGCGGCATGGGCATGCTGGCCAAGTACAGCTTTGCGCTGGTGGCGGCAGCCATGCTGCTGGCGGCGCTGTCGGTGCCGGAAACGCGCCGCGCGCTGCTGTCCCGGGGCTGGTGGTGGGCGCCCGTGGTGGGCCTGCTGGTGGTGCTGCCGCATGCGGTCTGGCTGCTCTCGCACTTGAGCGAGGCGACCGCGGAAACCATCGGCAAGATGAACATCCAGCCAGACAACGGCCTGGGCAAGGGCCTGCTGAAACTGCTGGAGGGCGGCCTGGCCGGCACCCTGCTGCTGTGGGCCCTGTTCGCGCTGTGGGCCTTCCGCTCGGCCTGGTGGCAAAGGCCCCTGGCACCCGCGTCGGCCCCGATCCATCGGGTGTTCATGCGCTATCTGGCGCTGGTCACGCTGGCCCTGCTGGGCATGGTGCTGTTCGCGGGGATCACCAACTTCAAGGGGCGCTGGATTCTGCCGCTGCTGTGCATGGTGCCCCTGGCCGCGTTTGCGGCGCGGCCCGAGCTGCAGCGGCATCCGCGTGCCGGTCGCTACACGCTGGCCATCATCCTGATGGCCGTCCTCATCCTCATGGCAGGCGGCCTGCGGCCCTGGTTCGGCGGCCTGCGCGGCGAAGTGGACGAGCTGAACCACCCGGCGGCCGAGCTGGCCGATGCGCTGCGCGCGGCGGGGTACGACGGCACGAGTCCCATCATCGCCTCGGACCACATGATGGCCGGCATGCTGCGGCTGCGCTTCCCGCAGGCCAGTGCCGCCAGTTGCACGTCGCCCGAGAAGCAGGTGTCGGCCTGCGTGGCGGCCCAGGCCGAGCGCAGCAGGCAGGCAGGCACGGGCCTGCTGCTGATTTCCCGCACCGACCATCTGGAGCCGGACTGGTGGACCCAGGTGCGGTCCGGCATCGCGCCGCAAGCCGTCCAGTCCATCCGTCTGCCATTCCACATGGTGCGCGAGGGCACGCCCCCCGCCCATTACCAATACATCTGGCAAGCGCCGCAGAGCCGCCCATGAGCACCACCACCCTCGTCACCGGCTGCGCCGGCTTCATCGGCATGCACTGCGCGCAGCGGCTGCTGGCGCGCGGCGAGCGCGTGGTGGGCATCGACAACCTCAACGCCTATTACGACGTTGCCCTGAAGCAGGCCCGCCTGCAGCGCCTGCAGGCAGATGCGGGCTTTGCCTTCGAGCATATCGACGTGGCCGACCGCGCCGCCATGCGTGAGTTGTTCGCGCGCGTCCGGCCCACGCGCGTGCTGCACCTGGCCGCGCAGGCCGGCGTGCGCTACTCCATCGACCAGCCCGACGACTACACCGACTCCAACCTGCTCGGCTTCGGGAACATCCTGCAGGGCTGCCGAACGCAGCAGGTGGCGCACCTGGTGTTTGCCAGCAGTTCGAGTGTCTATGGCGGCAACGCCAAGCTGCCGTTCTCCGAACGCGACGCGGTGGACCACCCCATCAGCTACTACGCCGCGACCAAGAAGGCCAACGAGGTGATGGCGCACACCTATGCCCATCTGTACGGCATTCCGGTCACGGGCCTGCGCTTCTTCACCGTGTACGGCCCCTGGGGGCGGCCAGACATGGCGCTGTTCAAGTTCACGCGCGCCATGCTCGCCGGCCACGCCATCGACGTCTATGGCCAGGGCCAGCTGGTGCGCGACTTCACTTACATCGACGACATCGTCGAAGGCGTTCTGCGCGTGCTGGACAAGCCCGCCACACCGGATGCGGGCCACGACCCGATCGCCCCTCATCCCGGCACCAGCAGCGCGCCGTATCGCATCTTCAACATCGGCAACAGCACACCCACGGTGCTGATGGACTACATCACAGCGCTGGAGTCGGCGCTGGGGATAGCGGCGAACAAGCGTATGCTGCCCATACAGCCCGGCGACGTGCACAGCACGGCCGCCGACACCTCCGCGCTGGCATCCTGGGTCGGCTTCACGCCTTCCACCGCCATTCACGAGGGGGTGGAACGCTTCGTCCACTGGTACAGGGATTTCTACAAGCCATGAAAGTCACAATTTTCGGCACCGGTTACGTCGGCCTCGTACAGGGTGCGGTACTGGCCGATGTCGGCCACGACGTCATGTGCGTGGATGTGGATGCTGCCAAGGTAGCGGCCCTGCAGGCTGGCCATGTCCCGATCCACGAGCCGGGTCTCGAACCCATGGTGCGCGCCAATCAGAACGCCGGCCGGCTGCGCTTCACCACCGACGCCGCCCAGGGCGTAATGCATGGCGAGTTGATTTTTCTGGCCGTCGGCACCCCGCCCGACGAGGACGGTAGTGCCGACCTGCAGCATGTGCTGGCCGTGGCCCGCACCATCGCCACCCATATGACGGGGCCAAAGACCATCGTCAACAAGTCCACCGTGCCGGTCGGCACGGCAGACAAGGTCGCCGACACCGTGCGCAAGGTACTGGCCCAACGCGGCACCGCGATTTCCTTCGAAGTGGCCTCCAATCCCGAATTCCTCAAGGAAGGCGCGGCCGTCAGCGACAGCAAGCGCCCCGACCGCATCATCATCGGCACCGACAGCGAATTGGCCGAACGCCAGCTGCGCGAGCTGTATGCACCGTTCAACCGCAATCACGACAAGATCGTGGTGATGGACGCTCACAGCGCCGAGCTGACCAAATACGCCGCCAATGCCATGCTGGCGACCAAGATCAGCTTCATCAATGAAATAGCCAACCTGGCCGAGCGCCTGGGCGCCGACATCGAAGCCGTGCGCCGCGGCATCGGAAGCGACCCCCGCATCGGCTACCACTTCATTTACCCGGGCGTCGGCTACGGAGGCAGCTGCTTTCCAAAGGACGTCAAGGCGCTCATCCACACGGCGCAATCCATCGGCTTCACGCCCGAAGTGCTGCTGGCAGTGGAACGACGCAACGCCGCCCAGCGCGAAGTCCTGGCCGAGCGCATCATTAGCCACTACGGCGGCAGCCTGCAGGGCAAAACGATCGCCGTATGGGGCCTGGCGTTCAAACCCGAAACCGACGACATGCGCGAGGCGCCAAGCCGCAACCTGTTGCAAGCCCTATGGGCCGCAGGCGCCCAGGTCCGCGCATACGACCCAGTCGCAATGAACGAGGCTCGCCGGATCTTCGGCGACCGCCCCGACCTGGGCCTGTGCGCCAACCCTGAAGAGGCCCTGGAAGGAGCGGATGCCCTTGCCATCGTCACCGAATGGAAGATTTTCCGGGTACCGGATTTCGAGCAGATGGCACATCAACTCGCGGACCGCATGGTGTTCGACGGTCGCAACCTGTACGACCCGGCCATCGTGACGCGGCATGGGCTGGGCTACGTATCCATTGGCCGCCCCCCGCGGGGCTGAGCGGTCTCCAACGGATCAAGGCCTCAGGCTTGGCAGGCACGCACGGAACTGATGGGCGCCGTGCGCCATGACCTGCTGCATGCAGCACCATGCGTGATGCCCGCCTCGGCGGTGAAGTCGTGGTACACAGCATTGGCATTGCTCACCAGCAGCGCATCATCGTAGTAGCACCGGTTGCAGGTACTTGCGCAGCTGTGTGGGCTACCGCAGGCCGCATAGACACGGATCTAAGCTTTTCGAGCTTCCTCGAACCGCATGCAGTTGAACACATTGGGCCTGACTTGCTCGCGTGAGCAGTAGGCCTTGCGGACCGTGCGCTCCGCCTTCAAGCTGCTGAAGAAGTTTTCCATCGCCGAGTTGTCCCCGACCTTGCGGACAGCGGCTTGGCACTGGTACGGCCCGCGCTTGTTGACAGTTGGCATCCGTGCTCCTGGTTGCTGAAGGAAAGGCGCACAGCTCAAGTGCAAGTAAAGTACCGCCACAACGAAAAAAGGCTTACGACGTATCGTAAGCCTTTGATCTTTTTGGTTGCGCGAGAAGGATTTGAACCTCCGACCTTTGGGTTATGAGCCCAACGAGCTACCAGACTGCTCCATCGCGCGGTAAGGTTAAATTATAGCTTATTTTTAGGCTTGTTCGCCAGAAACTGCTGCTTCCGTGGATTTTTCTGCACGTTCCACGAATTCGACGAATGCCATGGGCGCGTTGTCGCCAACGCGGAAACCCATCTTCAGAATACGGGTGTAGCCACCGGGACGTGCCTTGAAACGGGGACCCAGTTCATTGAACAACTTGGTCACGCTGTCGCGGTCACGCAGGCGGTTGAACGCCAAGCGGCGGTTGGCCACCGAGTCTTCCTTGGCCAGGGTGATCATGGGTTCGATCACGCGACGCAGTTCCTTGGCCTTTGGCACTGTGGTTTTGATGGCCTCATGCTCAATGAGCGAGTTCATCATGTTCTGCAACATCGCGAGGCGGTGCGATGTGGTGCGGTTCAATTTACGGAGACCGTGTCCGTGGCGCATGGTGCTTTCCTTTTAAGTAATTAAATCGGGCAGCCGTATCAGGTACTGCCCGATGCACTAAGGGCTCTCAGGAGAGCCCGAAATTATAACTCAACGCTTGTCGAGGCCCGCTGGCGGCCAGTTCTCGAGCTTCATGCCCAGCGTAAGGCCACGCGAGGCAAGAACTTCCTTGATTTCATTGAGCGATTTGCGTCCGAGGTTCGGCGTCTTGAGCAGCTCGTTCTCCGTGCGCTGGATCAGGTCGCCGATGTAATAGATATTTTCGGCCTTGAGGCAATTGGCAGAACGGACCGTGAGCTCCAGCTCGTCCACCGGGCGCAGCAAAATCGGGTCGAACGTGGCAGCGCCACGCGAACTTGCCGGAGCATCGAACGCTGCCAGTTCTCCGCCCTCCAACTGCGCAAACACGGCCAGCTGTTCCACCAGAATCTTGGCGGAAGCACGAACCGCGTCCTCAGCGGAAATCGCACCGTTGGTCTCAATTTCGACTACCAGCTTATCCAAGTCCGTACGCTGCTCAACACGTGCACTTTCCACCGTATAGCTCACGCGCTTCACCGGCGAAAAGGATGCGTCCAGCACAATGCGCCCGATCGACTTGGTGGACTCATCTGCATAACGACGCAGATTGCCGGGCACATAGCCGCGGCCTTTCTCAACCTTGATCTGCATGTCCAGCTTCCCGCCGGCAGACAGATGCGCAATCACATGATCTGGGTTGACGATTTCCACGTCGTGAGGCGTCTGAATATCGCACGCGGTCACAACGCCCTCGCCGTCCTTGCGCAAACTCAGGGTGACTTCGTCACGGTTATGGAGCTTGAACACAACGCCCTTAAGGTTCAGCAGGATGTTGACCACGTCTTCCTGAACACCGTCAATGGACGAGTACTCGTGCAAAACGCCGGCGATCGTCACTTCCGTTGCTGCGTAACCCACCATGGACGAGAGCAGTACACGGCGAATGGCATTGCCCAGCGTGTGGCCGTAACCGCGCTCAAAAGGCTCCAACGCCACCTTGGCACGATTTGGGCCAAGTTGTTCGACATTGATTGCCTTGGGTTTCAGCAAATTGGTTTGCATGCAGACTTCCTCTCAATACCCCCAGCTCGTTACACCGGTAAGGCTGGTGAAGCGCCTAAACCGCGATGCCTCGCGGTTTAGGGACGATTTCGGCTAACGAAACAACTATGGATTAACGCGAATACAACTCAACGATCAGGGATTCGTTTATGTCTGCGCCGAACTCATCGCGATCCGGCACCTTCTTGAAGGTACCTTCCGCCTTGTCGGCATTCACCTCAACCCAAGCGGGCATGCCCACCTGCTGAGCGAGTTGCAGCGCCTCGACGATGCGAGCCTGCTTCTTGGACTTTTCACGCACTGCCACGACATCACCAGCCTTCACGAGATAGGAGGCAATGTTGACAGATTGACCGTTTACCGTGATGGCCTTGTGGGAGACCAACTGGCGAGCTTCCGCACGCGTAGAGCCAAAGCCCATGCGGTACACGACGTTGTCCAAGCGAGTCTCAAGCAATGCCAGCAGGTTAGCACCCGTATTGCCCTTACGACGCTCTGCTGCCTCGAAGTAGCGGCGGAACTGCTTTTCCAGTACGCCGTACATGCGCTTGACTTTCTGCTTCTCACGCAGCTGCAGACCGTAGTCGGAGGTACGTGCGCCAGAGGTGCGGCCATGTTGACCAGGCTTGGAATCAAACTTTGCCTTGTCCGCGATGGAGCGACGCGCGCTCTTCAGGAAAAGGTCTGTGCCTTCACGGCGAGAGAGTTTGGCCTTGGGGCCGATATAACGTGCCACTTGTGTATCCTTGAAATTTCAGCTGCCGCAGAGACCTGCGGGAGCCACCATCGCGCAAGGCGATCGGTGGCGGTGGGCTTATGGAATAGATTAGATGCGGCGGCGCTTCTGGGGGCGGCAGCCGTTGTGCGGAACAGGCGTCACATCCGAGATGGAAGTAATCCGAATACCCAGGGCACCCAGCGCTCGCACGGATGATTCGCGGCCGGGACCGGGGCCCTTGATCTCGACATCCAGATTCTTGATGCCTTGCTCAATGGCAGCACGACCCGCCACTTCAGACGCCACCTGTGCAGCGAAAGGCGTCGACTTGCGAGAACCCTTGAAACCCTGACCACCGGAGGATGCCCATGACAGAGCATTACCCTGGCGATCAGTGATCGTGATGATGGTGTTGTTAAAGGAGGCGTGCACGTGGGCAATGCCATCCGATACGTTCTTGCGAACCTTCTTACGCACACGCTGCGCAGCGTTGTTGGCAGGAGACTTAGCCATATTGATCTTCCAATCTTACTTCTTCAGTGCCGCTGCGCCCTTGCGCGGCCCCTTACGAGTACGTGCGTTGGTACGAGTACGCTGACCACGCATCGGGAGACCACGACGATGGCGGAAACCACGGTAGCACCCGATGTCCATCAGGCGCTTGATGTTCATCGTGGTTTCACGACGCAGGTCACCTTCGATAGTGAACTGAGCGATCTGGTCGCGGATCTTCTCCAGATCGGCGTCGGTCAATTCCTTGACCTTCTTGGAATAAGCAATTCCGCATGCCTCGCAAATTTTGCGAGCACGGGTGCGCCCAATGCCATAGATAGCCGTCAGGCCAATCTCGGCATGCTGATGGGGCGGGATGTTGATACCAGCGATACGAGCCATGTGCGTCCTCTAATATTTCCCAATCAACCTTGGCGCTGCTTGTGACGCTGATCTGTACAGATCACACGCACCACGCCCTTGCGGCGGATGATTTTGCAGTTGCGGCAGATTTTCTTGACCGAAGCCGAAACTCTCATTGCATTCTCCTAAACTTGTCCAATCGTTCCGGCCCAGTGCGCGGAACACAAAACACGTGCCCGCGATGGATCGAAGGGCATTAATAAACCGCTGCTTCTCTGGCGAACCCGCGACTATAGCGCATTCGCCAAAGATACGTCGGCGTCAAGTACCTGGTGTCGTTTTAAAGTTCGCCTTCTTCAGCAGCGACTCGTACTGCTGCGACATCATGTAGTTCTGCACCTGAGCCATGAAGTCCATCGTCACGACAACGATGATCAGTAACGATGTGCCACCGAAATAAAACGGCACGTTGTACTTCAGGATCAAAAACTCAGGCAACAAGCACACAAAGGTGATGTAGACAGCACCCGCCAGCGTCAGTCGCACCAGGATCTTGTCGATGTAGCGCGCCGTGTGCTCACCTGGCCGGATTCCCGGGATGAATGCACCGCTCTTCTTCAGGTTGTCAGCTGTTTCCCGGCTATTGAACACCAGAGCGGTGTAGAAGAAGCAGAAAAACACGATGGCGGCCGCGTAGAACATCACGTACACCGGCTGGCCGGGCGTCAGTGCCGCGGAAATGTCCCGCAACCAACGCATAGACTCACCAGCGCTGAACCAGTTCACGATCGTTGCGGGCAGCAAAATGATGGACGACGCGAAGATCGGAGGAATCACACCGGCCATGTTGAGCTTCAAAGGCAGGTGGGACGATTGCCCGCCATACACCTTGTTGCCCACCTGGCGGCGTGCGTAGTTCACCAAGATCTTGCGCTGACCACGCTCGACAAACACGACAAAGTACGTCACCAGCGCCACGAGGATCACGATGAAGATGGCAGCCAGAATGCTCATCGCACCCGTGCGCACCAACTCCAGCAATCCGCCGATGGAACTCGGCAGCCCCGCCGCGATTCCCGCGAAGATCAGGATGGAAATACCATTGCCCAACCCGCGCTCGGTGATCTGCTCACCCAGCCACATCAGGAACATGGTGCCTGCCGTCAGGCTAACGACCGCCGTCATACGGAAGCCAAAACCCGGGCTCAGCACAAGGCCTGCAGAGCTTTCAAGTGCTATAGCAATGCCCAGCGATTGAAAAATCGCCAAGCCCAGCGTCCCGTAACGGGTGTACTGCGTAATCTTGCGACGACCGGCTTCCCCTTCCTTCTTCAACTGCTCGAACGTGGGAACCACGTACGTCATCAATTGCATGATGATCGATGCCGAGATATACGGCATGATCCCCAAGGCAAAGACTGTGAAGCGCGAAAGCGCCCCACCCGAAAACATGTTGAAGAGGTTGAGGATGCCGCCCTGCTGGCCACTGAACAGCTGCTGCAGCTGCGCAGGGTCAATCCCCGGTACGGGAATGTGCGCGCCCACGCGGTACACAACCAACGCGAGCAGCAAGAAGACCAGTCGCCGACGAAGATCGCCAAACTTCCCGGTTTTTGCCAGTTGAGCTGCGTTAGTAGCCACAGATGCCTTTCGTCAGAACCAAATCAGGCCAGGCTACCGCCAGCAGCCTCGATGGCAGCCTTGGCACCTGCGGTCGCGGTAACTCCCGAAAGCTTCACAGCCTTGGAGATCTCACCGCTCTTGATCACCTTCACCACCTTGGCCAGTTCACTCACCAGACCGGCCTTCTTCAGCGCCAGTACATCGACCTCGGACAGGCCCAGCTGATCCAGCGCCGAAAGAGAGACTTCAGCATTGAACTTCAGCAGATGCGACTTGAAACCCCGCTTGGGAAGGCGACGCTGCAAAGGCATCTGACCGCCTTCAAAGCCCACCTTGTGGTAACCGCCGGAGCGCGACTTCTGGCCCTTGTGACCGCGACCAGCGGTCTTGCCCAGGCCGGAGCCAATGCCGCGACCAACGCGGCGCTTAGCGTGCTTGGCTCCTTCTGCGGGCTTGATGCTATTGAGTTCCATCATCAACCTCTCAGAGGATCTTGACCAGATAGCTGATCTTGTTAATCATGCCGCGCACCTCAGGCGTGTCCTTGAGTTCGCTGGTGCTGTTGAGCTTGCGAAGCCCCAGGCCACGGACCGTAGCGCGATGCGATTCCTTGGTGCCGATGGGGCTGCGCACCAATTGAATCTTGATGGTTTGTTGCGTTGTCATTTATCGCCTCCCTATCAGGCAGCGAAGAGGTCTTCGACCGTCTTGCCACGCTTGGCGGCCACCTCGGCCGGCGTAGTGGAATTGGTCAAGGCATCAAACGTTGCGCGGACCATGTTGTACGGGTTGGACGAACCATGGCTCTTGGCCACGATGTCGGTAATGCCCATCACCTCGAACACAGCGCGCATCGGACCACCAGCGATGATGCCGGTACCCTTGGGGGCCGGGGCCATCATCACGACGGCAGCACCATGATGACCCGTCACGTTGTGATGGATCGTGCCGTTCTTGAGCGACACCTTCACCATGTTGCGGCGAGCCTCTTCCATGGCCTTCTGCACGGCAGCAGGCACTTCCTTGGACTTGCCCTTGCCCATACCAACGCGGCCGTCACCGTCGCCAACCACCGTCAGTGCAGCGAAGCCCAGAATACGGCCACCCTTCACGACTTTGGTCACGCGGTTCACCGCGATCATTTTTTCGCGCAGACCGTCGTCACGACCTTCGTCTTGCACCTTGGGTTGAAATTTAGCCATTTTTATCCGCTCCGCTTAGAACTGCAGGCCGGCTTCACGGGCCGCGTCAGCCAGGGCCTTCACGCGACCGTGATACGCAAAACCTGCGCGATCGAATGCAACCTTCTCGACACCGGCAGCCTTCGCCTTTTCAGCGATTCGCTTGCCGATGATCTGGGCTGCGGCGGCGTTGCCACCCTTGCCGGAACCGCCGAGCGTCTTGCGCACATCGGCTTCGGCGGTGGACGCGCTGGCGAGCACCTTGCTGCCATCGCCGGAGATCACACTGGCGTAGATATGGAGATTCGTACGGTTGACCGTCAGGCGCGCAATACCTTGCTGGGCAATGCGAATACGAGTCTGACGGGCACGACGAAGACGCTGCTCTTTTTTGGTCAACATGCTGCAGCTCCTTACTTCTTCTTGGTCTCTTTGATCGTGACTTTTTCGTCCGCATAGCGGATACCCTTGCCCTTGTAGGGTTCGGGCGGACGAACGGCACGGATCTCGGCTGCCAGCTGGCCCACCACTTGGCGGTCAGCACCCTTAATCACGATTTCGGTGGGCGTCGGAGTCGCCACGGTGATGCCAGCAGGCATCTCGAAATTCACAGGGTGCGAGAAGCCGATGGCCAGGTTCAGCTTGCTGCCAGAGGCAGCCGCCTTGAAACCCACGCCGATCAGCGTGAGCTTCTTCTCGAAGCCCTTGCTGACGCCGACCACCATGTTGTTCACCAACTGGCGCACGGTACCGCTCATGGCATTGGCTTCACGCGAGTCGTTGACCGGCTCAAAGCTCAGCTTGCCATCATTGCTGGACACCTTCACCAGTGCATTCTGTGCCAGCGACAGCGTGCCGCCGGTACCCTTGACATTGATTTGGTCGTCCTTGATGGACACATCCACGCCTGCGGGGATGGTCACAGGGGATTTACCTACACGGGACATTTCAGTTTTCTCCTCAATGCCACGTTAGGCGACGTAGCAAAGCACTTCACCACCGACACCGGTAGCACGCGCCTTGCGATCGGTCATCACACCCTTGGGCGTCGTGACAATTGCCACACCCAGGCCGTTCATGACTTGCGGGATGGAATCGCAGCCCTTGTACACGCGCAGGCCAGGACGGCTCACACGCTCGATACGCTCGATGACGGGACGTCCGGCGTAGTACTTCAGTGCGATTTCGAGTTCAGTCTTGCCACCGTCGGTCTTCACTTCGAAGCCGTCGATATAACCTTCGTCCTTCAGCACTTGCGCAATGGCAACCTTCACCTTAGAGGAAGGCACCAGCACGGTGGCCTTGGACACCATTTGCGCGTTGCGGATGCGGGTCAGCAAGTCAGCGATGGGATCACTCATGCTCATGTTGTATCTCTCCTGCCTGCTTACCAGCTGGCCTTGGTGACACCGGGGATGTCACCGGCAAAAGCCAGTTCACGGATCTTGGCGCGGCCCAGACCGAATTGACGGAACGTGCCACGGGGGCGACCGGTGATCTCGCAACGGTTGCGCTGGCGCGTGGGGTTTGCGTTGCGGGGAAGCTTCTGCAGTCCCAGACGTGCAGCTTCACGCTCTTCGTCGCTGCGCTTGGCGTCACCGGCAATCGCCTTCAGCTCCGCGTACTTAGCGGCGTACTTGGCGGCCAGTTTTTCGCGCTTCAGTTCGCGCTGGATCAAAGCTACTTTAGCCATACGCTGCCTTTAGTTCTTGAACGGGAAACGGAAGCCGGAGAGAAGCGCCTTGGCTTCTTCGTCGGTCTTGGCCGTCGTGGTGATGCTGATATTGAGGCCGCGCAAGGCATCCACCTTGTCGTACTCGATCTCAGGGAAAATGATCTGCTCTTTGACGCCGATGTTGTAGTTGCCACGGCCATCAAAAGCACGGCCGGAGATACCACGGAAGTCACGCACGCGAGGCAGAGCGATCGTCACGAAGCGGTCCAGGAACTCATACATCTGAGCGCCGCGCAGCGTCACCATGCAGCCAATGGCCTGACCTTCGCGGATCTTGAAACCAGCGATAGCCTTCTTGGCCTTGGTCACCACAGGCTTTTGGCCGGCGATCTTCGTCAGATCGGCCACGGCGTTGTCCATGACCTTCTTGTCCGCCACAGCCTCGCTCACGCCCATGTTGAGCGTGATCTTGGTCAGACGCGGAACCTGCATAGGCGAGGTGTAAGCGAACTGCTTGACCAGTTCGGGAGCGATCTTGTCGCGATAGATTTGTTGCAGTCGTGCCATGTGGACTCCTTAGGCAGCCTTGATTTCGGCGCCGCTGGACTTGAACACGCGAACGCGCGTGCCGTCGGCCTGCACCTTGATGCCCACGCGATCAGCTTTGCCGGTAGCGGCATTGAAGATGGCCACGTTGGATTGGTGGATGGGCATGGCCTTTTCCACGATGCCGCCGGTGGTGCCCTTCATGGGGTTCGGCTTGACGTGCTTCTTGACCAGGTTGATGCCTTCGATGACCAGATGAGAGTCATCCTTGCGCAGCGCAACTGTGCCGCGCTTGCCCTTGTCGCGCCCGGTGAGCACGATGACTTCGTCGCCCTTGCGGATCTTGTTCATGGTGCGTCCTTAGAGAACTTCGGGAGCCAGGGACACGATCTTCATGAAGCGTTCCGTGCGCAGCTCGCGCGTCACGGGGCCGAAGATGCGGGTGCCGATCGGCTCCAGCTTTGCATTCAGCAACACAGCTGCGTTGCCATCGAACTTCACGAGCGAGCCATCGCCACGACGAATACCCTTCGCCGTACGAACGACCACAGCACTGTAAACCTCGCCCTTCTTGACGCGGCCACGCGGAGCTGCTTCCTTCACGCTCACCTTGATGATGTCGCCAACGCTTGCATAGCGACGCTTGGAACCGCCCAGCACCTTGATGCACAGGACAGACTTCGCGCCGGTATTGTCGGCAACGTCTAACCGAGATTCTGTTTGGATCATTTCAATATTCCCAACTTGCACCAGCGTTCGGAGCCCCGGAAACATCCAAGGCGGCCGACCTGCCAGTCAGTCTTGGGCCCGTCGTCCGCACCGCAAACCATTTGCGGCGCTTCCCGCTGGGCAGAAACCTCGCGCCTATAACGCGAAGCCCGTTAGTGTCGCAAAACAAATTGTGTGCGTCAAGCACTATTTACACGGGAACGGCTGCGTACTGCTGGGCCAGGTCCAGGAACGGCTGCAGTTGCGGGTCCCGCCCAGGCGCTTCCTCGCGCAGGATCGCCGCCACCCGAGGCGCCACGGAGGCCGCCCGCCGTGCATCCAGGAACAGGAGACGGCTGCGCCGCGCCAGCACGTCTTCCACCGTGCGTGCATATTCATGGCGGGTCGCAAAGCGCACCATGGCCTCGGTCAGCCCCTCCGAGAGCACGGCCTCGGCCCCCGGCAGGCTGGCCACCAGGGGCGCCTCCCCGCCGTACGAATGCAGCCCCTGGGGCGCATTCAGGCCCCGCCTGTTCTTGCCGGCATCGGCCCCGACCATGGGCAGCGACACGGTCACCCCTGCGGGCTTGTGCGGCAGCAGGTGGTCGTCCATACACTTTTGCAGCACGTCTTCCGCCATGGCCCGGTAGGTGGTCCACTTGCCGCCCGTTACCGTCACCAGCCCGCTGCGGCTGGTCATCACCGTGTGCTCCCGGCTGATGCTCTTGGTGTTGGCGCCGTCTTCGTCCTGCGGCTTGACGAGCGGGCGCAGTCCCACCCAGATGCTGCGCACATCGCTGGCCTGCGGCGCACGCCGCAGGTAGCGCGCCGACTCGCCCAGGATGAAGGCCACCTCCTCGCGCATGGCCCGGGGCTCGCGCGCTAGGTCTTCGCGCGGGCTGTCGGTGGTGCCCAGGATCAGCTTGCCCAGCCAGGGCACGGCGAACAGCACCCGCCCGTCGGCCGTCTTGGGCACCATCAGCGCATGGTCGGAGGGCAGGAACTCGCGGTCCACGACGATGTGCACGCCCTGGCTGGGCGCCACCATCGGCTGGACCCTCTGCCCGCACGCCTCACCGTCGCGCTGGCGCAGGCCGTCCACCCACACGCCCGTGGCGTTGACCACGCAGCGCGCGCGCACCTCATAGCGGCGCGCGGTCTCGGCGTCTTCGCAGACCAGCCCCGCCACCTTGCCGGCGTCGTACAGCAGATCGACCACCGGGCAATAGTTGAGTACCAGCGCGCCATGCAGGGCCGCCGTGCGCGCCAGCGCCAGTGCCAGGCGGGCGTCGTCGAACTGCCCGTCCCAGTACTTCACCCCACCCTTGAGACCGTCGGCCACGACCGTGGGCAGGCAGCGCAGGGTTTCCATGCGCCCCAGGAACTCCGTAGGGCCCAGCCCGGCCTTGCCGGCCAGTGCGTCATACATCTTCAGGCCCGCGCCGTAGAACGGGGTCTCCCAGAGCTTGTAGGACGGCATGACGAACGCCAGGGGCTGCGCCAGGTGCGGCGCGTTGCGCAGCAGCGTGGTGCGCTCGTGCAGCGCCTCGCGCACCAGCGCGATGTTGCCCTGGGCCAGATAGCGCACGCCGCCATGCACCAGCTTGGTGGCCCGCGACGAGGTGCCCTTGGCGAAATCATGCGACTCCAGCAGCACCACCGAGAAGCCGCGGGCCGCGGCGTCCAGCGCCACGCCCAGCCCGGTCGCCCCGCCGCCGATGACCGCCAGGTCATAGGTCACGGGGCGCGCCAGCCGCTCCAACAATTCGGCACGCTGGGTGGTCAAAGGAGTAGGTACATCGCCATTCATGGGGGCCGATTGTCCACGCTCCCGGCGCCCCTCGCCGCCTGGCCCACGATGTCCGAGGAGCCGACTCAGCGAACGCCGCGCCCGCCCGCCGGGGCCGCCGGCTGACGCCGCCCCCAACCTCCCCTATGCTTGCCCGCCATGACCTACCTGCTCGCACTTGACCAAGGCACCTCCAGCTCGCGCAGCATCGTGTTCGACGAACGCGGGCGCATCGCAGCCCAGGCGCAGCTCGAACTGCCACAGATCTACCCGCGCCCAGGCTGGGTGGAGCACGACCCGCTCGAGATCTGGCGCACCCAGCTGGCCACCGCGCGGGACGCGCTGCAGCGCGCCGGCATCCAGGCCAGCGACGTGCGCGCCCTGGGCATCACCAACCAGCGCGAGACCACGGTGCTATGGAACCGCCGCACGGGCCAGCCCGTGCACCACGCCATCGTCTGGCAGGACCGGCGCGCCGAGCCGGCCTGTGCGCAGCTGCGCGCGCAGGGCCATGCGGACGCCATCCAAGCCAAGACGGGCCTGCTGATCGACGCCTACTTCTCCGCCACCAAGCTGCAGTGGCTGCTCGACAACGTGCCCGGCGCGCGCGAGGCCGCCGACCGCGGCGAGCTGGCCTTCGGCACCGTGGACAGCTGGCTCATCTGGCAGCTCACGGCCGGGCAGCGCCACGTCACCGACGTGAGCAACGCCTCGCGCACCATGCTGTTCAACGTGCGCACCAACCAGTGGGACGAAGACCTGCTGGCGCTGCTGCGCATTCCGCGCTCGCTCATGCCCGAGGTGCTGCCCTCCAGCGGCGACTTCGGCCGCACCGACGCGGGCGTGCTGGGCGGCTCCATCGCCATCGGCGGCGTGGCGGGCGACCAGCAAAGCGCCCTCTTCGGCCAGGCCTGTTTCTCGGCCGGCATGGCCAAGAACACCTACGGCACGGGCTGCTTCATGCTCATGCACACGGGTGGCAGCTTTCAGACCAGCCACAACGGCCTGCTCACCACCAGCGCGGCGCAGACCGGCCGCACGCCCGCATACGCCATGGAAGGCAGCGTCTTCGTGGGCGGCGCCGTGGTGCAGTGGCTGCGCGACGGGCTGCGCGCCATCTCGGCCAGCTCCGAGGTGCAGTCGCTCGCCGAAAGCGTGCCCGACTCCGGCGGCGTGATGATGGTGCCCGCCTTCACCGGCCTGGGCGCGCCCTACTGGAAGCCCGACGCGCGCGGCACCATCACCGGCCTGACGCGCGGCACCACGCTGGCGCACATCGCGCGCGCCGCGCTCGAATCCATCG
The DNA here is from genome assembly GCF_059568935.1 of Diaphorobacter oryzae DSM 22780. NCBI lineage: Bacteria > Pseudomonadati > Pseudomonadota > Betaproteobacteria > Burkholderiales > Comamonadaceae > Diaphorobacter > Diaphorobacter oryzae. The sequence goes on along the minus strand of NZ_JCANUL010000002.1, from coordinate 375,305 downwards.
CCTACCAGAGCGCGGCCCTGCTCTCGGCCATGAGCCGCGACGCCGTGGCCGCCGGCGGCGCGCCCGTGAGCGAGCTGCGCGTGGACGGCGGCGCCTGCGTGAACGACCTGCTGATGCAGTTCCAGGCCGACCTGCTGGGCATTCCCGTGGTGCGCCCCGCCGTGGTGGAGACCACGGCCCTGGGCGCCGCCTACCTGGCGGGGCTGGCCAGCGGCGTGTACGCCGGCACGGCCGAGCTGTCGGCCCTGTGGCAGGCCGAACGCCGCTTCGTCCCCACCCTGCCCCGCAGCGAGGCCGAGGCGCTCATGGCGCGCTGGGAGCACGCCGTCGCGCAGACCGTGCTGCCGCCGCCGGCGCCTTGATCGCCACAAAAAAGATAGCTGCCAGCGATTGATGGACGGGCGTTTTCATGCAAAACACCATGAAAATGCCCACGCAACAAGCGCTAAGCGCTATGTTTTTGGGGTATTTCCGGCGGCGCACAATGCAGCCCACCGCTTTTTGCACACCATCGCATCCATGACAACCAGCGCATCTTCTCTTCCTGCCATCGCCTTCATCGGCGGCGGCAACATGGCCAGCGCCATCATCGGCGGCCTGCTGGGCCAGGGCCTGCCCGCCAGCCAGATCGAGGTGGTCGAACCCTTCGAGCCCGCGCGCGCCGCGCTGGCCGACAAGTTCGGCATCACTGCGCAGCCCGCCGCCACGGCCGCGCTGGCACGCGCCGGCCTGGTGGTCTGGGCCGTCAAGCCGCAGACCTTCAAGGACGCTGCCGCCGCCGCGCGCGCGCACACCGCCGCCGCCCTGCACCTGAGCGTGGCCGCCGGCATCCCCTCGGACAGCATCGCGCAGTGGCTGGGCACGCAGCAGATCGTGCGCGCCATGCCCAACACGCCCGCCCTGGTGGGCAAGGGCATCACCGGCCTGTTCGCGCGCCCGCAGGTCTCGGCCCAGGGCCAGGCGCTGGTGGAGCAGGTCATCGGCACCACCGGCCAGTGCGTCTGGGTGGACGCCGAGGACAAGCTCGACGCCGTCACGGCGCTGTCGGGCTCCGGCCCCGCCTACGTGTTCCTGTTCCTGGAGGCCATGACCCAGGCCGGCGTGGACATGGGCCTCACGCCCGCGCAGTCCTACCAGCTGGCCGTGGCCACCTTCCAGGGGGCGTCGGAGCTCGCCGCCCGATCGGACGAGGGCGCCGAGGTGCTGCGCCAGCGCGTGACCAGCAAGGGCGGCACCACCCATGCGGCCATCACCCACCTGCAAGGCAGCCAGGTGCCCGCGCATTTCATCGCCGCCATGCGCGCCGCCGAGGCGCGCGCCAAGGAGCTGGCGGCCGAGTTCGGCGCCTGAACGCCGCGGGGCCGGCGCCGCTCAGCGCAGCGCAAAGCCCAGCGCGACGCCGGCGAAGATGGCCGCACCGATCCAATGGCTGCGGCTGAAGGCCACGAAGCAGCCCTCCCGCGCGCGGTCCCTGATGAGCGTGTAGTGCCACGCCACCTGCGCCGCGGCGGCCCCCAGCCCCAGCCACAGCGGCCAGCCCAGCCCATAGGGCAGCAGCACCCAGAGCGTGAGCGCCAGGCACAGCACGAAAAACAGCATGATGGCCGCCACGTCGCAACGCCCCAGCGTGATGGCCGAGGTCTTCATGCCGATCTTCAGGTCGTCGTCGCGGTCCACCATGGCGTACTCGGTGTCATAGGCCAGCACCAGGAACAGGTTGGCCAGCCACAGCACCCAGGCCCCGGCCGGCACGCTGCCCGTCACCGCCGCGAAGGCGATGACGATGCCGAAGTTGAACGCAATGCCCAGGAACGCCTGCGGCATGGCGAAGAAGCGCTTGGTGAACGGGTAGAGGATGGTGAACAGCACGGCCGGCACCGACCAGGCCACCGCCTCCCAGCGCGTGGTGAGCACCAGCGCGAAGGCCGCCAGCGTGAGCACCAGGCCCACCATGGCGGCCTCCTTCACGCCGAGCTGCCCGCTGGTGATGGGGCGCTGCGTGGTGCGCTTCACATGGCGGTCGAAGTCGCGGTCGGCGATGTCGTTGATGGTGCAGCCGCTGCTCCGCATCAACACCGTGCCGGCCACGAACACTAGCAGCAGGTGCCAGCCCGGGAAGCCCTCCGCCGCCACCCACAGCGCCGCCAGCGTGGGCCACACCAGCACCAGCCAGCCCGCGGGGCGGTTCCAGCGGATCAGATCCAGATACAGGGAAAGACGGGAGCGCGGGGCGGCTGCAGACATGCGGAAGGGGTGAGAACGACGAAGGAACGGGCCGGCGCGGTGCGGCGCCCGTGTTTATACGCCATGCAAGCCCGCCCATCCCCGGCCCAGGGCCGCGCCGCGCAGAAAGGCCGCCACGGCCGCATCGCCGCCGTGGGCCGCCACCAGGGCGCCCGCCTGGGCCCAGTCGCGCTGGGCGCCCAGCCGCTCCTGCCACTGCTCGGCCGCGCCGCGCTGGCGGGCCAGGCGCGGCGGCAGCAGCGGCGCCAGCGCCGTACAGCCATAGCGCAGGCGCTTGGCCAGGATGCGGGCATGGTGCAGGCCCTCGTCGTCGCCCGCAGCCTCGAGCGCGGCCCCCAGGCGGCGCACCAGGCGCCGGATGCGCTCGCGCACCCAGGGCCGCGCGGGTGCGGCCGCCAGGGCGCTGCCGTTGCAGGCATCCACCCCGGGTGCCACCCGCGCCGCCAGCTCCCAGCCGTGCAGCCAGGCCTGCCAGGCCAGCAGGGCCGCGCCCACGGCGGGGCGCTGCAGCGCCGCGCGCACCTCGGCCCGGGCCTGCAGCGCCGCGGCATCGAGCGCGATCTGCGCCGCCTGCCAGGCCGCGGCCCGCCCGGCTTCGCCCCGCGCATGATGCGCGGCCAGCGCGGGCAAGGTCTGGGTGCGTGCCACGTCCAGGTCGCGCAAGCGGCCCAGGGGCTCCAGCAGCGGCGCCAGCGCGGCCGTGGCGGGCGCCGGGCGCTCGGTGCAGGCCGGGCCGAACAGGCGCACCAGGCTGCGCAGGCGGCGCCAGCCCACGCGGGCCTGGTGCACCACCTCGGGCTCGTCGGCGCCCTGCTGCAGCGCGAACAGGTTGGCGCAGAACTGGTGGTAGGCCTCGCCCAGCACACGCTGGGCCACCTGCGCCACCGTCATGCGGCGCTCCAGCGCCGGCGGGCATGCGGGCACGGCCCGGCTGGCGGGCGGTTGCAGCAGGGCGTAGCCCCGCGCCGCCTTGCTGGCCGCCAGCGGCAGCACGGCCACATGGCGGGCAATGCGCCGCGCCAGCGCCAGCAGCGCCTCGGGCGGGCCTTGCTGCAGTTCCAGTTCCAGCTCGCACAGCGGCGTGCTGCGGCTGTCGCCGAGGATGGCGCCGACATCCAGCGCCACCTCGATCACGGCGCCGCCGCGCACGCGCAGCAGCCAGCGCGTGCGTTCGAAATCGGTGGTGAAGCAGGGCCTCAGGGCCGCGCCCCAGCGCCCCTGCGGGTCCATGCCGGGCCAGGGCGTGTCGCCCAGCCGCTGCAGCTCCAGCGCCGGGCCGGCGACGGGCATCTCCCATTCGCCGCGCTGGCTCAGGGCCGAGGTGGCGTCGCCCGCCGTCTTGAGCGTCTGCACCCAGCGGGCCTGGGCGCCGTCGCCCTCGCGGCGCAGGCGCAGGGCCACGCGCTGGCGCAGCAGGTCCAGCGCGGGCGTGTCGTGGTAGATGCTGTGCAGGCGCTCGCGCGTGGGCGTGGTGCGCGCCAGTGCCGGCACGCGCTCCAGCCGCGCCGCCAGCGTGGCGGCGTCCAGCGCGGGCAGTGCCAGCTTGAGTTCGGTCTCGGTGGCCGGCATGGGTCTGGCGGCGTGGTCGCGCCGGCGGCCGCTCAGTCTTCGAGCAGCGAACGCAGCATCCAGGCCGTCTGCTCATGCACCGTGAGGCGCTGGGTCAGCAGGTCGGCCGTGGGCTCGTCGCTGGCCTTGTCGGCCAGCGGGAACAGCTCGCGCGCGGTGCGGGCCACGGCCTCGTGGCCTTCGACCAGGATGCGCACCATCTCCAGCGCCTTGGGCGGGGTCTCGGGCACATCGGCCAGGCTGGTGAGCTTGCCGAACTGGGCGTACGAGCCCGGCGCGACATGGCCCAGGGAGCGGATGCGCTCGGCCACAGGGTCCACGGCGTTCCACAGCTCGGTGTACTGCGCCATGAACATGGTGTGCAGCGTGTTGAACATGGGGCCCGTCACGTTCCAGTGGAAGTTGTGGGTCGTCAGGTACAGCGTGTAGGTGTCCGCCAGCAGGCGCGACAGGCCCTGGGCGATGGCGGCGCGGTCCTTGTCGCTGATGCCGATGTTGATGCGCGGCGCGGCGCTCTTGGCGCTGGCGGATTTGCTGCTGGGCTTGGCCATGGTGCGTCCTTTCTGGGTGGATGGCAGAGTGCGAAATGACTGCAGGGACTGTACCCGCTGCGGCACGCCGCAGCGCCGTGCTGGGTCAAGACAGGCGCGTGACGCCCTGCAGCTCGCAGGCGTAGACCGCGTTGCGCAGCGCGGCGATGGCCTCGTAGCGCGTGAAGCTGCGCCGCCAGGCCAGCACCACGCGGCGCATGGGCGGGGCGCTGCCGTCGTCCTCCTGGATCGGCAGGTAGCGGATATGGGTGTCGTCGCTCTTGCGCCGGCGCGCGCCCGTGTGCAGCGCATCGCGCGGCACCGACAGGCGCGGCACCAGCGTCACGCCCATGCCGGCCGACACCATGTGCTTGATGGTCTCCAGCGACGAGCCCTCGAAGGTGCGGCGTATGCCCTCGGCATTGCTCGCGTAGCGCGCGAACTCGGGGCAGACCTCCAGCACATGGTCGCGAAAGCAGTGGCCCGCGCCGAGCAGCAGCATGGTCTCGTTCTTGAGCTCCGAGGCCGAGACCGACTTGCGCTCGGCCAGCGGGTGGTTGGACGGCACGGCCGCCATGAAGGGCTCGTCGTACAGCGGGGCGATCGCCAGGCCGGTGTCGGGAAAGGGCTCGGCCATGATGGCGCAGTCGATCTCGCCGGTGCGCAGCATCTCCAGCAGCTTGATGGTGAAGTTCTCCTGCAGCATCAGCGGCATCTGCGGCGTGCGCGCGATGGCGTGGCGCACCAGCTCGGGCAGCAGGTAGGGGCCCACGGTGTAGATCACGCCCAGCGTGAGCGCGCCGGCCAGCGGGTCCTTGCCGCGCTTGGCGATCTCCTTGATGGCCGAGGCCTGCTCCAGCACGCTCTGCGCCTGGCGCACGATCTCCTCGCCCAGCGGCGTGACCGACACATCGCCCGCGCTGCGCTCGAAGAGCTTGACCTCCAGCTCGTCCTCGAGCTTCTTCACCGCCACCGACAGGGTGGGCTGCGAGACGTAGCAGGCCTCGGCGGCACGGCCAAAATGTTTTTCACGCGCAACGGCGACGATGTATTTGAGTTCGGTAAGAGTCATGGCGGGTCCGGCCGTCTGGGCCGGCCATTGTGCAATGGCGCGCCGCACCGTGCGGCCCGTCGGTGCGGGTTCATGCTTTCAGGTAGTCCGATTTTCCGCCAAGCCAGCGCTGGATATGCCGCTCGGCCAGCGCCGGGTGGCGGTCGAGCATCTGCGGCGCGGCCTCGCGCGCCCATTCCAGCAGCACCGTGTCGGTGGCCAGGTCGGCGAAGCGCAGCAGCGCGTCGCCCGACTGGCGCGCGCCCAGGAACTCGCCGGGGCCGCGGATCTCCAGGTCGCGTCGCGCGATCTCGAAGCCGTCGGTGGTCTCGGCCATGGCCTTGAGGCGGTCGCGCGCCGTCTCGCCCAGGCGGCCGCTGTCGCCCGTGGAGTACAGCAGCACGCAGGCCGAGGCCGCCGCGCCGCGCCCCACGCGCCCGCGCAGCTGGTGCAGCTGCGACAGGCCGAAGCGCTCGGCATGCTCGATGACCATCAGCGAGGCGTTGGGCACGTCCACCCCCACCTCGATGACGGTGGTGGAGACCAGCACGCCCATGCGACCGCTCTTGAATTCCTCCATCACCGCCTTCTTCTCGGCGGACGGCATGCGCGAGTGCAGCAGGCCCACGGTCACGCCGGGCAGGGCCTCGCTCAGCTCCATGTGCGTGGCCGTGGCGTTGGACAGGTCCAGCGCCTCGCTCTCCTCGATCAGCGGGCACACCCAGTACACCTGCCGGCCCGCGGCCACCTGGGCGCCGATGCGCTCGACCACCTGGTCCTTGCGGCTGTCAGCGATGAGCTTGGTGACGATGGGCGTGCGCCCCGGCGGCAGCTCGTCGATGGTGGACACGTCCAGGTCGGCGTAGTAGCTCATGGCCAGCGTGCGCGGGATGGGCGTGGCGCTCATCATCAGCATGTGCGGCTCCAGCCCCAGGTGCTGCAGCTTCTGGCGCAGCGCCAGCCGCTGGGCCACGCCGAAGCGGTGCTGCTCGTCGATCACGGCCAGCGCCAGGTTCTTGAAGCGCACCTGCTCCTGGATCACCGCATGCGTGCCCACGACCAGGGCCGCCTCGCCGCTTTCGATGTCCGCCAGCATCTCGGTGCGCTGCTTCTTCTTTTGCCCGCCCACCAGCCACGCCACGCGCCGCCCGCGCGCGGCCAGCAGCGGCTCCAGCCAGCCGATGAGCTTGGCGAAATGCTGCTCGGCCAGGATTTCGGTGGGCGCCATCAGCGCGCACTGCCAGCCCGCGTCCATGCACACGGTGGCGGCCAGCGCGGCCACCACGGTCTTGCCCGATCCCACGTCGCCCTGCAGCAGGCGGTGCATGGGCACGGCCCGCGCCAGGTCGCGCGCGATCTCCTCGCCCACACGGCGCTGCGCGGCCGTCAGGCTGAAGGGCAGCACGGCCAGCAGCTGCTCGTGCAGCGCCAGCGCGCCGGCGGCGGCCTGCGGGCGCAGCTGCGGGGCGCGCAGCCGGTCGCGCTCGCGCTTGGCCGTGAGCTGCGACAGCTGCTGCGCCAGCAGCTCCTCGGCCTTCAGGCGCTGCCAGGCCGGGTGGCTGTGGTCTTCCAGCGTGGCCAGCGCCACGTCGGGCGCGGGGTGGTGCAAAAACAGGAGCGCCTCGCGCAGATTCCACGGGCGCTGCAGGCCTATTTGCCTATCAAACCGTGACGCCGGGGCCAGCGGCGGCTCCAGCCCCGGCGGCAGGGTCTCGGGCAGGTCCACGCGCGTGAGCGCGCTGGCGACGGCGCGGCGCAGGTAGGCCTGGGGCAACTGCGCCACCGTGGGATAGACGGGCGTGAGCGCCGCGGGCAGCGCGCCCTCGGCCTTGCGAAAGGCCGGGTGCAGCATCTGCCGGCCCCAAAAGCCGCCCTTGACCTCGCCGCGCACGCGCAGCCGCGCGCCCACGGCCATGGTCTTCTGGTGCGAGGGGTAGAAGCTGAAGAAGCGCAGCTCGCAGCTGCCGGTGTCGTCCTCCACCGTCACCACGAGCTGGCGGCGCGGGCGCGCCTGGATCTCGCTGGCCGTCACCGTGACCTCGATCTGCACGGTATCGCCCTCGCGCGCGTTGCGCAGGGGCGTGATGCGTGTCTCGTCCTCGTAGCGCAACGGCAGGTGCAGGGCCAGGTCGATGTCGCGCGTGAGCCCCAGCTTGTGCAGGGCCTTCTGGGCCGGACTGGGAGTGGCGGAGCGCGGTGCCGGTGGCGTGGCGGACATGCAGGGGCGAGAGCGGGAAGGAGTTGGGAAACGGGCGGCGGAAAGGCTATCACGCCGGCGCGGGGTACGGCGCCTGGCGGACGCACGCAGCGGCGCAATTTGCGAGAATCGCCGGCTTGTTTTGCCCGTCCTTGGAACGGGCCCGTCCGGCCCTCCCGCTTCCCATGCCCGCCCCCCGCGCCTTCACCCTCAGCGACTTCGACTTCGAGCTGCCCGAGCTACTCATCGCCCAGCACCCCGCCCCCGAACGCAGCGGCTCGCGCCTGCTCGACGGGCGCGCCAGCCCGCCCACCGACCGCATCTTCCGCGAGCTGCCCGGCCTGCTGCGGGCCGGCGACCTGCTGGTGTTCAACGACACCAAGGTGGTCAAGGCCCGCGTCTTCGGCGAAAAGGCCAGCGGCGGCAAGCTGGAGCTCTTGATCGAGCGCGTGCTCACCGGCAACGAGGTCGTGGCCCACATGAAGGTCAGCAAGAAGCCCCTGCCCGGCGCCACCATCCACATGGCCGGCGGCGCCGCCCGCGGCGGCTTCGACGCCACGCTGCTGGCGCGCTGGCCCGATGCCGACGGCCCGCTGTTTCGCTTCGCGCTGCGCGGCCCGGCGGGCGAGACGCCCTGGGAGCTGATGGAGCGCCACGGGCACCTGCCGCTGCCGCCCTACATCGAGCGCCAGCAAAACGCCGCGCACGACCCCGACGAGGCCGAGGACAGCGAGCGCTACCAGACCGTGTTCGCGCGCGCCCCCGGCGCGGTGGCCGCGCCCACGGCGGCGCTGCACTTCGACGACGCCCTGCTCGCCCAGCTGGCGCAGCAGGGCGTGGAGCGCGCCAGCGTCACGCTGCACGTGGGCGCCGGCACCTTCCAGCCCGTGAAGACCGAGAACCTGGCCGAGCACCAGATGCACAGCGAGTGGTACGACATTCCGCTGGCCACGCTGGCCGCGCTGGAGCGCTGCCGCCAGCGCGGCGGCCGCGTGGTGGCCGTGGGCACGACCACGGTGCGCACGCTGGAATCCTGGGCGCGCGGCGGCCAGACCACGGGCGACACCCGCATCTTCATCACGCCGGGCTTCCAGTTCCAGGTGGTGGACATGCTGGTCACCAACTTCCACCTGCCCAAGAGCACGCTGATGATGCTGGTGAGCGCCTTCGCGGGCTACGAGCATGTCATGCAGCTGTACCGCCATGCCGTGGACCAGCGCTACCGCTTCTTCAGCTACGGCGACTCCATGCTGCTGGAGCGAAAAGATGGGCAAACACCCCCCTGAGGCACCGTGGGCCTTCCCCCGCGCTCGCTGCGCTGCGCGCTGCGGGCGGGGGGGCGCCGCCGGCTTCATGCAACGCGCGGTGAACCACTGAGATGACCGCCCCCGCGAGCCGCCAGCGCTCGGCCCTGGCCGGCATCGCCCTCACCGTGGGGGCCTGCGCGGCCTTTGCGCTGCTGGACACGGCCACCAAGCTGGTGAGCGCCACCACCCCGCTGCTGCTGGCGCTGTGGCTGCGCTATGTGTTCCAGTCGCTGGCCACCTCGGCCTACGTGCTGCCGCGCGCGGGCTGGCGCCTGCCGCCCACCGCCCATCCGCGCTTTCAGATGCTGCGCGCGGCGCTGTTCGCCGCCACCAGCCTGTTCGGCATCTTCAGCATCCGCGCCATGCCGCTGCCCGAGTTCACCGCCATCGTGGCGGCCACGCCGCTGTGCGTGACCCTGGTGGCCGCGCTGTGGCTGCGCCAGCCGGTGAGCGCGCTGCGCTGGCTGCTGGTGGCCACGGGGCTGGCCAGCGTGCTGCTCATCCTGCGCCCGGGCGCGGGCGGCAGCGCCAGCTGGGCCCTCGTGCTGCCGCTGTGCATGCTGGCCTGCGGCACCGGCTACCAGATCCTCAGCAGCAAGATGGCCGGGCAGGAAGAGCCCGCCACCACGCAGTTCTATACCAGCTGGATCGCCACGGGCCTGATGAGCCTGGCGGCGCCCTTCGCGTGGACCGCCATCAGCGACCCCTGGGTGTGGCTGGGCCTGGTGGTCATGGGGCTGTCGAGTGCGCTGGGCCATCTGCTGCTGCTCAGGGCCTATGCGCGCACCACGCCGGCCACCATCGCGCCCTTTCTCTACAGCCAGATCGCCTTCGCCATGCTGGCCGGCTGGGCGGTGTACGGCCACATGCCCGACCGCTGGTCGCTGCTGGGCATCGCGCTGATCGCGCTCAGCGGCGCGGCCAGCACCTGGCTCACGGTGCGCGAGTCGCGGTAATCAGGGACGGCGCCGGGCCGTCAGTACCCGTGCTGCTCGCGGAATGCCCGCGCCTGCCCGAAATGCCCGTTGCCGATGAACGGCACCGGCGGACGCAGCGCCGACAGCGGCGAGGGGTGGTTGGAGGTGAGCACCAGGTGCCCCCGGTCCTGCGGGATGAGCGCGCGCTTGGACTGGGCGTGGCTGCCCCAGAGCATGAAGACCACGGGGCGATCGCCCTCGGCCACATGGCGGATCACGGCGTCGGTGAGCAGCTCCCAGCCCTTGCCGGAATGGCTGGCGGCCTGGCCCTCCTCCACCGTCAGGCAGGTGTTGAGCAGCAGCACGCCACCCTTGGCCCATTTCACGAGGCTGCCGCCGGGATCGGGAAAGGGCGGGAACGGCACGCCCAGGTCGCGCTGCATTTCCTTGAAGATGTTCTGCAGCGACGGCGGCAGGCGCACGCCGGGCGCCACAGAAAACGCCAGCCCCTCGGCCTGGCCGCGGCCGTGGTACGGGTCCTGCCCCAGGATGACCACCCGCGTGTCCTCGGGCGGCGTGAGCTGCAGCGCGCGCAGCGGCTGCGGCGGGAAGATGGCGGCGCCCGCCTCCAGGCGCGAGCGCAGAAAGGCCAGCAGCGCCTGGCCGCGCTCGCTGGCGAAGAAGCCGTCCACCAGCGGCTGCCAGCCCGGCGCCACGGGCCAGTCGGCCGGGTGGGCGCTGTGCAACTGCGTGGCGGTGGTGGCAGCAGCAGGAGAAACAGCGGGCGAGGGGGAATTCATGATCAATTCAGTCTCCAGCGCCCGTCCATCAAGCGCAAACAGCTATTATTTTAATAGCGAATCCATGCCGTCGTCCACCCGGTTGCGCCCGGCGCCCTTGGCGCGGTACAGGTTGGCGTCGGCGCGGGCCAGTAGCGCCTCTGGCGTGGTGTCGCCGTCGGGCACCTGGCAGGCCACGCCGGCGCTGACGGTGACCACGCTGGCCACGCGCGAGCCCTGGTGCGCGATGCCCTTCTCCTGCACCGCACGGCACAGGGCCTGGGCCTTGGCGCGGGCGCCGTCCAGGTCGCATTCGGGCATCAGGCAGACGAACTCCTCGCCGCCGTAGCGGGCCACGAGGTCGTGCGAGCGGCCAAACCCCTTGCGCAGGACGGCGGCCACGGTGCGCAGGCATTCGTCGCCCTGCTGGTGGCCATACAGGTCGTTGAACTGCTTGAAATGGTCAATGTCGAGCATCACCAGCGCCAGCGGGCGGCCGCTGCGGCGGCAGCGCCGCCACTCGGCCTGCAGCGCCTGGTCGAACTTGCGCCGGTTGGCCAGGCCGGTCAGGCCGTCCACATAGGCCAGCTTGCGCAGCAGCTCGCTTTGCGCCTGCTGCTCGGTGCGGTCCACGAAGGTGGCCATGAAATGGTCGCCGAACGACAGGCCGCCGATGACGATGGTGCGCAGCGTGCCGTCTTGCGCGGTGACGCGGTATTCCCGATCCGGCAGGTATCCGCCGCTGCCCGCCGCCTGCGCCCGCGCCGCGTTCCAGGCCTGCATCACCTTGGCGCGGTAGACGGGTTCGGGGTAGGCCTTGAGCCACCACTGCTCCAGCGTGGTCACGTCGGCCTCCGGGTAGCCGAACAGCTCCTGGAAGCGCCGGTTGCGAAAGTAGATGGCGCCGGTGGCATTGATCATGCACAGGCCGACGGGCATTTCCTGCATCAGGTGCCGGAGCAGGCGCTCCGTCTCCTGCAGTTGCAGGGACTGCTGCTTGGCCTGCGTCACATCGTGGATGTAGCCGTGCCAGAGCACCGCGCCCGAGGCGTCCCGCCGGGGCCGGGCCTGGCCGCTGAGCCAGCGCTCGCCGCGGCCGGGCAGGATCACGCGGTAATCGGCGCGCCACAGGTCGAGCGCCACCGCGGACTGCTGGATGCTCTCGCTCACCCGCTCCAGGTCGTCGGGATGGATGCGCCCGAACACCCGCGCGGCGTCCTGCCGCAGCTCCTCGGGCGCGAAGCCGTAGACATCCCGTGCGCCATGGCTGGCGTAGGGGAAGCGGCTGCTGCCGTCGCCGTCCAGCTGGTACTGGTACAGCATGCCGGGGACGTTCTCGGTCAGGCGGTCGAGCGTTTCCTGGTGCTGGCGCTGCGCGGTGACGTCCGTGTGGGTGCCGATCAGGCGCAGCGGGCGCCCGTTGGCATCGCGCTCCAGGGTCTGGCCGCGGTCCTGGATCCACTTGTAGCTGCCGTCCTTGCAGCGCACGCGGTGCACGTTCTCGTAGGACGGCGTCTCGCCATCGAAGTGGCGCCGCAGGTCGGCCTGCACGCGCTCGCGGTCGTCGGGGTGCAGCCGGCCCTCCCATTCGTCCAGGCCATCGCCGATCTCGTCCTCGGCATAGCCCAGCATGGACTTCCAGACAGGGGAAAAGTACACCTTGCCGCTGGCCACGTCCCAGTCCCACACGCCCTGGCGCGTGGCCTCCAGCACCGCGCGCCAGCGCGCCTGCAGCTCGGCGGACTGCTCGGCCAGTTCGGCCTCGCGCTGCCAGGTCTGGCGCCTGCGCCGCTGCGACACATGCAGCAGGGACACCGCGACCAGCACCAGCAGCGCATACCCCGCGCCCGCCGTCCACGCCAGGGTGCGCCAGCCCGCGAAGACGCTGTGCCAGTCCCGCCCCGCGGCGGCCACCAGGGGCTTGTCCATGTGCAGCTGCTCCGGCTGGATGGTCTGTATGGCCATCAGGCGCAGCGCCCCGCCGCCCGGCTCGATCGGCCCCAGCAGCACGCTGGCCTGCTGCCCGCTGTCGCGGTGCCGCGTGAACAGCGTGCCCGGCTGCGCCATGTTCTTGCCCGCAGGCCCCTCGCTCTCGGGCACCATGAGAAAGCGCAGCCCGCCGCCATGGGCCAGCGCGGTCAGCATGTCGGGGGCGTAGCGCACCGATTCGAGCAGGGTGCGGAACTCCTGCGGGTCCAGCGTGGCCACCACCACGCCGCCGAAGCCGCCGTCCGGCCCCGGCACGCGGCGCGCCAGCACCAGGGCCCACACGCCCAGCGCCGTGCTGAACGGCGGGCTCACGACCAGGGTGTCGGCCGACGCTGCGCTGCGGGCGGCCAGGAAATAGTCGCGGTGGCCGAAGTTGTCCCCCAGGAGCGCGTGGCGGCTGGAGGCGATCACCGTGCCCTGGGCGTCGAGCACGGTCAGCGTGCGCACGCCGATCATGGCCTCGCTGAAGGCACGCAGGCGCTCGTTGAGCCGCTCCAGGCCCTCGCCCCTGGAGCATGACTGCGGCTGGTCCTCGCCCAGGCTGGCGAGCGCGCGGTTCACCACGGTGAGCTGGCGGCCCAGGTTGTCGTGGATGGTGCGCACCTGGAGCGCCAACCGCTGGCGCTCGGACCTGTCGATGGCGGCATGCTCCACCCCGAGCAACGCAGCCAGCAGCACGCCGACGGTGATCCCGAAGGCCGCCAGCCACCACCACTCCCTGCGAAACCGTTCCACGGGCGGATGCAAACTTCCCACCAAAGCCCCTCTATCGCCAAACTGCGCCCGGCGGAGCTCCTTTCCCTGCCGCACCGCGGTCATAGAAAACCGCTATCGGCCCACCGTGTAACAAGTGTAAACAATCTTCCGCAAATCTGTCTTGCGGCAGGCGCCTGTCGCTTCAGGCAAACAGCTGGGCCAGCGCCCGGCCCGGGTCCTTGGCGCGCATGAAGGCCTCGCCCACCAGGAAGGCGTTCACGCCCGCGTCGCGCATGGTCTGCACGTCCTGCGGGCCGAGGATGCCGGATTCGGTCACCAGCAGGCGGTCGGCCGGCACCTCCTTCTTCAGCGCCAGCGTGGTCTGCAGGCTGACCTCGAAGGTGCGCAGGTTGCGGTTGTTGATGCCCACGAGCGACGTCTTGAGCCGCAGGGCGCGCTCCAGCTCGGCGCCGTCGTGCACCTCCACCAGCACGGCCATGTCCAGGCTGCGGGCGATCTGCTCCATCTCGGCCATCAGGCCGTCATCCAGGCAGGCGGCGATCAGGAGCACGCAGTCCGCGCCCATCGAGCGCGACTCGTAGATCTGGTAGGGGTCGACCATGAAGTCCTTGCGCAGCACGGGCAGCGGGCAGCTGGCGCGCGCCTGCTTCAGGTAGTCGGGCTGGCCCTGGAAGAACTGGCGGTCGGTCAGCACCGACAGACAGGCGGCACTGACCTTGCCGTCGCCCTCGGCGTAGCTTTGCGCGATGTCGGCGGGGATGAAGTTCTCGCGGATCACGCCCTTGCTCGGGCTGGCCTTCTTGATCTCGGCGATCACGCCAGCCTGGCCGGCCGCGATCTTGGCGCGCAGCGCGCCCACGAAGTCGCGCGTGAGCACGCGGCTTTCGGCGTCGCGGCGCATGTCGGCGAAGGGCATGCGCTTTTGCGCGGCGGCCACTTCCTCGACCTTCACGTCGCAGATTTTTTTCAGGATGTCGGACACGGCAGGGTTCCTTGGGCGGGGTCGGGGGTCAATGTTGCGAGGGCCGGTCCACCGGCGGGGCATCGGGCGGCGGCGTGCGCACCACCTTCATGATGATGCGGTGCATCACGATGCCCACGACGATGAACAGCAGCGACACGCCCAGCACGATCCACGTGCCGGGGTCATTCCAGATGGGGGCGTCGAGCAGGCTCATGGCGCGGCGGCTCAGGCCGTGAGCCGCTGCGTGTAGGCCACCAGCTGCTGCAGCTTGGCCAGGGCCGCGCCGCTGGCCAGGGCCTGCTGCGCGCGCCGCAGGCCGTCCTCCAGCGAATCGGCCACGTTGGCCGCGTACAGCGCGGCGCCGGCGTTCAGGCAGACGATATCGCGCGCCGGGCCCTCGTCGCCCTGCAGCACGCCCAGCAGCATGGCTTTGGATTCTTCGGGATTCTCTACCTTCAGCGCGCGCGTGCCGGCCATGCGCAGGCCGAAGTCCTCGGGGTGGACCTCGTATTCGCGCACCACGCCGTCCTTGAGTTCGCCCACCAGGGTACCGGCGCCCAGGCTGATCTCGTCCAGGCCATCGCGGCCATAGACCACCAGCGCATGCTCGGCGCCCAGGCGCTGCAGCGCGCGCACCTGGATGCCGACCAGGTCCTCGTGGAACACGCCCATCAGGATGTTGGGCGCGCCGGCCGGGTTTGTGAGGGGGCCCAGGATGTTGAAGAGGGTGCGCACGCCCAGTTCCTTGCGCACCGGGGCCACGTTCTTCATGGCCGGGTGGTGGTTGGGCGCGAACATGAAGCCGATGCCCACGTCGCGGATGCAGTCGGCGATTTGCTCGGGCGCGAGGTTGATGTTCACGCCCAGCGCCTCCATGGCGTCGGCGCTGCCGCTCTTGCTGCTGACGCTGCGCCCGCCGTGCTTGCTGACCTTGCCGCCGGCCGCGGCGATCACGAAGGTGGCGCAGGTGGAGATGTTGAAGGTGTTGGCGCCGTCGCCGCCGGTGCCGACGATGTCCACCAGGTGCGTGCGGTCGTGCACGTTCACCTTGTTCGAGAACTCGCGCATCACCTCGGCGGCGGCGGAGATCTCGCCAATGGTTTCCTTCTTCACGCGCAGGCCGGTGACGATGGCCGCCGTCATCACGGGCGAAAGCTCGCCGCGCATGATCATGCGCATCAGGTGCAGCATCTCGTCATGGAAGATTTCGCGGTGCTCGATGGTGCGTTGCAGCGCTTCCTGGGGGGTGATCTTGCTCGGGGTGCTCATGGTGTCCGTTTCGCTATCAATCGGAGAGCTATTCGCGCTTGCCACAAGGGAAATTCAGCATCAAAAGACCCTGAAACGCCCCACTGACAAGCGCAAGGCGCTACACAATTTGCAGCCGCCTCAGCGGGACTGCTCCAGGAAGTTCTTCAGCATCGCGTGGCCGTGTTCGGTCAGGATGCTCTCGGGGTGGAACTGCACGCCCTCGATGGCCAGCTCCTTGTGGCGCACGCCCATGATCTCGCCGTCCTCGGTCCAGGCCGTGATTTCCAGCACCTCGGGGCAGCTCGCGCGCTCGATGGCCAGCGAGTGGTAGCGGTTCACCGTGAACTGCCGGGGCAGGCCCGCGAACACGCCCTGCTGCGTGGTGGTGATGACGCTGGTCTTGCCGTGCATCAGCTCCTGGGCGCGCACGATGGTGCCGCCGAAGGCCGCGCCGATGCTCTGGTGCCCCAGGCACACGCCCAGGATCGGCAGCTTGCCGGCAAAGTGCCGTATGGCCGGCACCGAGATGCCGGCCTCGGTCGGCGAGCAGGGCCCGGGCGAGATCACCAGCCGGTCGGGCGCGCGGGCGGCAATGCCTTCGAGCGTGATCTCGTCGTTGCGGAACACCTCGACCTCGGCGCCGAGTTCGCCGAAGTACTGGACGATGTTGTAGGTGAAGCTGTCGTAGTTGTCGACCATCAAGAGCTTGGTCATGGCGTGGACTCCTGCGGTTTCTGGCCGGCGGCGACCAGGCGGTCGAACTCGCGGTGTTCGTAGGCGATGTACGCCTCCATCATGCTGCGGTAGATGGCCTCGATCACGTCGGGCTCGCCGCCCTCGGCCGCGGCGCGGGCGCGCACGCGCTCGACGATGTATTCGATGCGGGCCTCGTCGCGCACCTGCGATTGCAGCGGCTTGTTGCGGGCCGCCTGCGTCATGTAGCCGCCGCGCTCCACCAGCAGCGGCACCAGGATGTCGTCCAGCGCGTCGATGTGCGCCCGCACCTCGGCCATGCTGGCGCAGTGCTGTGTCTTGTCGATTGCTCGGGTCATCATTCGAGTCCTTCTTCCACCAGCTCGGCGGCGCGCAGCAGCGCGCGCGCCTTGTGCTCGGTTTCCTTCCATTCCAGCTCGGGCACCGAATCGGCCACCACGCCGGCCGCGGCCTGCACGTACAGCATGCCGTCCTTCACGATGCCGGTGCGGATGGCGATCGCCACGTCCATGTCGCCCGCGTAGCTCAGGTAGCCGCAGGCGCCGCCGTACAGGCCGCGCTTGGTGGGCTCCAGCCGGTCGATCAGCTCCATCGCATGCACCTTGGGCGCGCCCGTGAGCGTGCCGGCCGGGAAGGCGGCCTTGAGCACGTCCATGCTGGTCATGCCGTCGTTCAGCAGGCCTTCCACGTTGCTCACGATGTGCATCACGTGGCTGTAGCGCTCGATGGCGAAGGCCTCGGTCACCTTCACCGAGCCGGTCTTGGCGATGCGGCCGATGTCGTTGCGCGCCAGGTCGATCAGCATCACATGCTCGGCGCGCTCCTTCGGGTCGTTGACCAGCTCGTGTTCGGTGGCCTTGTCGGCCTCGGGCGTGGCGCCGCGCGGGCGCGTGCCGGCCAGCGGGCGGATGGTGATCTTCTGGCCCTCGGGCGTGCTCTCCTGGCGCACCAGGATCTCGGGGCTGGCGCCCACCACATGGAAGTCGCCGAAGTGGTAGTAGTACATGTAGGGCGACGGGTTCAGCGAACGCAGCGCGCGGTACAGCGACAGCGGCGACTCGGTGTAGCGCTTGTGGATGCGCTGGCCCACCTGCACCTGCATGAAGTCGCCGGCGGCGATGAGCTCCTTGGCCTGCTCCACGGCCGCCAGGTAGTCGGCCTTGGCGAAGCTGCGCTGCGCGGGATGCTGCTCGCTGGCGCGCACCACGGGCGCGCTCACCGAGTACTTGAGCTGCTCCTTGAGCTCGCGCAGGCGCTTCTTGCCCCGGGAATACGCCTCGGGTTCGCCCGGGTTGGCGTAGACGATGAGGTACAGCTTGCCCGAGAGGTTGTCGATGACGGCCAGCTCCTCGCACTGCAGCAGCAGGATGTCGGGGCAGCCCAGCGTGTCGGGCGGGCAGCTGTGCTCCAGCTTCTTTTCGATGTAGCGCACCGCGTCGTAGCCGAAGTAGCCCGCCAGGCCGCCGCAAAAGCGCGGCAGCCCCGGGCGCAGCGCCACCTTGAAGCGCTTTTGGTAGTCGGCGATGAAGTCCAGCGGATTGCCGGCGGCGGTCTCCACCACCTGGCCGTCGGTCACCACCTCGGTCCTGGCCGCGTCGCCGAAGCCGCTGGCGCGCAGCAGCGTGCGCGCCGGCAGGCCGATGAAGCTGTAGCGCCCGAAGCGCTCGCCGCCGACGACCGACTCCAGCAAGAAGCTGTGCTTGCCGTCGCCCTTGCCGTGGGCCAGCTTGAGGTAGAGGGACAGGGGGGTTTCCAGGTCCGCGAAGGCTTCCGCGATCAGCGGGATGCGGTTGTAGCCTTCCAGGGCCAGGCTTTTGAATTCCAGTTCAGTGATCACGAGGAGAGTTCCCAGCTCGTGCGGCGTGCAATGCGCGTGTGCGCTGGCGCCGCGGGTTCATTCGGTTTGTCGGCCCCACGCAGAGCGCAGAACGGGGCCACGGGCGCACGCTGGGATGTGCCCCAGGTGCCATCAGGAGTTCAACGACGCAGGCTTGCGCCAGGGCCAGGCTCCCCGGTCACTGCAACCTGTAATGAACGTGCGATGAATGAACATGGGCGCAAAGTGTAGCAAAGCGCCCGGCCCGCCGCTGCCGGACGGGCTGCGGCCGCCGCCGCGCAAGGGCGACAACCGGCACGCGAAAACCCTATTGCCCCGCCGTACGGCATGCCGGAACATTTTGAAACGCACGATCGTTCGTTCTTAAGGAGTTGCGCATGTCCATCGCCCGTCGTCGCGCCCTGCAGTGGGCTGCCCTGGCCCTGCCCTGCTTCGCGGCCCTGCCCTCCGTGGCGGCCACGGAGCCGACCCAGCTGGGCGGCGTGAAGTTCGACCCCACCCTGGAGCTGCAGGGCAGCCGCCTGCTGCTCAACGGCGCGGGCCTGCGCTACAAGGCCGTCTTCAAGGTGTACGCCGCCGGCCTGTACCTGGAAAAGAAGGCCGCGACCACGGCCGAGGTCTACGCCCTGCGCGGCCCCAAGCGCATCAGCGTGACCATGCTGCGCGACATCGACTCGGCCGAGCTTGGCCGGCTGTTCTCGCGCGGCATGGAGGACAACATGGACAAGGCCGCCTTCTCCAAGCTGATCCCCGGCGTGCTGCGCATGAGCCAGATCTTTTCGGACCACAAGAAGCTGCTGACCGGCGAGGTCTTCACCGTGGACTGGCTCCCCGGCACGGGCACGCAGGTCTCCGTGAAGGGCGTGCCGCAGGGCGAGCCCTTCAAGGAGCCCGAGTTCTTCAACGCCCTGCTGGGCATCTGGCTGGGCCAACAGCCGGCGGACTGGAAGCTCAAGGACGCGCTGCTCGGCAAGGAGTGAGCGCCGCGCGCCTCTGAATGCCGGGAACAGGCCGCCATATCCCTCGCTCACCGCCGCATCGCGCCGTATTCCGCACGGCCGCGCTGGAGATACACTTTCTTGCAATCCGCACAGCAAGGGGCACGCATGAGTCTCAGCAACATCAAGGTGGGCACGCGCCTGGCCTTGTCCTTCGGTCTGGTCTTGCTCATCACGGTGGTCATCGCCGGCGTGGGCATTTGGCGGTTGCAGGAGCTGGCGGACGCCACCGAGCAGCTCACGAGCACCGACAACGAGCGGCTGCGTGCCACGGTGCAATGGCGCCAGGGCATTGACCAGAACTGGGTGCGGACACGCGCCGCCATCCTGGACGCGAACACCGACCACCTGGCCAGCTGGCAGACCGAAATGGCCCAGACCTCGCGCGTGGTCGATGACGCCCGCAAGGTGGTGGAAAGCCTGGTGCGCACCGACGTGGGCCGCGGGCTGCTGGCCGACATCGACAAGGCCCGCGAGGCCTACCGGGCGCCGCGCGCCGAACTCCTCAAGCGCAAGGCAGCGGGCGAGGACGTGACGGCCCAACTCAACAGCCAGCTCAAGCCCCTGGCCGATGCCTATGTCCAGTCCATCCAGGCGCTGGAGCAGCGCCAGCAGACGCTGTATGAGCGCGCCCGCCAGGAGGCCGACGCCGATGCAGCCCTGGGCCGCACGATCCTGCTGGGCGCCACGGTGGTGGCGCTGCTGGTCGGCATCGGCTCGGCCTTCTTGCTGACCCGCTCCGTCACCGCGCCGCTGCAGCTGGCCGTGCGCCGGGCCGGCCAGATCGCCGAGGGCGACCTGACCCAGCCCATCGAGAGCCGCGGCCGCGACGAGGCGGCGGCCCTGCTGGACGCGCTGCGCCACATGCAGGACAACCTGGCCCGCGTGGTCGCCGACGTGCGCACCAATGCCGAAAGCGTGGCCACGGCCAGCGCCCAGATCTCGCAGGGCAACAACGACCTGTCCGCGCGCACCGAGCAGCAGGCCAGCGCGCTGGAGGAGACCGCCGCCTCCATGGAACAGCTCGGCGCCACGGTGCGCCAGAACGCCGACAACGCCCGCCAGGCCAACCAGCTCGCCATGAACGCCAGCACCGTCGCCGCCCAGGGCGGCAGCGTGGTGGCCGAGGTGGTGGGCACGATGCGAGGCATCAATGCGTCCAGCCACAAGATCGCCGACATCATCGGCGTGATCGACGGCATCGCTTTCCAGACCAACATCCTGGCGCTCAATGCGGCCGTGGAGGCCGCGCGCGCCGGCGAGCAGGGCCGCGGCTTTGCCGTGGTGGCCGGCGAGGTGCGCAACCTGGCGCAGCGCTCGGCCGCCGCCGCCAAGGAAATCAAGGACCTGATCACCGCCAGCGTGGAGCGCGTGGAACAGGGCACGCAACTGGTGGACAAGGCCGGCACCACCATGACCGAGGTGGTGAACTCCATCCGCCGCGTGACGAACATCATGGGCGAGATCAGCGCCGCCAGCAGCCAGCAGAGCGCGGGCGTGGGCCAGGTCGGCGAAGCCATCACGCAGATGGACCAGGCCACGCAGCAAAACGCCGCGCTGGTCGAGGAAAGCGCCGCCGCGGCGGACAGCCTCAAGGCGCAGGCCGCGCAGCTTGTGCATGCCGTGGCCGTGTTCCGCCTGGCACAGCACAGCGCGGCCGCACCGGTGCAGCGCACCGCAGCCACCGCGCCCCCCAAGGCCGCCGCGGCCGCAAAACCGGCCGCAAAATCGGCACAACCACCGGCCGCCGCCCGCAAGCCCGCCGGCTCCAGCGCCGCGGTGCTGGCCGCACCCGCGCACAAGAGCACGCGCGCCGGCTTGAACGGCAACGGCGCGGCGCACGACGGCGACGACTGGGAAAGCTTCTGACCCCGGCCGTCCCGCCGGGGCGGCAGCCTCAGGCCGGCAGGAGTTCGGTCAGCGCGTCCACATAGGCATCGGCATCCACCGAGCGCGCGGGCTGGCCGTGGTTGTAGCCATAGGTCACCAGCACCACGGGGCAACCCGCGGCCCGCGCGGCCTGGGCGTCGTTGCTCGAATCGCCGATCATCAACGTGCGCGCGGGCGCCGTGCCCAGCGCCTCGCAGGTCTTCTGCAGCGGCAGCGGGTCGGGCTTCTTGCGCGCGAAGGCGTCGCCGCCGAAGACATGCTCGAAAAAGCCGTCCAACCCCTTGGCGCGCAGCAGCGGCAGGGCGAAGTCCGTGGGCTTGTTGGTCAGGCAGGCCAAGCGCAGGCCGGCGCCGCGCAGCGCCGCCAGGCCTTCGGCCACGCCCGGATAGGTGGCTGCGTACTGGCCGTTGATGGCCAGGTAATGGTGCTGGTAGCGCTCCCAGGCACGCGGGTACAGCGCCTCCACGCGCGCTTCCATTTCGATAGCTGCAAGCACTTGTCCATCAAGCGCCAGCACATGTTTCAGCACTGAGCGCAGCAGGTGCTCGGAGCCCTTGCCCACCATGCGCTCGATCTGCGCGGGCGCGATGGCCGGCAGCTCCAGGTCGCGCAGCATGCGGTTGATGGCCTCGGCAAAGTCCCCCAGCGTATCGACCATGGTGCCGTCCAGGTCCACGATCGCGGCATCCGCGCGCGCCAGCAGCGCGGCCAGGGAGTCTTGCAGCATTACCATCGGTCATCCTTGTTTTCTTGCTTGGTGCGTGCCCGGCGGGCACGCGGCGCGCGCAGTGTACCTGCGGGCTGTCCGCCCTGTCCGACAGGCTGGGGCGCGGCCTGCGGACAGACGGGACCGGGGCCGCGCCCTACGCTGGACCGTCCAGCCCACACCCCATCCAGGAGGTAATACGACATGGTTGCACGCCATCCCACCATGCTTTTGACCGCGGCGCTGCTGCTGTGCGCCGCCACCGCACAGGCGGCCACCGACGCCCGCAGCCAGTACCACGAGGACCGCGCCGCCTGCGCCGGCGTGGCGCAGGAAAGCCGCATGGCCTGCATGCGCGAGGCCGGCGCCGCCGCGCAGGCCGCGCGCACCGGCCAGCTCACCAGCGGCGATGCCGGCGCCTATGAGCGCAACGCCCTGGCGCGCTGCGAGGTGTTCAAGACCGACGAGGACCGCTCGGACTGCGAGGCCCGCGTGCGCAGCGGCGCCACGGTTTCGGGCTCGGTGGAGGGTGGCGGCCTGCTGCGCGAGGCCGTCACACCGGTCCGGTAAGCGACCGGGCAGCCGGCGCTCAGCCCAGCTCGGCGCGCATGGCGCCGATCACGGCCGCGTAGTCACGCTGGCCGAAGATGGCGCTGCCGGCCACGAAGGTGTCGGCGCCGGCATCGGCCACGCGGCGGATGTTGTCGGCCTTGATGCCGCCGTCAACCTCCAGGCGGATGTCCTTGCCCGAGGCCTCGATGCGCTTGCGGGCCACCTCGATCTTGCGCAGCGTGCTGTCGATGAAGCTCTGGCCGCCGAAGCCGGGGTTCACGCTCATCAATAGGATCAGGTCGATGTCCTCGATCACCCAGTCCAGCACGTCCAGCGGCGCGGCGGGATTGAAGGTCAGCCCGGCCTTGCAGCCCTGGGCCTTGATGTTCTGGATGCTGCGGTGCACATGGGTCGAGGCATCGGGGTGGAAGCTGATGAGATCGGCGCCCGCCTTGGCGAACGCGGTGGCCAGCTCGTCGACGGGCTGGACCATCAGGTGCACGTCGATGGGCACGGGCTGGCCGTCCGGCGTCACGGCATGGGGCTTCAAGGCCTGGCACACCATGGGGCCGAACGTGAGGTTGGGCACATAGTGGTTGTCCATGACGTCGAAGTGGATCCAGTCGGCGCCGGCGGCGATCACGTTGTGCACTTCCTCGCCCAGGCGGGCGAAGTCTGCGGACAGGATGGAGGGGGCGATACGGTAGGTGCGGCTCATGCCCGCGATTGTCGCAGCAGCTTGGGGCAACGCTAACATTGCAAGATGCCGAAGTACCAGTTCCAGGTCGAGGTGCAGCCCCAGTACCTGCCCGACCAATCCGCCCCCGAGGATGGCGTGTATGGCTTTGCCTACACCATCACCATCACGAACGTCGGCGACATCAGCGCCCAGCTCATCGCACGCCACTGGATCATCTGCGACGCCGGCGGCCACATGGAAGAGGTCAAGGGCCTGGGCGTGGTGGGCCAGCAGCCGCTGCTGCGGCCCGGCGAGGCCTTCCAGTACACCAGCGGCTGCCGCCTGCGCACGGCCAGCGGCAGCATGCACGGCAGCTACCTGTGCGTGGCAGAAGACGGCGAGCAGTTCAACAGCCCCATCGAACTCTTCGTGCTGGAGGCCACTTCGTCCAGCGCCCCCGGGCAGCCGCTCAGCGGGAGGGTGCTGCATTGAGCCGCAACGGACCCGACCTGGCGCAGCTGCTGGCCGCCATTGACCCGGCCGCGCCCCTGGCGCAACGGCACCTGCAACTCATTGCCCTGCTGGACTGGGTGCGCGGCGACGGCCAGGCGGTGGAAGGCGCCACGGGCCGCGTGGCCCTACTGGTGGAGGCCGCCGAACGCTCCCCCGAGGCCCGCGCACGGCTGCAGGCCTGGTGGGCCACGCTCACACAGCAGCTGGACATCACCACGCTGCTGGCCGACTTCGGCTTTGCGCAGCGCACCTCCATGGCCAGCGAGCTGGCCGAGCGCCTGCGCTACAAGCTCCTGCCCGCCAGCCCCGACACGCTGGACGCCTCCGAACTGTTCATGCTGGCCCTGCCGGACGAGTTCGACGCGCGCTGGCTGGCCGCGCTGGACGAGCCCCTGCTGAACCGCCTGCTGGCGGTGCTGGTGCCCGCGCCGGAGCAGGGCTGCGGCAGCCACTGGCAGCACGCGCTGCTGGACGCCATGACCTACTGCGCCGGCCAGATCCTCTCGACCGGCTTCGCGCCCGAACTGCGCCTGCGCATGAGCGAGGCGGCCCGCGAGGCCCAGCCCTTCCACGCGCTGATCCGCGACGTGGAGAGCCTGCGCGTGGAGGTGCTGCACCCGCTGCGCACCGACGACCGGCGCCAGGAGGCCGTGCAGCGCCTGCGCGAGCGCCTGGATGCCTGTCGCAGCGCAACCAACACCATCTACGCCCACCTTGAGGACAACGGCATCTCGGTGGGCCTGGTGTTTCGCCTGCGCCAGCTGCGCGAGCGCATCCTGCGCGTGCGCGAGCTGCTGGAATGCCTGCTCTCTCCGCGTCCGGCCGTGACCGCCACCCGGCTCATGGGCCGCCTGGTGACCGTGGGGCGCGAGCGGCGCAGCCTGCGCGCGCTCGTCGCCTCCAACTCCTCGCTGCTCGCGGCCAAAGTGGCGGAGCGCAGCGCCGAGACGGGCGAGCACTACATCACCCGCACGGGCGGCGAATACCTGACCATGGTGCGCAAGGCCGCCGGCGGCGGCTTCGTCATGGCCTTCACCACGCTGGTCAAATTCGGGCTCTACGCGCTGGCGCTGTCCGCGTTCTGGGGCGGCTTCATGGCGGGCGTGAACTACGCCCTCAGCTTCGTGCTGATCCAGCTGCTGCACTTCACCGTGGCCACCAAACAGCCCGCCATGACCGCACCGGCCATGGCGGCCAAGCTCAAGAACCTGGACGAAACCGAGGCCGTGGAGTCCTTCGTGGACGAGGTCTCGCACCTCGTGCGCTCGCAGGTCGCGGCGGTGCTGGGCAACGTGCTGCTGGTGTTTCCCGCGGCGCTGGGTCTGGCGCTGCTCATCGCCCAGGCGCTCGACCGGCCGGCCATCAGCGTGGAGCAGGCCGAGCATGTGCTGGACTCCCTGCACCTGCTGGGCCCCTCGCTGCTGTTTGCCGCCTTCACCGGCGTGCTGCTGTTCGCGTCGAGCATCCTCGCGGGCTGGGTGGAAAACTGGTTCGTGCTGCACCGGCTGGACTCCGCCATCCAGTACAACCCGCGCATCACCGGCTTCCTGGGCCGGCAACGCGCCGCGCGCTGGGCGCACTTCCTGCGCGGCAACATCTCCGGGTTTGCCGCCAACATCTCGCTGGGCTTCATGCTGGGGCTCACGCCCGCCTTCGCGGCCTTCTTCGGCCTGGGGCTGGAAGTGCGCCACGTCACGCTGTCCACGGGGCAGATGGGCGTCGCGTCCGCCACGCTGGGCTGGGACGTGCTGCACCAGCCCGCCTTCTGGTGGGCCGCGGCCATGATTCCGTTCAACGGCGCGCTCAACGTCATCGTCAGCTTCTACCTCGCCTTCCGCCTGGCCCTGCGCGCGCACAATGTGGGCAAGGTGGACCGCTCGCGCATCTACCGCGCATTGCTGGCGCGCTGGCGCCGCGCTCCGCTGGGCTTTTTCCTGCCCCCCCGCCGCACCGTCTGATAAGGTGCAGCCACCCCGGGCTGCGCACCGTCCTACAGGGACAGCGACACGCCAACAGATACATTTGGTTGACAAACCCTCCTGAGGGACAGGCGGCGGGCGCACCGGCTCCCGCCGCGCTCCACCATCCAGCGGGCCCGGCCCGCGCGAGACAGAGGACACTCGACAATGAATGAGCTGATGAGCTTTTGGGCGCAGTGGCTGCGCCCATCGGCGGGACTGCCTACCGTGCAATGGTCGCTGCTGCTGGCGGTGGCCGCCGTTGCCGGCTATTTGATGCAACGCTACAGCGGCCTGCCCAAGGTGGTGGGCTACACGCTGGTGGGCACCATCGTCGGCCTGCTGGGATTCAGCGGCGCGGTCTGGCCGCTGCAGGGCATCGCGCTGTTCCTGGTGGAGCTGGGCGTGGCCGTGGTGCTGTTCGAGGCCGGCGGGCGCATTCCGCTGCGCTGGTTCCGCCACAACCCCATGGTGCTGGTGCAGAGCATCGCCGAATCCGCACTCACCTATTTCGCGGTGTACTGGACCATGCTGTGGTTCGACGTGCCCGAGCGCGCCGCCGGCCCGCTGGCCATGGTGGCCATGGCCGCGTCGCCGGCCGTGCTCACGCGCGTGGTGACCGACACGCGCGCGGCCGGTCCCGTGACCGACCGCGCCACCGTGCTGGCCACGCTGTCGTCGCTGTACGCGCTGGCGCTGGGCAGCGCCCAGGCCGAGCTCATCAACCGTCCCCCGTCGAGCCTGAGCGGCACGGTGTACCCGGTGCTGGTGGTGCTGGGTGTGTCCGTCGCGGTGGGCGCGCTGCTGTCGCTGGCGATGCGCATGGCGCTGCGCGTCATGAGCCCGACGAGCGAGAACACCACCATCTTGCTGCTGGCGCTGATCGCCGCCAGCACCGCCGTCGCCGCCCACATGGGCGGCTCGGCGCCGCTGGCCGCGCTGCTGGGCGGCATGCTGCTCAAGCAGCTCCATCCACGCCCCTGGGCCTGGCCGCGCCAGATGGGCACGGCGTCCTCGCTGCTGACCATGCTGATGTTCGTGCTGGTGTCCACCGTGGCGGCCCAGGCCGACTGGAGCGGCCCCGTGGCCGGCGCCGTGGTGGCGCTGATCATCGTGCGCCTGCTGGCCAAGGCCGTGGGCGTGGGCGTGGGCAACGTGGGCAGTGGCGCAAGCTGGCGCCAGGCGCTGTGGGTGAGCTGCGCCATGACGCCCATGTCGTCCATCGCGTTGCTGGTCGCATCGCAGTTCGTGGTGGCGTCGGCCTCCACGGGGCACATGATCGCGCGCATCGCCCTGCCGGCCATCCTGGTGATGGAGGTGCTGGGCGCGGTGATCGCCACCGTGGCCATCTACCGCGCCGGCGAAAGCTCCAAGCCCTGGGCCCCCTTGAGCAGCCGTGGCAACAACACCGGAGAGAGCAGCCGTGAGTCTTGAAGCCTTCCACCATTCCGAACCGCTGACCCTGGGCGTGGAGCTGGAACTGCAGCTCGTGAGCACCCACGACTACGACCTGGCCCCCTATGCCGAGGACATGCTGCGCCTCATGAAGAAGGTACCGCTGCCCGGCAGCGTGGTGCCCGAGATGACCAACAGCATGATTGAGGTCTCCACCGGCATCTGCCACAGCAGCAGCGAGGTGCTGGGCCAGCTCAGCCAGATCCGCGACGCGCTGGTCAAGAGCGCCGACAAGCTCAACATCGCCGTGGTCGGCGGCGGCACGCACCCCTTCCAGCAGTGGCACGAACGCCGCATCTACGACAAGCCGCGCTTCCAGGAGCTGTCGCAGCTCTACGGCTACCTGTCCAAGCAGTTCACCATCTTCGGCCAGCACGTGCACATCGGCTGCCCCGACGCCGATGCGGCCCTGCTCATGCTGCACCGCATGAGCCGCTACATCCCGCACTTCATCGCGCTGTCGGCCTCCAGCCCCTACGTGCAGGGCCAGGACACGGCCTTCGACTCGGCGCGGCTCAACTCGGTGTTCGCCTTCCCGCTATCGGGCCGCGCGCCCTGCGTGCTGACCTGGGACGACTTCGGCAAGTACTTCGACAAGATGACGCGCACCGGCGTCGTCAAGAGCATGAAGGACTTCTACTGGGACATCCGCCCCAAGCCCGAGTTCGGCACCATCGAGATCCGCGTGTTCGACACGCCGCTGACCATCGAGCGCGCCGCCGCGCTCGCCGGCTTCGTGCAGTCGCTGGGCGCCTGGTTTCTGGCCGAGCAGCCCTTCATGCCGCAGGAGGACGACTACCTCGTCTACACCTACAACCGCTTCCAGGCCTGCCGCTTCGGCATGGACGCGGTCTATGTGGACCCGGCCACGGGCGACCACATGCCGCTGCGCGACCACATCCTGCAGACCCTGGACCACATCGCCCGCCACGCGGGCAGCCACGGCGCCTCGGGCGCGCTGCACATCCTGCGCGGCGAGACCGCCCTGGGCCAGAACGACGCCCGCTGGCTGCGCGAGCGCCAGCGCGAAGAGCAGCTGCTGGCCGAGGTCAGCCGCCAGGCCGCGCAGCGCTTTCGCGGGCAGGCCCTCTGAAGCCCACCACGCGGCCCCGCCCCATGGGTGAATTTGACTTGATCGCGCGCTACTTCACGCGCCCCGTGCGCCGTGCTGCGCTGGGCGTGGGCGACGACTGCGCGCTGCTCGCGCCCGCGCCGGGCATGCAGCTGGCCGTGTCCAGCGACATGCTGGTCGAGGGCCGGCATTTCTTCGCCGACGTGGACCCGGCGCACCTGGGCCACAAGGCGCTGGCGGTGAACCTGTCCGACCTGGCGGCCTGCGGCGCGCGGCCGCTGGCCTTCACGCTGGCGCTGGCGCTGCCGCGCATTGATGCGCCCTGGCTGCAGGCCTTTGCCGGCGGCCTGCTGGCGCTGGCCGACGCGCACCAGTGCGAGCTGGTCGGCGGCGACACCACGCAGGGCCCGCTCAACATCTGCATCACCGTGTTCGGCGAGGTGCCCGCGGGCCAGGCCCTGCTGCGCAGCGGCGCGCGCGCGGGCGACGACATCTGGGTCAGCGGCCAGCTGGGCGACGCGCGCCTGGCCCTGGAGGCGCTGCTGGGCCGCATCGCCCTGCCGGCGGACGCCCTGGCGCGCGCGCGCCAGCGGCTGGAGCAGCCCACGCCGCGCGTGCAGCTGGGCCAGGCGTTGCGCGGCATCGCCAGCAGCGCACTCGACGTGAGCGACGGCCTGCTGGGCGACCTGGGCCACATCCTCGCCGCCAGCGGCGTGGGGGCCGAGATCAAACTCGCGCAAACCACAAAATTGATAGCTGCCGGCGCTTTATTCACGGGCGCTGGAGCTATTCTTAATACAGAACTTCTGCACCAATGCACGCTGGCCGGCGGCGACGACTACGAGCTGGCCTTCACCGCCGCGCCCGCGCGCCGCGCCGCCGTGCAGGCCGCCGCACAGCAGGCCGGCGTGGCCGTCACGCGCATCGGCACCGTGCAGGCCGCGCCGGGCCTGCGGCTGGTGGACGCGCAGGGCCGGCCCGTGGAGGGTGGCGCGTTCGCGGCCTTCGATCACTTCCGCGACCGGGCCTGAGCGCCGCCCTGCCCTCAGAACAGCGGCGCCAGCGGCTTGACCACGTAGAGCATGTTGCTCTCGACCTTGCCGTCGTGCAGGTACTTCTGCTTGACGCCGCCGGCGCCGTCGGGCGCGATCATGAAGTCGGCGTCGTTGAGGATGCCCAGGCGGTTGGCGTCAATCACCCACAGGCCTTCCATCTTGTCGTGCGGGTACTTCTGCGCGGCAATGCCGTCATAGGCCAGCGTCTTGGTGGCGGGCTGGATGCCCAGGGCGGCCAGTTGGGACCAGCCCGCGGCGAAGTTGCCGTCCGCGCCGCCGTCCTTGACCACCAGTTCCAGCGTCTTGCCGTCCACCAGCAGGCCGTTGGCCGCGCTCACCGACAGCGACGGCTGGCTGTTGCGCAGGCCGGCGTTGGACTGGTCGATGTTCGTGGCCTTGCTCAGGTCGACCTGGTACACGTTCTTGCGAACCGTGCCGGTGCTGATGCCGTAGAACTTGGTGTCGCGCTCGACCACCAGGAAGCGCGTGGCGCTCAGGGCCACGATCTCGGAGTTGGCCAGGCCCGCCGCATCCTGCTTGTAGAGGTACTGCGCGACGGCGCCGGTGGCGATGTTCACCGTGACGATGCGCGTCAGGTTGATGCTGCCCACGGCGTTGCTGGGGTTGTGCAGGTTGGACTGCATGATGCCCAGCAGCGTCTTGCCGTCGGGCGTGATGGCCAGGCCTTCCATGCCCCGGTTGGGCCAGCGCGTGGCCAGCTCGGCGGGCAGCACGCGGCCCGCCTTGTTGCGCGGATCGGCGGCGAACGGGTTGATGCGCTCGATCTCCTTGCCCGTGGCGTCGAAGTGCACGATGTGCGGGCCGTATTCATCGCTGATCCAGAACGTGCCGTCCTTCAGCGCCACCAGGCCCTCGGAGTCGAGGCCGCTCTCGTCGAATCCCTTGATGCCGTCGCCGTCCGGGTCCAGCGCGACGACGCTGCCGTCCAGGTTGTAGGGCGTTTCGCCGGTGCCGCCGAAGTTCTTGTTCGGCAGACCCGTGATCGCGCGGCCCTTGGGGTCCTTGAGCAGGATGGTTTCCACCAGCTCGGTCTTGCCCTCGTGGGTGAGCTTGAACAGGCCGATGCGCGGCGTGTAGCCGGGCGTGAGGAAGATGATGCCCGAGGGTTTCTTGCCCGCCTCGGTGGCCGCGTTCGGCCCGCGGTCGCTCAGGCCGTAGAAATGGCCCTCGCGCGTGGGGTGCGGGGCCATGGCCGAGCCGTAGCTACCATTGCGGATTTCCGTCTTCTCGGCGTTGTCCACCTTGCTCATCAGCTCGTAGGGCAGGGCCGTGCCCTCGGCGCCGGGAAACTGGAAGCCATCATCGGAGCCACCGCAGGCGGCCAGGCCCAGGCTCAAGGCGAGCGTGGTGAGTACAAGAGGTGCAGACAAATTCATGGTCAGGGAATGCGCGAGTCAAAGAGGCCACAACACTATTAACAATTCGTGACACCCTGATGAACCGCGACCACCGCCCCCCTGCGGCGCATTTGCGCTACAACCCCCGCGTGCGGCCGGCCGACCCGGCGCCGCGCGCCCATCCACCTACCCGCGAGACGCCTGTGAAGCACGCCCCCCTTGCCACCCTTCGGCTCCCCCTCGGAGCGCTCGCCTGCGCGGGCCTGCTCTCCATCCCCGGCGTGGCCCTGGCCCAGGACGCGCCCACGCGCATCACCGGCGTGAAGCTCTACCCCGGCAGCGCCACGGTGGAGCGCACGGCGCGCGTGGCGGCGGGCAGCCGCAGCGTGGTCTTTCACTGCCTGCCGGCGGGCCTGGACGCGCGCAGCCTGCAGGTGCAGGCCGACGCCGCCGTGCGCATCGGCGACACCGGCGTGCAGGTGCGCGAGCGCGCGCTGGCCGGCGGCTGCAGCAGCCCGCTGGACGAGCGCGTGCGCGCCGCGCAGGACCAGGTGGCCGTGGCCGCCGCCGAGGCCGATGCGCTGCGGCTGGCCCACACCTACCTCAAGACCGTCGCGGGCACGCCCCCCACAACGCAGGCCGCGGGCCCGGGCACGCCCGGCTCGGCCGCGATCGGCGCCACCACCGAGTCGCTGCGCCGCTCGGCCCAGGACACCCTGGTGCGGCTGCACCAGGCGCAGCGCCGCCAGGAGCAGCTGGAGCTGGAGCTCAAGGCGCTCACCGCCGAGCGCGACCGCGTGGCGGGCCCGGGCGCGCGCGTGGCCACCGTCACCGTCACGCTGGCCGCCGAGCGCGATACCGACGTGCGCCTGAGCTACCAGGTGCGCGGCCCCAGCTGGTCGCCCAGCTACCGCGCCGCGCTGGACAGCCAGGCCGCCACCATCCGACTGGAGCGCCTGGCCCTGGTGGCCCAGGACACGGGCGAAGACTGGAGCGGCGTGCCGCTCACGCTGTCCACCGGCCAGCCCCTGCGCGCCACCGGCGGCCGCCTGCCACGCCCATGGACGCTGGACCTGCCGCCCGAGCCGCCACCGCCCCCCGCCGCGCCCGCCCCCGTGGCCATGGCCGCGGCCCCCATGGGGGAGGCGCGCGCGCGCGGCGGCGCCATGGCGGAGCCGGCGGCGGCCGAACCCACGTTCGACGTGGCCATCGCCGACACCGCCTACGCCACCGAATTCACCGTGCCGCAGCGCATCACCGTCGCCTCGGGCGGGCAGCGCGTCACGTTGTCGCTGGGCGCGCAGCCGGTTCCCGTGCAGCTGGTCACGCGCACCGCGCCGGCGCAGGAGGCAGCGGCCTACCTGGTGGCGCTGCTGCCGGCCCTGGACGGCGTGTGGCCGACCGGCCCGGCGGCGCTGTACCGCGACGGCACCCTGGTGGGCCAGGGCTATTTCGCCCCCGGCAGCGCCGACTGGGCGCGCAACGGCCTGTCCTTCGGGCGCGACGAGCGCCTGCTGGTCACCGTGGAGCCACCGCGCGAGCACACGGCCAGCAGCGGCCTGACGGGCGCGCGCACCGAACGTACGCTGCAGCACGCCTACCGCGTGGAAAGCCGCCACAGCCAGCCGGTCCGGCTGCAGGTGCTGGACACCGCGCCCGTGTCGCTCAACGAGCAGATCACCGTGGAATCGCGCTACGAGCCCGCCCCCGCCGTCACGGCCTGGAACCAGCAGCCGGGCCTGATCGCCTGGGAGCAGGACCTGGCCCCGGCCGGCAGCGCGCGCTTTGCCGCCACCCATGTGCTGCGCTACGCCAAGGACCTGCGCGTGCGCGAACGCCGCTGAGGCGCGCCGCTTGAACCCCTGACCCGCCACGCCCCGCCGCAGCCCCGACCGACCCTTTCCGCCACGACTTCATGCCCACCCCACCGCCCCACACCCTGCCCCCGCACGCCCTGCGCCGCTTTCTACTGGTGCACCCCGCGCACTTCATCGCCCTAGGCTTCGGCAGCGGCCTGTCGCGCGTGGCGCCGGGCACGGTGGGCACGCTATGGGGCTGGCTGGCGTTTTTGGTGCTGCAGCTGTGGCTCACGCCGCTGGGCATGGGCCTGCTGATCGCGCTGTCGCTGGCGCTGGGCTGGTGGGCCTGCACCGTGACGGCGCGCCACATGGGCGTGGCCGACCCCGGCCACATCGTGTGGGACGAGGTCGTCGCCATCTGGATCGTGCTGTGGCTGGCCATGCCCATGGGCTTCTGGGGCCAGCTGGTCGCCTTCGCGCTGTTTCGCTACTTTGACGCCGCCAAGCCCGGCCCCGTGGCCTGGGCCGACCAGCTGTTCAAGGGCTTCGGCTGGCGCGGCGGCCTGGGCATCATGCTGGACGACCTGGTGGCCGCGGCCTGCACGCTGCTGGTGATCGCGCTGTGGCGCTTCCTGTTCTGGTGAACCGCATGACACTATCAAAAAATGAGCTACTCACGCTTTATGGGCAAGCGCTGCAGGCCGATTTGGCTCAAATTTCAGGCACCCTGCTGGCGCGCGGCTGGATGCTGGCCACGGCCGAGAGCTGCACCGGCGGCATGATCGCCGCCGCCTGCACCGACCTGGCCGGGTCGAGCCAGTGGTTCGAACGCGGCTTCGTCACCTACTCCAACCAGGCCAAGACGGAGTGCCTGGGCGTGCCCATGGCCCTCATCGAGCAGCACGGCGCCGTGAGCGAGCCCGTGGCCCGCGCCATGGCCGAAGGGGCCGTGCGCCACTCCGCCGCCCAGGTGGCCGTGGCCGTCACCGGCATCGCCGGCCCCACGGGCGGATCGCCCGACAAGCCGGTGGGCACGGTGTGGTTCGGCTGGCATGTGGCGGGCCGCACGCACAGCGAACTGCGCCGCTTCGACGGCGACCGGGCCGCCGTGCGCGCGCAGACCCTGCGGCATGCGCTGGCGCGGCTGGCCGCGCTGTGCCGCTAAGAAGGCGCCGAGCAGGCGCTAAAAGCCTACGATCCGCCCCAGCCTAGAGCCTGGCGGAAGGCGGCACGGCGCAAGTGTTGGAATCGTCGCGCACCAGGGCGTGCTCTCATTGACGATTTGCATCATTTTTTTACACTTGCGCGCTATTTCGCCATTATCTCGGCCCCTTCACTCGCATGCCTCGCCCCTACTCTGCCCCCTTGGCCTTTTCACCCTCCGTTGGCCCGGTACACACACACTATCCCCGGCGCCTGTTGGGCTTGGCCATTGGCCTGGCGCTGGCGCAGCAGGCCGTTGCAGCCGACCACTTCACCAGCGCCAGCTCCGCCACCCTGAGCAGCTCGGCCAGCTATGACGAACTGGCCGTGGCCAACACCAGCGACCCGGCCCAGCTGACCATCACCGGGGGCAGCACCGTGATTGCCACCAGCGTGGTCAACGTGGGGCGCGATGCCACGTACGACAACGGCGTGGCGGGCGGCAACCAGGGCACGCTGCAACTGACCGGCGGCGCCCAGCTCACCACGAGCGGCGACGCCACGCTGGCCCTTGGCACCAGCACCCAGGGCACGGTCGATCTGGCAGCGGGCACGCAGTGGCAGGTTGGCGGCCGGCTGAATGTGGGCCGCGAGGGGCTGGGAACGCTCAATAGCGCCGGCACCCTGGTGAGCGCAACCGCCATGGTGGGCGACCTTGCGGGCGGCGTGGGCAGCAGTGTGGCCCTCACGGGCGGCAGCTGGACCAACACCGGTGCCCTGGTGGTGGGGGGCGCAGCCACCGCATCGGCCAGCATTTCCGGCACTGCCACGCTGACCAACACAGGGGGCGTGCTGACGCTGGGCAACAGCAGCGGCGTCACGGGCAGCCTGACCCTGGGGGGTGCCAACAGCCTGAATGCGGGCGAGCTGCGCATCGGCAACTACGGCACGGGCAGCTTCGCGCCCACCAACGCCACCCTGGCCAGCACCGATGCCTTCTTGGGCTACTACGCCGGCTCCACAGGCAATACCGCCACGCTGGATAACAGCACCTGGACCGTGACCGGCAACCTCCATCTGGGCTACGGCGGTGCAGGCACGCTGAACCTGCAAGGCACTAGTGGCAGTGCAATGACAGCCAGCGGCAACGGCGTACTGGGCCACGACCCAGGCAGCCAGGGCACGCTGACGCTTGCGAGCGGCAGCAGCCTGGGCGTGGCCGAGCTGACCGTGGGCCATGGGGGTACGGGCGGCATCACGGCCGACGGCGCCACCCTCAGCGCCACCGGGGCCGTGCTGGGCCGCCAGGCAGGGTCCACGGGCACGGTCACCCTGACAAACAACACGCACCTGAATCTGGGCAGCGGCGTGCTCTACGTGGGCAATACCGGCAGTGGCACCCTGACCCTGGCCAGCGGTGCACACGTCACGGCCAACGATGTCTATGTGGGCTGGGATACCGGGGGCAGCGGCACCTTGCGCCTGAATGCGGGCGCCGGCACCTCGACCATCGGTAACGGCATCTACTTCAACAACGGCTCGGGCACGGTGGCCTTCAATCATGGGGGCACCTACACCGTGGGCCACCAGTTGCAAGGCGCGGGCAGTGTGTCCATCGAAAGCGGCACCACCGTGTTCACGGGCGGTACCACCTACACCGGCACCACCACCATTGCCAGCGGCGCCACGCTGCGCATTGGCAACGGTGGCACCACGGGCCAGCTGCACAGCGACGTCAGCAACAGCGGCACCCTGGTCTTCGAGCGCAGCGACGCCGTCACCTATGCAGCGGCGCTGAGCGGAACCGGCGCGCTCGACAAGCTGGGCGCGGGCACCCTGACCCTGACCGGCAACAGCCCCACCTATACAGGACTCACGCGGGTGCAGGCCGGCGGCCTGATGATTGGCGGCGTGGCCGGTGGCCCCGGCCAATTGGGAGGGGCCGTGCAACTCTCCGCCGGCACCACGCTGGGCGGACATGGATACCTGGGAGCCCTGTCGGGATCGGGAACCGTGGCGCCCGGAAGCTCGATCGGCACGCTCACCGTCACAGGCGCGGCCGATCTCTCAACGTCCACGCTGCAAGCCGAGATCGACGCCGCGGCACCGGCCGCCGACCTGCTGGCAGTGGGAGGGGCGGCCACGCTGACGGGTGGCACGCTCCATATCAACAACCTGGCGGGCACACCCACGGCGGGCCAAAGCTTCACGCTGCTCACGGCGGGCGCCGTCAGCGGCGAGTTCGCCACTGTGACCTTCGCGCAAAGCTACCCAGGTCTCACGCCAAGCGTGCAGTACACGCCCACGGCGGTTCGCGTCGTGTTCGCCGCCACCGCCCCCGCTGCGGGCGGCGTGCGCGGCGTTCCCACGCTGTCCGCAGGCGGGCTGGCCTTGATGGGACTGGTCCTGGCGGGTGCCATGGCCTGGCAGCAGCGCCGTCGGCGGGCTTGAATCCCAGGCGGGCTATGCCCACAGGCACTGCCGCAAGCAGTGCAGATCCGAGGCATTTAGCTATTCAAAATATAGCTGAGGACACAAGCAGCACAAGAAATTTTGCCCGTTTTCGCTGAAATTCCTGCCCCGCACTCACCCTGCGATGCCGGGCCGGGCCACCGCCGCAAGCTCCGCCCTGACCGCCACCCACGGCGGCCCAGAGCGCCAGCATGGGGTGGGCAATTCACTGCCTTGGCGGATGGCGGCCGTGCTGTACTCCCTCGCGCACGCCGACCTTGCCTTCGGCGACACGGCTGCCGCGCCCAGCGCCATGTCAGCCGTTGTGGCGCATCAGGCGCCGCAGCACTTCTTGAACTTCTTGCCGCTGCCGCAGCTGCACGGGTCGTTGCGGCCCGGCTGCTCGCCCTTGACGATGGTTTCCTGGCGCGGGCCCATGCTGCGCCACAGCTGGCGCAGGTCGTACACGCCCCAGATGGCCTCGCCGAACACCTCCAGCCGGTCCTGGCTGGTGCTGGGCGGGCCGTCCTCGTCGTACATGCAGATCTCGGGCTTGCCGGTGTCGTCCTCGGTCAGGGCGACGATGGACTCCAGCGCGCCGTCCAGCCACTGGGCGGCCTCCTTGTCGCGCGGGGCGGCCCAGTCTTCGGGCCAGTTTTCCACGGCGAACATGAAGCCCAGCGCCCAGACCTGGCCGAACGACGGGATCTCCTGCCCCTCCATCTCGGCGCGCTCTTCCTCGGGCAGGCTGGCGATGGCGCCGCGCATGTCGATCACCTCGGGCTGGAAGGCGTTGTCGGCGTCCAGCGACTCGGCCTGCGCGTCGAGCTGCGCCTGCACCTCGGCGCGGCGCAGCTCCCACAGAGCCAGAAAGCGCTGCTGCTGGGCCAGGTCCTGGAAGGTGGGCACCAGCGGCAGGGGCGCACCCTCGACCACGTCCTCCAGCGGCAGGCCGTCGCCCAGCAGCATGGGCAGCCATTCGGCCGCGGGCACGGGGCGGCGGGTGCAGACCAGGGCGGTCAGGAAACCGTCGCAGAACTCCCACTGCGGCACGTCTTCCTCGCGCGTGCGCAGGTCGTCCAGCAGGTCGTCGAGTTCATTGAGTTCGTCCGGACCCAGGGCGGGCGCGGCGGCGCCGGGGGATGCGGTGTCGGTGGTGCTGTTCATGGTGTTCGGGCCGGCGCGGGACCGGCGGGCAGGCTAGGGTTGTCAGGCGCCCCGGGGGCGGGCCGCCAGTGTAGCGGCTGGGTCTTTCAGGCCGCTATTGTTTGAATAGCTATCTGCGCTTGCTGGATGGGCGCCAGTGCCCAATTTGAGCAAAAAAACAAACGCCCCAGGCCGGCGGCCATGGGGCGTGAAGCAAAGGTGTGGGCCGCCTGCGACCCGGGCGCCAATTACTGGCTGGCGATTTCCAGATGGGCCTCGCGGGCGGCCTGGATGAATTCGATGAGGGAGAGGATGATTTCGCGCATGTGGTGGTTCCTGTTCGAGATGCTCATCCGGTGCATGGCGGCATGCATCTCAAGGGCCGCGCATCACCGGGTTAACCACTAAGTGTTAACCCTTAAGGATAAGTATAAACCACAATCGCACGCCGTGCCGCCCGCGCCTCACTCTTCGCTGGTCCACTCCACCTGGGCGCCCAGGCTGCGCAGGTTTTCCACGAAATGCGGGTGCGCGCGGCGGATGGGCATGGCGTTGCGGATTTCCGAGCGCCCCGGGATGCTGGCCGCCACCATGAACAGCGCGATTGCCACGCGGATGATGTAGGGGCTCTCCACCACCGCTGGCGAGAGCTGCCCGCCGCCGAAGCTGATGATGCGGTGCGGGTCGGACTGGTACACATGGGCGCCGAACTTGGACAGCTCGCCCGTCCAGCCCATGGCACCGTCGTACACCTTGTTCCAGAACATGGCGTTGCCCTGTGCGCGCACGCCCAGCGCGATGAAGATGGGCAGCAGGTCCACCGGGAAATAGGGCCAGGGCGCGGCCTCGACCTTGGTCAGCACGTTGGCGGTGAACGGCGTCTGCACCTGGAGCGGCCCGTCCACGAAGGCGCGCGACCAGCCGTCCTCGTGCACCACGCGCACGCCGAACTTGGCGAAGGTGCGGTCGATCAGCGGGAAGTTCTCGGGGGCGCTGTTCTTCACCGTCACGTGGCCGCCGGTGATGGCGCCCAGCGCCAGGAAGGTGGTGATCTCGTGGAAGTCCTCGTCGAAGCGGAACTCGCCGCCGCCCAGCGCCGCCCCGCCGTGCACGGTGAGCCGCGAGGTGCCCATACCCTCGATGCGCGCGCCCAGCATCTGCATGAAGCGGCAGAACTCCTGCACATGCGGCTCCGACGCCGCGTTGGTGAGCGTGGACGCGCCGGGCGCGGCCACGGCGCAGAGCACGAAGTTCTCGGTGGTGGTGACCGAGGCGTAGTCCAGCCAGTGGCTCACCGGCGTGAGCGGCGCGTCCCGCCGCACCAGCAGCGAGCCCTGCGTGCGCTCGACCCGCGCGCCGAAGTGGCGAAACACTTCCACATGCGGGTCGATCTCGCGCACGCCCAGGGTGCAGCCCTTCACGTTGTCCTCCAGCCGCGCCACGCCGAAGCGCGCCAGGAGCGGCGGCACCAGCATGATGGACGAGCGCATCTCCTCGGGCAGGCGGTGCGTGGCGGGGTCGAACTGCGTGTCCCGGTGGTGCAGCTCCAGCGTGGCGCTGGCATGGTTCCAGTGCACGTGGCTGCCCAGGGTGCGGAAGATGTCGAGGATCTTGCGCACGTCGGTGATGTCGGGCACGCCCACCAGGCGCAGCGGCTCGCGCGTGAGCAGCGTGGCGCACAGCACGGGCAGCACGGCGTTCTTGTTGGCGGAAGGGCGGATGCGCCCGCGAAGCGGCGTGCCGCCGTGCACGATGAGGTTGGACATGGCCGGAAATGCAAGAAAGGCAGGCCGGCACTGTAGCGCCAATGCGCGCGCCGCTCGGCACAATGGCCATTGCAGACACAAAAGGAGACAAACCCATGAAGCTCACCGCCGCCGTGGCCCAGGCCGCCACCGTCCTGTTCGACACCCCCGCCACGCTGGCGCGCGCCGAGGCCCTGATGGCCGAGGCCGCGCGGCGCGGCGCGCAGGTGCTGGTGTTCCCAGAGGCCTTCATCGGCGGCTACCCCAAGGGGGCGGACTTCCACATCTTCGTGGGCGCGCGCACGCCCGAGGGCCGGCGCGAGTTCCAGAAATACTGGAGCGCGGCCGTCACGCTGGACGGCCCCGAGATCGCCCAGCTCGCCCAGGCCGCGGCCGCGCACCGGCTGTACGTGTGCGTGGGCATCATCGAGCGCGACGGCGGCACGCTGTACTGCACCGCCGTCTACCTGGGGCCTCAAGGTCAGGTGCTGGGCCACCACCGCAAGCTCATGCCCACGGCGCTGGAGCGCATCATGTGGGGCTACGGCGACGGCTCCACGCTGCAGGCGGTGGACACGCCCTGGGGCAAGCTGGGCGCCGTGATCTGCTGGGAGAACTACATGCCCGCGATGCGCATGGCCATGTACCAGCAGCGCGTGGCGCTGTACTGCGCACCCACGGCCGACGACCGCGCCACCTGGGTCAGCAGCATGCAGCACATCGCCATGGAGGGGCGCTGCTTCGTGCTGTCGGCCTGCCAGCACCTGCGCCGCGAACAGTTCCCCATGGACGCCATGCACAACCGCCTGCCCGATGCCCCCGACACGGTGCTGATGCGCGGCGGCAGTTGCATCGTGAGCCCGCTGGGCAAGGTGCTGGCCGGCCCGGTCTACGACGAGGACGCGCTGCTCACCGCCGAGCTGGACCTGGACGAAATCGCGCAGGGCCAG
The DNA here is from genome assembly GCF_059568935.1 of Diaphorobacter oryzae DSM 22780. Classification (NCBI taxonomy): domain Bacteria; kingdom Pseudomonadati; phylum Pseudomonadota; class Betaproteobacteria; order Burkholderiales; family Comamonadaceae; genus Diaphorobacter; species Diaphorobacter oryzae. The sequence goes on along the minus strand of NZ_JCANUL010000002.1, from coordinate 335,769 downwards.
TTCGACTTCGACCCCGTGGGCCACTACGCGCGGCCCGACGTGTTCAGCCTGCGGGTCAACACCGCCCCGCAGCACGCCGTGCGCCTGGAAGATTGAGATTCAAAACGGGCTGCAGCGCTTTACCACAAAGCGCCAGAAGCTATACTTTTTGAAGCACCCTGCACCACCGCCTCCATGACCCACTCCCCCGGCACGCACGCCTGGCGGATCGCCCCGCTCGATCCTCGCGACGCCCCCTGGCCGCTGCTGCTGGACGCCGACCCGTCGCGCGCCAAGGTCGAGGCCTACCTTGCGCGCGCGACCTGCTTTGCCGCGCGCGCCGATGCCGATGCCGCCGTGCTGGGCCTGTGCGCGCTGCTGCCCACGGAGCCGGGCGCCTGGGAGCTGATGAACATCGCCGTCGCCCCCGCGCTGCAGCGCCAGGGCCTGGGCGGCGCGCTGCTGCGCCATGCCATCGCCTGGGTGCAGGCCCAGGGCGCGCGCCGGCTCGACGTGGGAACGGGCAGCTTTGGCGACCAGTTGCTGTTCTACCAGCGCGCGGGCTTTCGCGTGGTGGGCGTGGAGCGCGACTTCTTTCTGCGCCACTACCTCGAGCCCCTGTGGGAGCGCGGCCTGCGGCACCGCGACATGCTGCGGCTCACGCTCGCCCTGCCCGCCCGGCCCGTCGCATAGCCGCGCCGGCACCTCATGCGCCCGCGCCCCGCGGCGACGGGCCCGGCCGTGCCAGCCAGCGCTGCGCGCCCCAGGCCAGGGCCGAGCACAGCAGCCAGTACAGCAGGCCCACGGCCACGAAGATCTCGGCCGGGTAGATCATGGTGCGCGCATTGACCTGGGCGGCGACGAACGACAGCTCGGGCACGCCCACCACGTAGGCCAGCGAGCTGTCCTTGGTCAGCGTGACCCACTGGTTCACGAACGAGGGCTGCATGATGCGCAGCGCCGGCGGCAGCACCACCCAGCGCAGCGTCTGCCAGCGCGTGAGGCCCAGCGCCAGCCCCGCCGCCCATTGCCCGGGCGGGATGGCGCGGATGCCGGCGGCCACGCCATGGCCCAGGTAGGCGCCGCCGACCAGCGACAGCGCGCACATCACCGACAGCACGCCGGGCACGTCGATGCCCAGCGCATAAGGCAGCAGGAAATAGGTCCAGAAGATCAGCATCAGCACCGGTATGGCGCGCAGCAGCGCCATGGCCCCCTGCAGACCGTGCAGCAGCGCTCCGCGCGCCATCACCAGCCCGATGCCCCAGGCCAGGCCCAGCGCGGCCGCCAGCAGGGCCGAGCCCGCGCTCAGCAGCAGCGTGAGCGCCATGCCGCCCAGCGGCCCTTCGGGGTAGGCGCCCACCAGCAGGTAGGGCAGGCTATCGCGCAGCGTGTCCCAGGCCATGGGGCCTCCGTGCCATGGCCGCGCCGCGCGCGCCCGCTTCCGCCGGGGCCCGCGGCCGCCGCAGGCGCGCCAGCAGCGCCTCCAGCGCGAGGATGGTCGCCACGTACAGCAGCGTGGCTGCACCAAACGACTGGAAGGTGCGGAAGGTCTCGGCCTCGATCTGGCGCGAGACATAGGACAGCTCCACCACGCCCACGGCCATCACCAGCGAGGTGTTCTTGACGATGTTCATGTACTGCCCGAACAGCGGCGGCAGGGCCAGGCGCAGCGCCTGCGGCAGCACCACGGCCGTGAACACCTGGCGCTGCGTGAGCCCCAGCGCCAGCGCCGCCTGCCACTGGCCGCGCGGCACGCCCTGGATGCCGGCGCGTATCTCCTCGCCCACGTAGGCCGTGGCATAGAGCACCAGGCCCAGCGTGGCCGTGAGCACCTCGAACGACGGCCAAGGCCCCTGCCCCGCCACGAGCGCCTCGCGCACGCCCTCGGGCAGCAGGCCGGGCAGGCCGAAGTACCAGAAGAACAGCTGCACCAGCAGCGGCGTGTTGCGAAACAGCGAGAGGTAGGTGCCGGCCAGCCAGCGCCAGCCGCGCCGCCCGCTGCCGCGCGCGGCGGCCAGCCCCACACCCAGCGCGGTGGACGCCGCGATCGCCACGGCCGACAGCGCCAGCGTGACCAGCCAGCCCTGCAGCAGCCACCCCCCGTAGCGCGGCGCCAGCAGCTGCTGCGTCCAGGCCTCCAGCATGGCGCAGACTTACCGTGCGGCCACGCGCTGCTCACCGATCGTGAGCAGGCGCGGCAGCGGTGCCTGGCTTTGCGGGCCAAACCACTGGTTGTAGACGGCCAGGGCCTGGCCGTTCTTCTCGATGCCGTGCAGCCAGGCGTTCAGCGCCTCGAGCAGGCGCGTCTCGCCCTTGGGCACGGCCGCGCCCAGGTATTCCTTGGACACGGTGATCGCCGGGATCTCGTACTTGTCCTTGTCGGGCAGCTGGTTCCACTGCGCCGTGAGCTTGACGCCGTCGTTGGTGATGGCCTGCACGTTGCCGTTGCGCAGCGCGGCCAGCGCGAACGGCGAATCGTCATACAGCACCACCTTGGTGTCGGGGAAGTTGGCGCGCAGGTTGCTCTCCATGGTCGTGCCCTTCTCGGTGCCGACGCGCAGCGTCTTGAGCTGCTCCACGCGGGTGAGCACGCCCTTGCGCGCCAGGAACTGCTGGCCCACCAGGAAGTACGGCGTGGAGAAGTCCACCACCTTGGCGCGCTCGTCGGTGATGGTGAAGCTGGCGAACACCACGTCGGCCTTGCCCGAGGTGATCAGCGGAATGCGGTTGGCCGGGTTGGTGGGAATCAGCTCCAGCTTCACGCCCAGGCTCTGCGCGAAGGCGCGCGCCAGGTCGATGTCGTGGCCCACCTGCTGCTTGCTCTTGGCGTCGATGAAGCCGAAGGGCGGGTTGCCGTCGAACGCCGCCACCCGCAGCACGCCGGCCTTCTTGATGTCGTCCAGCCGGTCGGCCCAGGCCAGGCCCGGCGCGGCCAGGGCGGCCAGCGCCGTGGCGGCCAGCGTGCGGGCCAGGATGTTTCTGCGTTGCATGTGCACTCCTTGCGATATGGGGATGCCCCAATGTAGGCAGCGCGCCGCAGCCGCCCAAGCGCCGATTGGGCGCATGCATATGCGCAAACCGCAGTAGCCGTGCGGGGCCGGCCCGCGTAGGCTGTCGCCCTTTGCCCCGCACCCCATGCCCGCTGCCGCCGCTTCTTCCTACGACACCATCGTCATCGGCCTGGGGGCCCTGGGCGCCGCCAGCGCGCTGCAGCTTGCGCGGCGCGGCCAGCGCGTGCTGGGCATCGACCGCCACCACCCGCCGCACGACCAGGGCTCCTCGCACGGCGACTCGCGCATCACGCGCCTGGCCGTGGGCGAAGGCGCGGCCTACGTGCCGCTGGTGCAGCGCTCGCACCGGCTCTGGCGCGAGATCGAGGCGCACACGGGCGCGCAGCTGTTCACGCAGACGGGCGGGCTCATCCTCGCGCCGCGCGACTGCGTGGCCGCGCACCACGGCAAGGCCGACTTCGTGCGCACCACCGTGGTCACGGCGCGGCGCTTCGGCATCACGCACGAGGTGCTGGGGGCCCACGAGATCCGCGCACGCTTTCCCCAGTTCCTGCTGCGCGGCGACGAGGAGGCCTACTTCGAGCCCGAGGCCGGCTTCGTGCGGCCCGAGGCCGCCATCGCCGCCCAGCTGCAATGGGCCGCCGAGCTTGGCGCCGAGCTGCGTACCGGCGAGACCGTCACCCGCATCGACCCGCTGGGCGCGCACGAGGGCGCCGGCGTGCGCGTGCACACCGACCGGGGCAGCCACCTCGCGGGCCGGGTGGTGCTGGCCGCCGGCCCCTGGGTGCCCGGCCTGCTGGGCGCGGCCGGCGACGCCGCGGCGCGCGCCTGGGGCGCGCAGCTGCGCGTGCTGCGCCAGACGCTGTACTGGTTCGACACCGGCGCCAGCGCCGCGCAGTACCAGCCCCAGCGCTTTCCGGTCTTCATCTGGATCTTCGGCGAGCGCGAGGAGGACTACATGTACGGCTTCCCGACCACCGACGCGCAGTGGCCCGCGCTCAAGGTCGCCACCGAACAGTACGCGCACGCCACCACGCCCGAGCGGATGGAGCGCAGCGTGTCCGAGGCCGAGGTGCGCGCCATGTTCGAGAGCCGCCTGCGCGGACGCTTCGCGGGGCTGGACGCCCAGCAGGGCCGCGTGCGCAAGGCGGCCGCCTGCCTCTACACCGTGACGCCGGACCGCGACTTCCTCATCGACCGCCTGCCCGGCGCCGCGCAGGTGCTGCTGGTGTCGGCCTGCTCGGGCCATGGGTTCAAACACTCGGCGGGGCTGGGCGAGGCCATTGCCGACGCCATCACGCGCCCCGCGCTTGCCTCGCCGCTGCTCGCGCCCTTCGCGCAGGCGCGGCTGGGCGGCGCAGCGCCCGCGCTGGCGGGCTGAGCGCGTTCAGGCCGCGAGCGCGGCCACAGGCAGCGGCGCGCCGGCCGGATCGGCCTCGGGCGCCAGGGCCAGCTGGTTGCCCACCGTGGCGCCCAGCGGCTCCACGCGCTTGCGCAGCTTGAGCACGGCCTTGTCCTTGCTGACCAGCAGGGCCCGGTGGGCCACGGCCAGGTCGAGGAAATGCTGGTCGTCCGGGTCGGTACAGACGAAGCGGATGCGCGGCGCCGTCTCGACATACTGCACGCCCGCGTCGAAGGCCGCGAGCACGCCCTCGGCCGTCTTGCCGTAGAAGGCCACGCGCGGCGCGATCTGGCTGTAGTGCAGCACGCGTTCCAGCTCGATGCGCTGGGCCTGGTCGGCAATCCAGCGCATCTGCCCCTGGGCCAGCAGCGCGCGGATGGTGGGAACCAGCGGGTCGTCGAAGATCAGCAGGTCCAGCACCACGTTGGTGTCCAGCACCACGGGGCGCGGCCCGGGGCAGGCATGGCCGTCGTTGCACTGCGGCCAGCGCAGCACGATCTTCATGGCTGCGCGGGCGCGGCGTCGCCGCCCTTGCGCGGCTGGACCGGGCCCGCCACCAGGTCGAAGCGGAACAGCCGGCATTCGATGGGGCCGTTCCACAGCGGCACGCGGCGCGACTCCTTCAGGCGCATCTTGCCCGGCAGCTTCAGGTCGGGCGTGAGCATCCAGGCCTGCCAGCCGGCGTAATGCTTCTTCCAGTGCGCGGCCAGTTGCAGGAAGAAGTCCACGCCGTCCTCGGTCTGCGCGGTCTCGCGGCCCACGCGCGCGACCACGGCCATGCGCTCGCCGGCCTTGCGGCCCGCGCTGCCCGCCGCGGCGATGCGCTCGCCATAGGGCGGGTTCAGCAGCATCACGCCCGGCTGCTCGCAGGGCGGCATGCGCTGCAGCGCGTCGCCGCCGCGCAGTTGCACCGCGCCGGCCACGCCCGCGCGCTCGGCGTTGCGCTGGGCGAAGTCCACCATGCGGTGCGACACATCACTACCAAAAATGGGCACAGAGGCCGTGGTGACTGCGCCAGCAGCTCCTTCTTTAATAGCATTCCAGACATGAGCCTGGTGCGGCAGGAGCTTCTCGAACGCGAAGCGGCGCGTGAGGCCCGGCGGAATGCGGCAGGCCATCTGCGCCGCCTCGATGACCACGGTGCCGCTGCCGCAGCAGGGGTCGTACAGCGGCAGGGGCGCGTCGCCCAGCGGGTCCCAGCCCGTGGCGGCGATCATGGCGGCGGCCAGGGTTTCCTTGAGCGGGGCGTCGCCCTTGTCCTCGCGCCAGCCGCGCTTGAACAGCGGCTCGCCCGAGGTGTCGATGTAGAGCGTGGCCAGGTCGGTGGTCAGGTGCAGGTGCACGCGCACGTCGGGCCACTGCGTCTCCACGTTCGGGCGGCTGCCGGCCTTGGCGCGGAAGCGGTCGGCCACGGCGTCCTTCACGCGCAGGGCGGCGAAGTTCAGGCTCTTGAGCGGGCTGTGCTGGGCCGTGACCTCGACCTTGAAGCTCTGGCGCGGGGTGAACCAGATCTCCCAGGCCACGTCGCTGGCGGCGGCATAGATGTCGTTTTCGCTGCGGTAGGGCCGCTCGGCCAGCTGCACCAGCACGCGCTGGGCCAGGCGGCTGTGCAGGTTCAGCAGCAGCGCGTCGCGCCAGCTGCCGCGCAGCAGCACGCCGCCACGGCCCACGAGCAGGTCCTGGCCCGTCCGGCCCGTCAGACCATGGACCTCATCGGCCAGAAAGCCCTCGACGCCGGCGGCGCAGGGCAGGAATAGTTGCAGGGTGTTCATAGAGCCTGCGAAGCATAAGGCACGGGCCCTGCCCGGCCCGCCTGTGCGGCCTTGGCCCCGCCCTGCCGCCCGCGCCGTGGCATGTAACAGGCCCGCCGGAGAGGCTATCCGCCTGAAACAAGCCGTAACATAGAAACGCGTTCATTCAACACATTCACAGGAGACCCCATGTTCCAAAGCCTGCGTGCCCGCCTGATCGGCATGAGCATCGCCGTTGCCACCTTGTCCCTGCTGGGACTGTCGTTGGTGGTGTTTGTCGTGGTACGCGGCAACATGCTGCAGGCACTGGACGAGCGCATCGGCGGGCTGACGCGGCAACACGCGGCGGAGCTGACGCAGTGGATCGCCGACAAGCAGCGGCTCACCGGCTCGCTCCAGATCGCGCTGCGCCAGGACAACCCCCTGCCCCTGCTGCAGGCGGCCGAGAAGGCGGGGCTGGACCTGGCCTACTTCGTCATGGCCGACAAGCGCCACGCCTTCACCAAGCCGCGCCCCGAGGGCTATGACGGCACGGCGCGCGGCTGGTACAAGCAGGCGGTGGCGGCCGGCGGGCCCGCCATCACGCCGGTCTACCCCGACTCGGCCACGGGCAACCTCACGGTGAGCCTGGTGCAGCCGGTGATCGAGGCCGGGCAGACGGTGGCCGTGGTGGGGTCGGACATCGAGCTGTCCACGGTGGTGAAGAAGGTCACGGGCATCCGCGCCACGGACAAGAGCTTTGCCTTTTTGCTCGACGGCTCCACGGGCAACATCCTGGCGCACGCCAACAGCGCCCTGGCGCTCAAGCCGGTGAGCACGCTGGCCGCCGGGATCGACAACACGCTGCTCGCGGGCCTGACCGGCCAGCTGGCCCACGCGGTGGTCACCATCGACGGCCAACCGCAGCTGTTGTACGCCGCCAAGGTCGAGGGCACGCCCTGGGTGCTGGCCGTGGCGGCGGACGAGGCCGATGCGCTGGCCGGCCTCACCCGGCTCAGCCAGGCGGCCCTGCTCACCACCGCGCTGTTCGTGCTGGCCGCCGGCCTGGTGATGGCGCTGCTGGTGGCGCGCATGCTGCGCCGCCTGACGCTGGTGCGCGACGCGCTGCAGGGCATTGCCTCGGGCGAGGGCGACCTCACGCGCCGCCTGGACGCCACGGGCCGCGACGAGCTGGCGCAGATCGCGCAGGGCTTCAACCAGTTCGCCGACAAGATCGCCGCCGTGCTGCTGCGCATCCGCGGCTCCGCCGAATCCGTGCGCCTGGCCACCAGCGAGATCGCCAGCGGCAATCAGGACCTGTCGGGGCGCACCGAGAGCCAGGCCAGCTCGCTGGAGGAAACCGCCGCCGCCATGGAACAGCTCACGGCCACGGTGCAGCAGAACGCGGCCAACGCCCAGCAGGCCAACCAGCTGGCGCACCAGGCCTCGCAGGTGGCCAGCCAGGGCGGCGCCGTCGTGCAGCAGGTGGTGCAGACCATGGGCGGCATCCACGGCTCCTCGCGCAAGATCGAGGACATCATCAGCGTGATCGATGGCATCGCCTTCCAGACCAACATCCTGGCGCTCAACGCGGCCGTGGAGGCCGCGCGCGCCGGCGAACAGGGCCGCGGCTTTGCCGTGGTGGCCACCGAGGTGCGCCAGCTCGCCCAGCGCAGCGCCACGGCGGCCAAGGAGATCAAGGCGCTGATCGACGATTCGGTGCAACAGGTGGACGCCGGCAGCCGCCTGGTGCAGGACGCGGGCCAGACCATGCAGCAGGTGGAGCAGAGCATCCGCCGCGTCAGCGCCATCGTGGCCGAGATCAGCACCGCCAGCCAGGAGCAGAGCACGGGCATCGCCGAGGTGGGCGACGCCGTGTCGCAGATGGACCAGGCCACGCAGCAGAACGCCGCCCTGGTGGAAGAGGCCACCGCCGCCGCTCAGTCGCTGCAGCAGCAGGCCCACGACCTGGCCGAGGTGGTTGCGGGCTTCAAGCTGCCGCAGGGCACGGAGGCGCAGCGGCTGCTGGGCTGAGCAGGAGCGTGGGCCCATGCGCCCACGCCAAATGCTCCCACATTGATAGCTATTAGCGCTTATCAGACAAGCGCTACAGCCACTTTTACCTCATAAACCTGCGGCGCCAGCCCAGCAGCCCCAGGCCCGCCGCCAGCAGGGCCAGCGCGATGGGCGACAGCGCCGGGATGGCCGCCGCGCCGCCCGGTCCGGGCAGGGGCGCGGCCAGCACGCGCAGGCCGCCGGGGTCGGTGATGGTGCCGTCGGGCCGCGCATCGGAATCGCCCACGCCGCCATCGGCCAGCGTGATTTCGATGGTGCTCGAGCCGGCACCACCCACCAGCGTCATGGGAATCTGGTGCCAGTGCGGCGCGCCGGCGGGCGTGGTGCGGCCGTACTTCCAGTACTCGGCCCCGCTGGGCACCGGGCCGGGGTACTGGATGCGCAGCGTGACGGCATTGCCCACGCCCACGTTCTCCAGCGCAAAGCCCATCAGCCCGTACGGGAAGCGGTAGCCCGCCATGGCGGGCGCACCGGCCCCGGCCTCGCTGGCAAACAGCGCCTGCGAGAAATAGGCCTGCGCGGTCAGCGGCGTGGTGGCCGACTGCACCGTGGCGGTCACGGTGCCCTGGCCGTTGGGCGATGGGCCGCTGATGGACAGCGCCCCGCCGCCGCCGCCACCGCCCGTGCCCACGGGCGCGGCGGTGTTGCGCAGCGCAAAGCTGGTGCTGCGCCCCAGGGCCGTCGCGGTCACGCTGTAGCTGCCCTGCGTGCCGTTGGCGGTCACGGCCACGGAGGCCTCGCCATTGGCGTCGGTCACCGCCGTGCTGCTTGTCAGCGTGGCCGATGCGCCCGACGCCGGCGCCATAAAGCCCACCGCCACGCCGACCATGGGCGCGTTGCCGGCATCCAGCAGGCGCACGCGCAGCGGCTGCGCGAAGGCAGTGTTCACGGGGGTCGACTGCGGCGTACCCGCCATGACCGTCATGCTGTTGCAAGCCTGCGCATCGCTCACGATCTGCGGGAAAGGCGTGTTGGTGATGCCGGTGAAGACGATGTCGTCCACCTCCCAGCCTTCGGTGCCTACTTCGGGGTCGGTGTGCACCACCCAGGCCAGGCGCACGCTCTGGCCGGCGTAGGCAGTGCCCAAGTTGACGGTGGTGGTGGCCATGGCGGGCCAGCCGGCGCTCTGGCCCACATAGGCCTGCTGGCCCTGGGCCGGATTGCCGCTACCCCCATCCACCGTGCCGTTGTAGCCCGCGGCCGCTGCAGCCACGCTGGCCCAGGGACCGCCGTTGGTGGAGACCATCAGTTGGCCGCCATCCCAGTTCATGCCGTCGGACTGCTCGAAGCGGTAGCGGTGCTTGAACGACACGATGAAGTCGCCCGTGGCAGCCACCTGAAGCACAGGCGTGCGCATCCAGTGCGAGCCGATAGCCGCCGGCGTGCTGCCCGCGTAGCGCTGGTCCTGCGCGCCGTAGCGCTTCATGGCCCATGCGCCCTCCTGCCCTGCAACGCTGCTGCCGAACGCCATGGCGCTGACCAGTGCCTCGGCATCGTCCGATGCCAGCCGCGCGGGCAGCTCATCGCGGTGCAGCGGCATATCGAGCGTGCCCGTGACCGCACCCGCGGGCTGCCCGGCATGCGTCAGGCTGGCGGTGATGCGGGTGCCGCCGGGCACGGTCAGGCCCGCCAGTTGCACGCGCGCCGTGACGGTGACCGTCGCACCAGCAGCACCGACAGGGGGCACGGCCAGCACGCCATCGGGGAACTGCACGCCGGCCACGTCGGCCGAGAGCGTCAGCTGCGCGCCACTGACGGGTTGGAAGCCCTGGTTGCGCAGCGTGATGGAGAGCCCCCCGGTTTCGCCGCTGTCGAGCACGCCGTCGGCGTCGCAACGCTGGGCCGGCGCCGCAATCATCGACAGCTGCAGGCCCTCGATCACCAGCGCACCGTCCGTGGAGAAGCTCTCAACCACGCCGGCGTTGGTGGCGGAGTAGCGGTCGGGCACCAGCGCAAACGCGCCGGCGCCGCGCTTGGCGAAGGCCGCGGCGCAGCGCTGGTAGTCGGCCGGGCCGTTGGCCCCAGCGGCGGCCAGTAGCGCATCGCGCGCCTCGGTTAGCGTGGGGTTGACGGGGGTGAGCTTGTAGCCCGCCACCAGATACCTCTTCATGCGGTCCTGCGCCTCCTGGAAGGGGTGCGCGTTGAGCAGGCTGGCATAGCACTCCCACAGCATGCTGGCCCAGACCTCGCCCGTGTTGTGCACCTCGGCGTTGTTGCCCCCTGCAGCGGGATTGCTCGGCGCCGTGGCGGGCAGGGCCACGCCATCGGTGATGTGCTTGAGCGTGAGCGGGTTCTTGGTCAGGTCGGTGGAATAGGGGTAGCGGCGAATGCCGTAGTACGCCGCGTTGGCTGGATCCAGCGCCGGCGGCTCGACACTGCCCAGGGCATAGGCACCGGTGGCATACACCCCCTGAAAGTTGCCATTGCCGGGCTGGTTGCGGTCGACATCGGAGACCATCATCAGCAGCGAATGGAAGTCCCCCCAGCCCTCGCCCAGGCCGCGCGCGTGGTTGCTGCCCAGGCCGCTGGCGTCGCCGATCAGGCGGTTGCTGATGAAGTGGCCCCATTCGTGGGCGATGATGGTGTTGTCCAGCGCGCTGCTGCGCTCGGCGGCGCCCAGGTCCTTCATGTGCAGCGTGACAGTGCCCACCGCATTGCGCCACACCGTGCCATCGGCCTGTGCAATGTGAATGGACGGGATGGTGACCTGGTCCCCATAGGCGCCACTGCCCATCCGGATGGGCGCTCCAGGCACGTTGTTCACCACCACCACGCCCGCGGCCCCCACGTTCTGTGCGTTCAGAACCTTGCGGGAGTACTCACAGCCGCCCCGGTCAATCAAGGCGATCTTGCCCCCCAGCGCTGCACCGTTGGTGATGGCCGAGCAACCGTCAGCGGGGACTGCCGCAACCACCTCTGCGGTGAGGTCAAAGCCCGTCGGGCCAAACACCGCGCCCATGGCACCGTAAGAACCTGCCACGCTCGCCGGTGACACCAATTCAGCCAGCGACGGCGCAGCGTTGACGAAGCGGTACATCTGCATGCGCGGCGGCGCGCCGTCGGCCGGGGTGGCCATGTTGGCGTTGTTGGTGCCGCTGTAGTCCAGCGCCTGCGCGTGCATGGCATCGCCACCCAGGCCGCCGCGGCCGAAGTTGTTGGCCTGGGCATTGCCGGCGGCCTCGTCGAAACCCGCGTCGTAAAACCAGTCGTGCAGCCAGTTGGTGGCGTAGAACAGGTTGACCACCGAGGCCGCAATCTGGTTGTTGTCCGCCAGCGGCGTCTGGCCGTGGTTGTAGGCGTAGTCGAAGACGCCCGGCGCCGTGGTGGGGGCCACGAGGTCGCCGGCGTTCCAGCCATCGGGCGCGGTCAGGTCGGCGTAGGCGTGCACGTTGTTGCCCTGGGTCTGCGTGGCACCGGCAGGCAGCCAGGGATCGTTCTGGGAGAACGGCGCGTTGCGCAGGTTCACCAGAGTGGCAGCCGTCAGGGGCGAGGCATAGCCATCGGGCGTGCCCGTGGGATGGGGCAGGCCGTTGCGACTCTGGGCGCCGGGCCAGGGCGTGTACGGCGGCGTCGGGTCGGCGAACACGCGGTAGTCATGCTGGTGCGCGGTCTGGTTGTGGCGCAGCAGCAGGCGGCCGTCGTCGGCGGCCACCACGTAGGCGTAGACATGCTCCTCGCCGTCTTCCCGCACCCGCAGCTCCACGTAGTAGGCGCTCACCAGCCCCTGCGGCAGGCGGAACCACACGGGCTTGAGGCGCGCGGGCTGCAGCAGCGTGGCGCCCTCGGCGCCGCTCACGCCTTCCGGCAGCGCCCACCACTGGTACGGGCCCGTGTCGCCCGGCGTGGGCGGCGCGGCCATCTGCAATTGCAGGGCCACGCCGGCGTCAAAGCCATAGTCCTGCAGGGCGCGGGCCACGGCGTCGGCGGCGCCCAGGCCCGTGGCCGGCGCGGCCTTGAGGACAGGCGCCGGCGCGGTGCTGCCCAGGTAGCCGCCGATGGCCGTGGCCTGTGACTGTGCGTTGAGCAGCACGGTGGCCTGGTCGCGGAACACCTCGATGCCGTCGCGCTGGTTGGTCAGCCGCACCAGGCTGGCGCCGCCCGGCAGGGTCTGCACATGGTGCAGCGGGGCGGCATCCACCTCTTGCGGGGTGACCCCGTACAAGGGCGCCAGCGCCTTGAGTTGCGCCCGCGCGGCATCGACCGGGCTGGCCGGCACGGCCTTGGCCATGCTGGAGGGGCGCAGCTGCACGAAGGTAGGCAGGCCCAGCCGCTCCTCGCGCGACAGGCTCTGCACGTTCGCGGGCAAGGCCGCGGCCTTGGGCTGGATGGCCAGGGGCGCGCTGCCCAGTGCGTCGATGGGCGCAAGCTCGCGGGCCTGTGCAAGCGGCAGGGCCAGCGCGGCGGCGCAGACCAGCGCGCCGACGGCAGCAATCCGTGACAAAGGGGGCATGGCGTGGTGAATTATCAAAATTGATAGCTGCAAGCGCTTGCCACGCAAGGGCTGCAGGCCAAAACGCCCATGAACCCGGCTGGGCATTGGGACGTTGCCGCGCCATCCTAGCCATTTGTTGCTTTGTGCAACATCCCTGAAATTGGGTAATTTGCAGCCGTGGCGACGCCTTTGTGGCGGCCGCGCCACACGCCGCTGCGGCGGCCGTACGGCCTACAGCGCCTTGCGCAGGTTGGCCGGCGCGATCTTGAGGGCCTCGCGATATTTGGCGACGGTGCGGCGCGCGCACTCGATGCCCTGCTCCTTGAGCATCTCGGCGATCTGGCTGTCCGACAGGGGCTTGTGGGGGCTCTCGGCCGCGACGAACTGCTTGATGAGGGCGCGCACCGCGGTGCTCGACGCGTTGCCGCCCGTCTCGGTGCCCAGGCCCGAGCCGAAGAAGTACTTCAGCTCGAACGTGCCCTGCGGCGTGGCCATGTACTTGGCCGTGGTCACGCGGCTGATGGTGGACTCGTGCAGGCCCAGCTCGTCGGCGATGTCGCGCAGCACCAGCGGGCGCATGGCCAGTTCGCCGTGCACGAAGAAGTTCTTCTGCCGCTCCACGATGGCGCGCGACACGCGCAGGATGGTGTCGAAGCGCTGCTGGATGTTCTTGATGAACCAGCGCGCCTCCTGCAGGCGCTGCTGCAGGCCCTGGTGGCCGTCGCCTTTGCTGCCGCCGCCCTTGTGCCCACGCAGGGCGCCGGCGTAGATGTCGTGCACGCGCAGGCGCGGCATCACGTCGGGGTTGAGCTGCACGCTGAAGGCCTGCTGCGCGCCGCGCCCGGTCTTCTTGACGATCACGTCGGGCACGATGATGTTGCGGTCCACGTCGGCAAAGCGCCGGCCGGGACGCGGCTCCAGGCGGGCGATGAGCGCCATGGCGGCGCGCGTGGCCTCCTCGCTGGCGCCGCAGGCCTGGGTGAGGCGGCGCACGTCGCGCCGCGCCAGCAGTTCCAGCGGCTGCTGGCAGATGCGCAGCGCCGTCTGCACCACGGCGGGGTCGCCCTCCTCGTCCTGGTCCATGGCGCGCAGCTGCAGCGTGAGGCATTCCGCCAGCCCCCGCGCGCCCACGCCCGCGGGCTCCAGGCTTTGCAGCAGGCGCAGGGCGACGGTGAAGCGGTGCACCAGCTCCTCGAGCTGCTCGGGGTCTTCGGCACCGGCCAGGCTGGCGGCCAGGGATTCCAGCGGCTCGTCCAGGTAGCCGTCGTCGTTCAGCGATTCGATGAGAAAGCGCAGCGCGGCCATGTCCAGCTCGGACAGGCGCAGCGCCAGGGCCTGGCGGTGCAGGAAAGCGGTGAGCGACTCGTGGCTGCGGGCCAGCTCGGTGGCATCGGTCTCGTCGCCGTCGCCGCCGCTGCGCGCGGGCGCGTCGCCGCCCCATTCGCTGTCGTCGGGCGCCATGTCCACCGTGCCGTCGCCCTCCCAGTCGGGGGCCTCGGCGGGGGCGGAGGTTTCGGCATCATTTTGGGCCTCAGAGCCCGTGGAATGAGCGTCACCAGCTATTGAATAAGCAGCATCATCGACCCGCCGGTCGTCCTCGCTCACGGGGGTGTCGGCCTGCGCCAGGCCGAACTCCTCGCGCGGCGCCTCCTCGGCCGTGCGCTCCAGGAAGGGGTTGTCGTCGAGCATCTGCTCGACCTCCTGGGCCAGCTCCAGCGTCGAGAGCTGGAGCAGGCGGATCGACTGCTGCAGCTGCGGCGTGAGCGCCAGGTGCTGCGAAACGCGCAGTGACAGGCTGGGCTTCATGGCCTGCCGCCCGCTGCCCGTGCCTGCGTCGTGCGGTGGCGGCCCATCACTCTCACATGCGGAAGTGCTCGCCCAGATAGACCCGGCGCACTTCCGCGTTGTCGACGATGTCCGACGGCGTGCCCTGCGCGAGCACATGGCCGTCGCTGATGATGAAGGCGTGGTCGCAGATGCCCAGCGTCTCGCGCACGTTGTGGTCGGTGATCAGGACGCCGATGCCGCGCGCCTTCAGGAAACCGATGATGCGCTGGATCTCGATCACGGCGATCGGGTCGATGCCCGCGAAGGGCTCGTCCAGCAGGATGAAGCGCGGCTGCGTGGCCAGCGCCCGGGCGATCTCCACGCGGCGGCGCTCGCCGCCCGACAGTGCCAGCGCCGGCGACTTGCGCAGGTGCTGCACGCGCAGCTCCTCCAGCAGCTCCGTGAGCCGGCGCTCGACCTCGGCGCGTGCCAGCGGCCGCCCGTCGGCGTCCCGTTGCAGCTCCAGCACGGCGCGCACGTTGTCTTCCACGTTGAGCTTGCGGAAGATGGAGGCCTCCTGCGGCAAGTAGGACAGCCCCAGGCGCGAGCGCCGGTGGATGGGCATGTGGGTGACGGTCTGACCGTCGATGCTGATCTGCCCGCCGTCGCAGGGCACCAGGCCCACGATCATGTAGAACGACGTGGTCTTGCCCGCGCCATTGGGGCCCAGCAGGCCGACCACCTCGCCCTTTTGCACGACCACCGACACGTCCTTGACCACCTTGCGGCTGCCGTAGGACTTCTCCAGGTGCAGCGCCTCCAGCCGGCTGACACCCTCGCGCGCCTCCTGGGGCGCGGCAGACACGCGCGCTGCGCTCACGGCCGCGCTCACTTGGCGCCGCCGCCCAGGCTGGTGCTCGGGCGCAGCACCGGCGGTTCGGTGCGCACGGGCGCGGGGGCCTTGCCCACGGCGGGCTCCTTGGGCGAGAGCACGGCGCGCACCCGGCCGCCCGGCGTGCCCGCGCTGGAGCCGGCAGGAGCCGCCTTCTGCCCGTCCACGGTGAACACGTCCGTGAGGTTGTTGTAGACGATGAGCGCGCCCGCTAGCTCGTCGGTGAGCTGTGCCTCGCGATAGCGGCGCAGCTCGGCGCGGCGGATGAACTTCACGTTGTCGGCGCGGCCGTCGTATTCGATGACCTCGCCCTCGCCCTCGACGAACTCGTCGGGCGCACCCGGCGGGGTGTCGCGCTTTTGGCGGAAGAAGGCGCGCTTGCCCGGCTCGGCCGTCACCACGCCGTACTGGAAGCCGTCGGCATCCTGGCGCACCTCCAGCTGCGTGCCGCGCAGCACGATGGTGCCCTTGGTCATGACCACGCGGCCGGTGAACACGCTGGTCTGCTTGAGCTCATCGTGGCGCAGCGCGTCGGCCTCGATGTTCATGGGCTTGTTGCGATCGGCCTTCTCGGCGTGCGCACCCGACGACAGGGCCAATGCCAGGGCGCCGAGCAAAAGGAGGGAGGGCAGTCGAGTTCTCATAGGGCACGAATCTTGCGGTCATTGTACTGACGCGATGGGCATCGCCAGCGGCACTTTGCCACGATGGTCGCGCCGGGCCCGCGCGGGGACGAAAAAAAAGGCGCGCCACCGGGGCGCGCCTCGTGCGGTGCAGCCGGCCAGGCCGCGCAAAAGCCTCAGCCCTTGCGCGCCAGCCCCGCCAGGTATTCGACGACCTGCAGCACGTTCTGCATGTTGCCGGCCATGGTGCCGTCGGTGTAGTAGCGGCCGGCCACGCCCATGGAGGGCACGCCCTCCACCTGGTAGGCCTCCTGCATCTGCACGGCCTTGCGCGCCTGGTTGGAGACGGTGAAGGAGTTGTAGACCTCCTTGAACTTGGCCACGTCCGCGCCCTGCTTGCCGATCCAGTCGAAGATCAGCTCGTCCTTGTTCAGCGGCTGGCGCTCCACATGTACGGCGCGGAACACCTTGGCATGCAGCTCCGGCAGCTTGCCCATGCCTTCGAGGGCGAAGTACAGCTTTTGCTGCGGCACGAAGCTGGCGTTGAAGGCCACCGGCACGCGGCGGATCTGCAGGTCCTTGGGAGCGGCCTTCATCCAGGCCTCCAGCGCGGGCTCGAAGGTGTTGCAGTGGGGGCAGCTGTACCAGAAGAACTCGACCACCTCGATCTTGCCGGCCGGCGCGTCGGGCGCCACGGGCTTGCCCAGCTTGACGTAGTCCTTGCCTTCCTTGAACTGGCGCGCCTGCGCCAGCGCGGGCGCGGCCACGGGCAGGCTCAGGGCGGTGGCGGCAGCCGCCGAGGCGGCGGACAGGGAAAACTCACGGCGTTTCATGTAATGGACACTCCTAGGACGGTATGGAGGGTTGTGAGCATCAGCCCGGGGAAAAGTTCAGCGCTGCACCCGCACCAGCGCGGCCTCGACGCCCGCGCCGTCAAGTTTCTCCTTCAGCGATTCGGCATCGTCGCGCTTGGCGAACGGGCCCACGCGCACGCGGAACACCGTGCGGCCGTTTTGCTCGCGCTCGCTCACGCGGGCCTCCCAGCCCAGCATGGCCAGCTTGGCGCGCTGCGCGTCGGCGTCCTGCTGGGTGCGGAAGGCCCCGGCCTGCACGAAGTACTCGAACGGGTCGGCGCCCACCGCGGGCGCGGCATTCGCCTTGGCGCGTGCCAGATCGCCCAGCGGGTCGGCCGATGGCGGGGTGGCCGCCGGCTTGCTGGCGGCCGCGCGCGTAGCGGGGGCCGCGGCGGTGGCGAGGGGCGTGCCGGCCACGGCCGGCGCGGCGGGCGCCTCCGTGGTGGCGGAGGCCTCGGGCGCGGGAGCCGGCGTCACGGGGCGCACCGGGTTCTTGCCGTACAGCGGCGCGTTCGGATCCCAGTTCTTGTTGCGCTGCGCCTCGTCCTGTTCGGAGGAGGCGCGCGGGCCGGTCTTGTTCAGGAAGGGCACGGGCACCTTGGTCACGTAGACGGCCACGGCCAGCGCGGCCCCCAGCCCCACGATCACCCCGAGAATGAAGCCCACGACGGTTCCGCCGCGTTGCTGTTTCTTCATATCAGTTATCACTCACATTCTGGCTGGCGCAGACACACCCAGCACCGCCAGGCCATTGTGCAATACCTGGGCCGTGGCCGCGACGAGCGCCAGGCGCGCCAGCTTGACGGCCTCGTCGTCCACCAGGATGCGCTCGGCGTCGTAGTAGCTGTGGTAGGCGGAGGCCAGGTCGCGCAGGTAGAACGTGACGTCGTGCGGGGCGTTGCCGGCGGCGGCGGCCGTCAGCATCTCGGGGTACTTGGCCAGCAGCAGCATCAGCGCCTGGGCCTGCGGGCCGTCGAGCGGGGACAGGTCCACGCCCTTCAAGGCGGCCACGTCGTAGTCTTCCTTCCAGCCGCGCAGCACCGAGCAGATGCGCGCGTGGGCGTACTGCACGTAGTACACGGGGTTGTCGTTGTTCTGGGCCACGGCCAGATCCACGTCGAAGGTGTACTCGGTGTCGGGCTTGCGACTCAGCAGGAAGAAGCGCACGGCGTCCTTGCTAGTCCACTCGATCAGGTCGCGCAGGGTCACGTAGGAGCCAGCGCGCTTGCTGATCTTGACCTCTTCGCCGTTGCGCACCACACGCACCATGGTGTGCAGCACGTAGTCGGGGTAGCCCTGGGGGATGCCCACATTGGCCGCCTGCAGGCCGGCGCGCACGCGGGCGATGGTGCCGTGGTGGTCCGTGCCCTGGATGTTGACGACCTTGCCGTAGCCACGCTGGAACTTCTGGATGTGGTAGGCCACATCGGGCAGGAAGTAGGTGTAGGTGCCGTCGGACTTGCGCATCACGCGGTCCTTGTCGTCACCGAACTCGGTGGACTTGAGCCACAGCGCGCCGTCCTGCTCGTAGGTGTAGCCGCTGGCGATCAGGCGCCGGACGGTGTCCTCCACATGGCCGTTGGTGTACAGGCTGGACTCGAGGTAGTACTCGTCGAACTTCAGGTTGAAGGCCTGCAGGTCCTTGTCCTGCTCGTTGCGCAGGTAGGCCACGGCGAAGTTGCGGATGTTGTCGTAGTCCTCCACGTCGCCGTTGGCGGTGAACGCGCGGTCATCGGCCTGGATGGTTTCCTTGGCCAGGAAGGCCTGGGCAATGTCGGCGATGTAGTCGCCGTTGTAGAAATTCTTGGCCAGCGGGTTCTCGCTGTCCGTGGGCCAGCAGTCGTCGCCGGGCTTGAAGCCCTTGGCACGCAGCTGCGTGCTCTTGGTCAGGGTGTCGATCTGCACGCCCGCGTCGTTGTAATAGAACTCGCGGTGCACGCTCCAGCCCTGGGTGGCGTAGAGGTGGCTGATGGCGTCGCCGATGGCCGCTTGGCGGCCATGGCCCACGTGCAGCGGGCCCGTGGGGTTGGCCGAGACGAATTCCACCAGGATCTTCTCGCCACGCGCTGGTTGGAAGCCGAAGCTTGCGCCTTCGGCCAGCACCTCGCGCACCACTTCCTGCTTGGCGGCGGGCTTGAGGCGGATGTTGAGAAAGCCGGGGCCGGCGATCTCGATGGCATCGACCCAGCGCTGGAAGGCCGGCGTAGCCTCCAGCGCGGCCTTGAGCTGCTCGCCCAGCGCGCGCGGGTTGAGCTTCAGCGGCTTGGCCAACTGCATGGCGGCCGTGCAGGCGAAGTCGCCATGGGCGGCCACCTTGGGGGATTCGAACGCCGCGCGGCTACCGGCGCCTGGCGACAAGGTTTCCAGCTCGCCGGCCAGCGCCGCGAGCAATTCCTGTTTGACGGAGAGCATGGGGCGAATTCTACGGGTCGCCCCGTCATCCAACAGTGCGGCTCCCGCGTTATCCTGCATAGCCCGTGCGGCGCCCTGGCGCCGGCGGGCGCTTCACCATCCTTTTTCGCAGGAGCATTACATGAAGAAACTGCTTCCCCTGCTGGCTGCCGCCGGCCTCGCCTTCTCGTTTGCCGCGCATGCCGCCGACGCCCCCGCGGCCGGCGCATCCGCCCCCGCCAAGGCACCCACGGCCCAACAGAACAAGATGAAGACCTGCAACACCGAGGCGGGCGGCATGAAGGGCGATGAGCGCAAGGCCTTCATGAAGGATTGCCTGAGCGGCAACAAGCAGGCCACGCAGCAGGACAAGATGAAGGCCTGCAACGCCGACGCCGGCACCAAGAACCTCAAGGGCGACGCGCGCAAGGCCTTCATGAAGGAATGCCTGAGCGCCAAGCCGGCCGCCTGACCCAGAACCGCCTCGGCCCGCAGCACGGGCCGGCCAGCCACCCCGCACGCCGCGCGCCGGCTTGCGGGGTTTGTTTTCTCAGCGCGTGCCCACGCCGCGCGCCAGGAACACGGCCAGCAGCGGGATCACCGCCAGCAGGTGGGCCTCGATCATCACCAGGCGCCGCGTGCCGCGCACCTCGTCATCGGTGGGCAGGGCGCCGCCAGCGCGCAGCGCGCGGCGCCAGCGCAGAAAGCGCAGGGTGGGAACGATGGACAGGAGCCCGATCACCACAAACAGCGTGACCTTGGCATGCAGCAGCGGCTGCGACCAATACCAGGCCACGCCCTTCATGCCCCACCAGGCGCGCGCCAGGCCCGTGACCAGCACCAGGGCCGCGGAGATGCCATACAGCAGATCCAGCCGCGCCAGCCGCTCGACCACGGCGGGGCTCATCCACTCCTTGCGGCACAGCGCGGCCTCGCTGGCCAGGAAGGTGGCGGCCATGAGGATGGCCAGGATGTGGGCATAGGCCAGCAGGGCTTCGGTGGTCACGCGGTCTCCTTTCAGGGCAGGCGCCCATTGTGCGCGAGAGCCGCGGCCAGGGCCCGGCGTCAGTCGTGCGCCGGCCGGCCCCAGAACGCGGGCTGGGCGTAGTGGTGCTTGAGGTAGTCGATCCACAGCCGCACCCGCAGGGGCAGGTGCTTGCGCTGCGGGAAGACCACGTAGATGCCGTTGGGCGGGGCGGCGAAATCCTCCAGCACGGCCACCAGGCGGCCGGCCGCGATCTCGGACTCCACCTCCCAGGTGCTGCGCCAGGCGATGCCCCAGCCGCCCATGCACCAGTCGTGCAGCACTTGGCCGTCGGAGCAGTCCAGCGGCCCGCCGGGCTTGAAGTGCACGACCTCGGTGGCGCCGCCGCCGTCCGCCACCGGCACGCGAAAGGCCCAGCCGCGCGTCTGCGAGGCGTCGCTGGACAGCGTGAGGCAGTCGTGCTGCGTGAGCTCGCCCGGGTGCTGCGGCGTGCCGCGCCGCTCCAGGTACTGGGGCGTGGCCACGCACAGGCGCCGGTTGTCGGCCATGCGCACGCTGACCAGGGACGAATCGGGCAGGTCGCCCACGCGCACGGCGCAGTCATAGCCCTCGCCGGCCAGGTCCACCACGCGGTCGCTCAGGTTCAGCGAGATGCGCACCTCGGGGTGCAGGTCGCGAAAGCGCGGCACCAGCGGCGCCACATGGCGCCGGCCGAAGCCCGCGGGCGCCGTGATGCGCAGGTGCCCCGTGGCCCGCACGCCGCCGGCGGAGACGCTGGCCTCGGCGCTGGCCACGTCGGCCAGCAGGCGCTGGCAGTCCTCCAGGAAGGCGCTGCCCTCGTGCGTGAGCGAGATGCGCCGCGTGGTGCGCACCAGCAGCTTCACGCCCAGGTGCTCCTCCAGCGCGTCCAGCCGCCGGCCCATGATGGCGGGCGCCACGCCCTCGGCCTTGGCGGCGGCCGTGAGGCTGCCCCGGGTGGCCACCGAGACGAATGACTCGAACGCTTTGAGTTTATCCATGAGTACAAGCCAAAAATGGCTTCAAGGCTTACACAGCAAGCGCTGATAGCTATCAATTCTGCACCACCCGAGACTTCGGGCGAATGCCGTGAGTGTGGCCAATCTTTGCAAAAAAGTCATTGGTTTAGGGATATTGGCGCAATTTATTAATGGAAATATTTCTAATACAGTGGCATGCAAGGCTCCTTCATGGGCCACGGCTTTGTCAATTACCGCTAGGGGGTTTCTCATGACCGCACGTACCCAAGTCCACGGCCTGCAGGTGGCCAACGAACTGCACGCCTTCATCAACGAGCAAGTGCTTCCGGGCACCGGCGTCGAGCCGGCGGCCTTCTGGAAGGGCTTCGACGCCATCGTGGCCGACCTCGCGCCCAAGAACGCCGCCCTGCTGGCCGAGCGCGACCGCCTGCAAAAGGAACTGGACACCTGGCACCAGGCCAATCCCGGCCCGATCAAGGACATGGCGGGCTACCGCAACTTCCTTTCGCAGATCGGCTACCTGGTCGAGCCCCCGAAGGACGCCAAGGCCACCACGACCCACGTGGATGCCGAACTGGCCATCCAGGCCGGCCCGCAGCTGGTGGTGCCGATCCTGAACGCGCGCTACGCGCTGAACGCCGCCAACGCGCGCTGGGGCTCGCTGTATGACGCGCTGTACGGCACCGACGTGATCGGCGAGGACGGCGGCGCCGAGAAGGGCAAGGGCTACAACCCCATGCGCGGCGCCAAGGTGATCGCGTTCGCGCGCGACTTCCTGGACCAGGCCGCGCCGCTGGCCGCGGGCTCGCACCAGGATGCCACCGGCTACCGCGTGGAGGGCGGCAAGCTGGCCGTCGCGCTCAAGAATGGCTCCGCCACCGGTCTGAAGAACCCCGCCCAGTTCGTGGGCCACCAGGGCGACGCGGCGACGCCCTCGTCCGTGCTGCTGGTGAACAACGGCCTGCACATCGACATCCGCATCGACCGCGCCACCGCCATCGGCCAGACCGACGCCGCCGGCGTGGCCGACGTGGTGCTGGAGGCTGCCCTGTCCACCATCCTGGACCTGGAAGACTCCGTGGCCGCCGTGGACGCCGAGGACAAGGTGCTGGGCTACGGCAACTGGCTGGGCATCCTCAAGGGCACGCTGACCGAGACCTTCGACAAGGGCGGCAAGCCCATGACGCGCGGCCTGAACGCCGACCGCCAGTACACCGGCGCCAACGGCCAGCCGCTCACGCTGCACGGCCGCTCGCTGATGTTCGTGCGCAACGTGGGCCACCTGATGACCAACCCGGCCATCCTGTGGGGCGCCGACGGCAAGGAAATCCCCGAGGGCATCCTGGACGCCGTGGTGACCACGGCCATCGCCATCCATGACCTGAAGGGCGGTGGCGCGAACGGCATCAAGAACAGCCGCACGGGCAGCGTCTACATCGTCAAGCCCAAGATGCACGGCCCGGCCGAGGTGGCCTTCGCCGACGAGCTGTTCGGCCGCGTCGAACAGGTGCTGGGCCTGGCCGCCAACACCGTGAAGCTGGGCATCATGGACGAGGAGCGCCGCACCTCCGTCAACCTGCAGGCCTGCATTGCCGCGGCCCGCAGCCGCGTGGCCTTCATCAACACCGGCTTCCTGGACCGCACCGGCGACGAGATGCACACCGCCATGCACGCCGGCCCCATGATCCGCAAGGGCGACATGAAGACCAGCGCCTGGATCCAGTCCTACGAACGCAACAACGTGCTGGTGGGCCTGTCCATGGGCCTGCGCGGCAAGGCCCAGATCGGCAAGGGCATGTGGGCCATGCCCGACCTGATGAAGGCCATGCTGGAGCAAAAGATCGCCCACCCCAAGGCCGGCGCCAACACCGCCTGGGTGCCCAGCCCCACGGGCGCCACGCTGCACGCCCTGCACTACCACCAGGTGAAGGTGAGCGACATCCAGGCCGAGATGGAGAAGATCGACGCCGCCGCCGAGCGCGACAACCTGCTGACCGGCCTGCTCACCGTGCCCGTGAGCAGCAACCCGAACTGGAGCGACGCCGAGAAGCAGCAGGAGCTGGACAACAACATCCAGGGCATTCTGGGCTACGTGGTGCGCTGGGTGGACCAGGGCGTGGGGTGCTCCAAGGTGCCGGACATCAACGACATCGGCCTGATGGAAGACCGCGCCACGCTGCGCATCTCCAGCCAGCACGTGGCCAACTGGCTGCTGCACGGCGTGGTGACCGAAGCCCAGGTGCGCGCCACGTTCGAACGCATGGCCGCCAAGGTGGACCAGCAGAACGCCGGCGACCCGCTGTACCAGAAGATGGCCGGCCGCTTCACCGAGTCCATGGCCTACCAGGCCGCCTGCGACCTGGTGTTCAAGGGCGTGGAGCAGCCCAGCGGCTACACCGAGCCCCTGCTGCACGCCTGGCGCCTGAGGGTGAAGGCCGCCTGAAGCTATCAATTCAATAGCTGCCAGCGCTTGATGTACGGGCGCTGGAGGCCAATCCAATCACAAAGGCACCTGCGGGTGCCTTTGTGCTTCGTACACTGTCCCCATGGACCCCACCGACACCACCCGCTGCCCGCTGTGCGGCCAGGCCAACCAATGCGCCGTTGCCGCGGGCCGGCCCGCCGGGGAATGCTGGTGCATGACCCAGCCCGTCTCGCGCGCGCAGCTGGCGCGCCTGGCGCCCGAGGACCGGGGCCGTGCCTGCATCTGCCCGCTGTGCGCACGCGAAACGCCTGCGCCGCCGTCCCCTACCGATATGATTTCGACTCCCCCATTTCCCCCCACCAAGGAGTCCCCATGCCCACCTACCACATCGAAATGATGGAAGGCCGCACCGCCGAGCAAAAGCGCAAGCTGGCCGAAGAGATCACCCGCGTGTCCGTCGAAATCCTGGGCGGCTCGCCCGAGTCGGTGGACATCCTGATCACCGACGTCAAGCGCGAGAACTGGGCCACGGGCGGCAAGCTCTGGCTGGACAAGCAGTGAACAACCCCCTGCGCAACTGCGCCGCCTCCCGCTAGTCTCGGGCGCGCCAGTTTCAAGGGCCGGGGAGCATGTAGGACACGCCATGACCGATTCCGCCGCCGCGCTCAAGGCCCGCTACGGCGAACGCTATCGCTGGCTGCTGTTGCTGACGGTGATGGTGGGCACCATGGCCTCCATCATGTCGTCCACCATCGTGAACGTGGCCATCCCCGACATGAGCCACCACTTCGCGCTGGGCCAGGAGCGCGCGCAATGGGTCACGTCCGGCTTCATGGTGGCCACCACGGTGGCCATGCTCACCACGCCCTGGCTGCTGTCGCGCTATGGCTACCGCGCCACCTACGTGGGCGCGGTGCTGCTGCTCATGGCGGGCGGCATCGGCGGCGGCCTGGCCGGCCAGTTCTGGCTGGTGCTGGCCGCGCGCGTGGCCGAGGGCCTGGCCGCCGGCGTGGTGCAGCCCATTCCCGCCGTCATCATCCTCTACGCCTTCCAGCCCCATGAGCAGGGCCGCGCCAGCGGCATCTTCGGCATGGGCGTGGTGCTGGCGCCCGCCATCGGCCCCAGCATCGGCGGGCTGCTGGTCGACTGGTTCGGCTGGCGCTCGATCTTCTTCATGGTCGTGCCGTTCTGCCTCGCCTCGCTGTGGCTGGCCTACAAGTTCGTGCCCGTCACCGCGCCCGGCGGCGTCGCAACGGCGCGCGACGGCGCGGGACTCGACTGGCGCGGCCTGCTGCTCGGCGCGGGCGGCACGCTGTGCCTGCTCAACGGGCTGGTGGCGCTGCACGGCGGCCCCGCGGGCGAATCGGCGGCGCTGCTGGGCGCGGCCCTGGCCGCGCTCGTGCTCTTCGTCTGGTGGCAGCGCCGGCAGCTGGCGCGCGGCGGCAAGCCGCTCATGGACCTGCGGCTGTTCCAGTACCGCCCGTTCGCCATGGGCAGCGTGGTGGCCTTCATCTACGGCACGGCGCTGTTCGGCTCCACCTACCTGCTGCCCGTGTTCATGCAGCTGGGGCTGCATCTGTCGGCCTCGCACGTGGGCGCCATCATGCTGCCGGCCGGCATCGCGCTGGCCGCCACCATCCCGCTCGTGGGGCGCCTGGCCGACCGGCGGCCCACGCATTGGCTCGTGGCCACGGGGCTCGCGCTGCTCGCGGCCTCGTTCGCGCTCATGGTGTTCGTGGGGCCCGGCTCGCCGCTGTGGATGCTCGTGGCCTTCGCCATCGTCGGGCGTATCGGCCTGGGCTTCATCCTGCCGTCGCTGAACTTGGGCGCCATGCGGCCGCTCGACAAGTCGCTGATCTCGCAGGGCTCGAGCGCCATCGGCTTTATCCGCATGCTCGGCGGCGCGGCCGGCGTGAGCCTGTGCGGCATCGTGCTCGAATGGCGCATGGCGGCGCACGGAGCCTCGCTGGCCGCCACGGCCGGCGGCCCGAACCGCGCCGCGGCCTTCGCCGAGACCTTCCTCATGCTCACCGGCCTGTGCCTGCTCGCGCTCGTCGCGGCCTGGCAGCTGCGCGAGCCCCGTGCCATCACCCCGGGCCACGCGGCCTGATCTTCCCCTCATCGAAACCGCCATGTGCCAGCTGCTCGGTATGAACGCCAACACGCCGACCGACGTGACCTTCAGCTTCAGGGGGTTTGCGCAGCGCGCGGGCCACACGGCCGACCACACCGACGGCTGGGGCATCGCCTTCTTCGAGGGGCGCGGCCTGCGCCACTTCGTGGACCACGAGCGCGCGGTGGACTCGCCGGTGGCCGAGCTGATCCGCCGCTACCCCATCAAGAGCCGCAACGTCATCGCCCATATCCGCAAGGCCACGCAGGGGCAGGTGAGCCTGGAGAACTGCCACCCCTTCGTGCGCGAGCTGTGGGGGCGGTACTGGGTGTTCGCGCACAACGGCGACCTGAAGGACTTCCGCCCGCGCCTGCACGCCCACTTCCACCCCGTGGGCAGCACCGACAGCGAGCACATGTTCTGCTGGATCATGCAGGAGCTGTCCAAGTCCCACGCGGGCATGCCCAGCATCGAGGAACTGACCCTGACGCTGCGCGAGCTGGCGGCGCACATCGCGCCGCACGGCACGTTCAACTTCCTGCTGTCCAACGGCCAGGCGCTGTGGGCGCATGCCTCCACGCACCTGTACTACATCGAGCGCCGCCACCCGTTCGCGCAGGCCCAGCTGTGCGACGAGGACCTGTGCGTGGACTTCTCGGCCCATACCACGCCCAGCGACAAGGTGGCCGTGGTGGTGACGGCGCCGCTCACCTCCAACGAGCAGTGGACGGCCTTCCAGTCGGGCGAGATGCGGGTGTTCGTGGACGGGGAGTGCCGCGCGGCGTGACGCCCCCGCGGCCCGGCCGGTGCGCTACGCCCGGGCCCCGAGCCGGCTCAGCTGCAGCGCCAGCCGCTGCAGGGCCTGCCAGGCGTCCTGCGGCCAGTCGGGCACCTTCAGGCCCTTGACGATGCCGTCCACCTGGTGCGCCGACTGCAGCAGCCGCGCCAGGGCGGCGTCGCTGGCCTGCGGCAGCAGGCGCTCGAACAGGCGCTCCTTGGCGCCCCAGACGCGGTTCTCGCGCAGCGCCATGGGCAGGGGCTTGCCGGCGTTCATGGCGTCCTTCACGCGCTTCAGGGCGCGGATGTCCTCGGCCAGCGCCCAGTGCACCAGCACCGGGGCCTCGCCCTCGGCCTGCAGGCCGTCGAGCATGCGCT
This sequence comes from Diaphorobacter oryzae DSM 22780, assembly GCF_059568935.1. Lineage (NCBI taxonomy): Bacteria > Pseudomonadati > Pseudomonadota > Betaproteobacteria > Burkholderiales > Comamonadaceae > Diaphorobacter > Diaphorobacter oryzae. The sequence goes on along the minus strand of NZ_JCANUL010000002.1, from coordinate 308,933 downwards.
GCATGCGCGCCACCTGGCCCGACAGCACGGCCTCGGACAGCTTGAACACGTCGTAGCGCGCCACGTTGAGCACGGCGGCCTCCACCTGCGCCCAGCCCAGCTCGCCCGCAGGGTGCAGCAGCGCAAGCTTCTGGATCTCCTGGTGCGCGGCCAGCAGGTTGCCCTCCACGCGGTCGGCGAAGAACTGCAGCGTGCGCTGCCCCTCCTCGCCCGCGGCCACGCGCTGGCCCTGGGCGGCCAGGCGCTGGGCGATCCACTGCGGCAGCTGGGCGCGCTCCACCGGGTCGATCTGCACCGTGGCGCCCTGCGCCTCCAGCGCCGCAAACCAGGCGCCCGTGCGCGTGGCCTTGTCCAGGCGCGGCAGCACGACCACGGTGAGCGTGCTGTCGTTGCCCGCCGCGGCCTGGGCGATCTGCTGCAGCGCGGCGCTGCCGTCCTTGCCCGGCTTGCCCGAGGGGATGCGGATCTCCACGATCTGCTTGTCGGCGAACAGCGACAGCGAGCCGCCCGCGGCCAGCACGCCGCTCCAGTCGAAATGCGCGCCGGCCACGGTGAAGCTGCTGCGCTCGGTGTAGCCCTGGGCGCGCGCGGCCGCGCGGATGGCGTCCAGCGCCTCCTGCTGCAGCAGCGGCTCGTCGCCGTGCAGCGTGTAGAGCGGGCGCAGGCCTTTGTGCAGTTGCGCACCGAGCTGGTTCAAAGCGATTTGCATGCGACCGGATCAAGCATCAAATTGGCATGTAGCGCCCATGTATGAAGCGCAAATAGCTATAAATACAATAGCAACCACTCAGCCCGGCCTGACCGAGGCCAGGCGGCGCATGAGCTGCTGGACGAGGTCCGTGCGCATGTTGCGAAACAGCATGGCCTCCTCGCCCTCCTTGGACAGGGCGATGGTCTCGTTGTAGCTGATGTCGCGCTGCTGCAGCAGCTCGGTGTCCGGAATCCACTCCTGCCCCTGCTGGCCGCGCAGGCGAAAGCGCACGCGCAGGCGCAGCTGCAGCTCGCGCACCTGGCCCGAGGCGTTCAGGCCCACGACCACGCGCTCCTGCTGCTCGGACAGCAGGTCCAGGATGGCCTCGGCCTGCGTCATCTGGGCGGGCTCGGTCAGCACCGTGAGCGCGCCGCCAGCGCCCTGCAGCGTGCGCCGCAGCTCGCGCGCCAGCAGCGAGCCGGCCGGCGCCTGCACGTAGAGCGAGCGGAAGGCGAACTCCGGCGTGCCACGCAGCCGAAAGCCGCAGGCCGTGCCCAGGCCGGCGGCGGACGCCGCGGCCAGCCAGGTGAGAAAAGTACGCTTGTGCATGCGAAAAGCCTTTGCTGCGGACCTGTTGGCGGCCCGGGTCAGACCACGACGTTGACCAGGCGCCCCGGCACGATGATGACCTTCTTGGGCGCCTTGCCTTCCGCGAACTTCTGGAAGTCCTCGCTGGCCAGGGCCGCCTGCTCGATGGCGGCCTTGTCGGCAGTGGCGCTGACGCGGATCGCGCCGCGCAGCTTGCCGTTGACCTGCAGCATCAGCTCCAGCTCGTCCTGCACCAGGGCCTGCTGATCCACCTGGGGCCAGGTGGCGTCCAGCAGGTCGCCCAGGGTGCCGGCGTAGCCCAGCTCGCTCCACAGCGTGTGGGCGATGTGCGGGGTGGCCGGGTAAAGCACGCGCAGCAGGATGCCGAAGCCCTCGATCAGCGCCACCTGGGCGCCCGCGGTGTCCATGGCCTTGAAGTCCTCGAGCGCGTTGATCATCTTCATCGCGCCGGAGACCACGGTGTTGTACTGCATGCGCTGGTAGTCGTAGTCCACCTGCTTGAGCACGGTGTGGATCTCCAGGCGCAGGGCCTTGGCCTCCTTGCCGAACTCTACGTCCTTGAGGCTGGTGGCGCCCGCCACGCTGGCGAGGGCCGCATCCTTGTCGATGGCGGCCAGCTTCACGCCGAAGTTCCACACGCGGCGCAGGAAGCGGTAGCTGCCCTCCACGGCGGCGTCGTTCCACTCCAGCGTCAGCTCGGGCGGCGCGGTGAACATGGTGTACAGGCGCGCGGTGTCGGCGCCGTACTTCTCGATGAGCTGCTGCGGGTCCACGCCGTTGTTCTTGGACTTGGACATGGTGCCCACGCCCTCGTAGTCGATGGGCGTGCCCACCGGCAGCAGGCCGTCGCCACTCTCGGCCGGGTTCTTCAGCTTGGCGCCGATGACCTTGCCGCCCTCATCCAGCACATGCTCCACGTCGTGCGGCCAGAAGTAGTCCTTGGCCCCCTTGGCGGTGCGGCGGCTGTAGATGTGGTTGAGCACCATGCCCTGCGTGAGCAGCTTGGTGAAGGGCTCGTCCACCTTGACCAGGCCCAGGTCGCGCATGACCTTGGTCCAGAAGCGCGCGTACAGCAGGTGCAGGATGGCGTGTTCGATGCCGCCGATGTACTGGTCCATGGGCATCCAGTAGTCGGCGCCGCCGGCCACCATCTGCTCGGCGTTCTTCGCGTCGCAGTAGCGCATGAAGTACCAGGACGAGTCCACGAAGGTGTCCATGGTGTCGGTCTCGCGGCGTGCCGGCTTGCCGCAGCAGGGGCAGGTCACGCCGGCGTGGAAGGCCTCGCTCTTGACCAGCGGGTTGCCGGAGCCATCGGGCACCAGGCCCTCGGGCAGCACCACGGGCAGGTCCTTCTCGGGCACGGGCTGCGGGCCGCAGTCCTGGCAGTGGATGATGGGGATGGGCGTGCCCCAGTAGCGCTGGCGGCTCACGCCCCAGTCGCGCAGGCGCCAGGTGGTCTTGAGTTCGCCCAGGCCCTTTTCCTGCAGCGCGTGGGCCACGGCGGCCACGGCCTCCTTGTGGCCCAGGCCGCTGAAGTTGTCGGAGTTGACGGTGACGCCGCGCTCCTTGTCGCCATACCAGTCCTGCCAGCGGTGGTAGTCGAAGTGCTCGCCGTCCACCAGCACCACCTGCTTGATGGGCAGCTGGTACTTGAGCGCGAAGGCAAAGTCGCGCTCGTCGTGCGCGGGCACGCCCATCACGGCGCCGTCGCCGTAGCTCATGAGCACGTAGTTACCGACCCAGACCTCGACCTGCTCGCCCGTGAGCGGGTGGGTGACGAACAGCCCCGTGGGCTGGCCTTCCTTTTCCTTCAGCGCCAGCTCGGCCTCGGTCGTGCCGCCCTTCTTGCATTCCTCGATGAAGGCGGCCAGCTTCGGGCTGGAGGCGGCGGCATGCTGGGCCAGCGGGTGCTCGGGCGCCACGGCGCAGAAGGTCACGCCCATGATGGTGTCGGCGCGCGTGGTGAACACGTACATCCGTCCGTCCTGGATCAGTTGGCCATCGGCGCCCCGGATGTCGTGCGTGAACGCGAAGCGCACGCCGGCGCTCTTGCCGATCCAGTTCTCCTGCATCAGCCGCACCTTGTCGGGCCAGCCGGTCAGCGTGGCCTTGTCGCCGCCGACCTGCACATGGTCCAGCAGCTCCTGGGCGTAGTCGGTGATCTTCAGGTAGTAGCCGGGGATCTCGCGCTTCTCGACCGGCGCGCCGGTGCGCCAGCCCTTACCGTCGATGACCTGCTCGTTGGCCAGCACGGTCTGGTCCACCGGGTCCCAGTTCACCACCTGGGTCTTGCGGTAGGCGATGCCCTTTTCCAGCATCTTCAGGAACAGCCACTGGTTCCACTTGTAGTAGTCGGGGTCGCAGGTGGCGAACTCGCGGCTCCAGTCGATGGCCAGCCCCATCGCCTGCATCTGCTGCTTCATGTAGGCGATGTTGTCGTAGGTCCACTGCGCGGGCGGCACCTTATTCTTCAGCGCCGCGTTCTCGGCCGGCAGGCCGAAGGCGTCCCAGCCCATGGGCATGAGGACGTTGTAGCCCTTCATGCGCAGCTGGCGCGTGAGCATGTCGTTGATGGTGTAGTTGCGCACATGGCCCATGTGCAGCTTGCCGCTGGGGTAGGGCAGCATGGAGCAGGCGTAGTACTTCGGCTTCGCCTGGTCCTCGGTCACGCGGTAGGCGTCGTTGGCATTCCAGTGGGCGTGGGCGGCGCGCTCCACCTCGGTGTGGTTGTATTTGTCTTGCATGGAACCTGGGAAAAGGGAACTGCGCACCGGCGCAGTGGTCACAATGGGCTTCACTGCGCCCGATTCTAGGCGCTCATCCCCCCACCCCTTTGTGCCGCCGACCCGCGTGGGCCGGCTGGTTTCTTCATTTCCGGAAAGTTGTCTTGACCGTGACCGCCCTCACGCTGTTTGCTGAATTGGAACCCTGGCTGCAGGCCAGCCTGGGCCTGAGCGGCCTGCTCTTGCTGGCCTTTGCCATCCAGGCCGTGGCGCAGTACGTGCTGCTGCACACGGTGCCGCGCATCCGCGACCACATGGGCGTGCAGTGGGCGCGCGTGGTCTGGCACGACCAGGTGCTGCGGCGCCTGGCCCATGTGGTGCCGTCGCTGGTTATCCAGGCCGGCATCGACGCCGTGCCCCACCTGCACGCCGTGGCGGCCACGGTCATCGGCAACGTGGCCGTGGCGCTGACGGTGCTGCAGCTGGTGCGCACCCTGAACGCCCTGCTCGACGCCACGCTGCAGGAGCACAACCGCACGCCCGGCGACGCCCCCACGGCCACGCGCTCCATCAAGAGCTACGTGCAGCTGGCCAAGCTGCTGCTGACACTGGTGGGCGCCATCGTCATCGTGGCGACGCTCATCGACCGCTCGCCGCTGATCCTGCTGTCGGGCCTGGGCGCCATGTCGGCGGTGCTGATGCTGGTGTTCAAGGACACCATCCTCTCGTTCACCGCAGGCCTGCAGCTGTCGTCCAACGACATGCTGCGCGTGGGCGACTGGATCGAGATGCCCCAGGTCGGCGCCGATGGCGACGTGGTGGACATCGCGCTGCACACGGTGAAGGTGCAGAACTGGGACAAGACCATCACCACCATCCCCACCTGGCGGCTGATGAGCGAGAGCTACCGCAACTGGCGCGGCATGGCCGAGTCGGGCGGGCGGCGCATCAAGCGCACGCTGCGCCTGGACGCCGCCAGCGTGCATTTCCTGACCGACGAGGAGACCGACCGCCTGGCGCGCATCGCGCTGCTGGCGCCCTACCTGCAGGAAAAGCGCCAGGCCGTGCGGGCCAGCAACGCCGCCCTGGGCGAGCACGCCGCCGCACCCGCCAACCTGCGCCGGCTGACCAACGTCGGCACCTTCCGCGCCTATGTGCAGGCCTACCTGCAGGCCCACCCCCACATCCACCAGGGCATGACGCTGATGGTGCGCTCGCTGGAGCCCACGGCCGAGGGCGTGCCGCTGGAACTGTACTGCTTCACCTCCACCACGGCCTGGGTGCAGTACGAGGCCATCCAGGGCGACATCTTCGACCACCTGATCGCCGTGCTGCCCGAGTTCAACCTGCGCCTGTACCAGAGCCCCACGGGCCACGACATCCGCACCGGGCTGCGCCAGACCGCGCAGCAGGCCAGCGTTTCGCCATAAAAACAGGAGCTGCTTACGCTTGACTACTGGCGCTTTCAATACGTTTTATACTGAAAACGGCCTGCAGAAAAGCGCTGAGCGCTCCTATTTTTTAGGATTGTCCTGCGGCGGCTGGGTGACGAAGCCCATGCGCCGCAGCCCCGCCGCCTGGGCCGCGCCCATCACCTCCACCACGCGGCCGTAGGGCACGGCCGTGTCGGCGCGCAGCTGCACCTCGGTGTCGGGCGCCTCGGCGGCGATCTGCGCCAGCCGCAGCGCCAGCGCCTCGGCGCCCACGGGTTCGTCGTCCAGATAGGCCTGGCCGGCCACGTCCACCGCCAGCACCACCGCGTGCGCCGGCGTGCCCGGCTGGGCGCCCTCGGCGCGCGGCAGCTCCAGCCGCAGGCTGCTGGCCAGCAGCGGCGCCGTGAGGATGAAGATCACCACCAGCACCAGCATCACATCCACCAGGGGCGTGACGTTGATCTCGCTCATGGGCTGCGGCCCCGGGGTGCGTTCCAGTCGGCCGAATGTCATGGCGGGTCAGTCGCTGGCGCCGATGTCGATGACCAGCTCGCGCAGATCGCGCGCGAAGCCTTCCAGGTCGGCCTCGATGCGGCCGATGACGCGGCCGAACCAGTTGTAGGCCAGCACGGCGGGAATCGCCACCACCAGGCCGGCGGCCGTCATGATCAGCGCCTCGCCCACGGGCCCGGCCACGCGCTCGATGGTGATCTGCCCCGCCCCGGCCATGGCCGTGAGCGCATGGTAGATGCCCCACACCGTGCCCAGCAGCCCCACGAAGGGCGCCGTGGAGCCCACGGTGGCCAGCAGCACCTGGCCGAACTGCAGCTTGCCCAGCACGCCGTGCAGGGCGTCACGCAGCACCCGCGTGAGCCGCTGCGACAGGCCGCCCTGGCCGGCCAGCGTGGCGCCCGCTTCGGCCTGTGCCAGCTGCGCGGCCGCCCGCACCAGGGGCAACACCAACGCCTCGCGGTCCAGGGGCTGCAGGCGCTCGGCCGCGGCGGCCAGCGTGCCCGCCTGCCAGAACGCGGCCGTGCAGCGCGGCACGTCCACATGGGCGCGCCGCATCAAGCGCAGCTTCCAGAAAATGACGACCCAGCTGGCCACCGACATCGCCAGCAGCAGCAGGGCCGAGGCCTGCGTCACCGCATCGCCCTGGCGCAACCAGTGCAGGCCGTCCATGGCGCGGTTACCGGAGGTTCAGCACGTCGAACATGTCGAACAGGCCCGCGCGCTGCGTGGCCAGGTAGCGCACGGCACGCAGGCTGCCCTGGGCGTAGCCGGCGCGGCTGCTGGACTTGTGCGAGATCTCGACCCGTTCGCCGGTGCCGGCGAACAGCACCGTGTGGTCGCCCACGATGTCGCCGCCGCGCACGGTGGCGAAGCCGATCGTGTCCTGCTGGCGCTCGCCCGTGTGGCCGTAGCGCTCGTACACGGCGCGGTCGGCCAGGCGCGTGCCCTGCGCCTCGGCGATCACCTCGCCCATCTTCAGGGCCGTGCCCGAGGGTGCGTCCACCTTGTGCTTGTGGTGGGCCTCGATGATTTCGATGTCGTAGCCCGTGCGCAGCGCCTGGGCGGCCATCTGCAGCAGCTTGAGCGTGACGTTCACGCCCACGCTCATGTTGGGCGCGAACACCACGCCCACCTTCTGCGCGGCGGCGTCGATCTCGGCCTTCTGCGCATCGGAAAAGCCGGTGGTGCCGATGACCATCTGCACGCCCATCTCGGCGCAGACCGCCAGGTGGGCCAGCGTGCCCTCGGGGCGCGTGAAGTCGATCAGCACATCGGCGTCCTGCAGCCCGGCGCGCAGGTCTGCGGTGATGTGCACGCCGCTGGTGCGGCCCAGGAAGGCGGCGGCGTCCGTGCCCACGGCGAGGCTGGACGGCAGGTCGAGCGCGCCGGCCAGAGTGCAGTCGTCACTGGCCAGGATGGCCTCGATGAGCATGTGGCCCATGCGGCCGGAGGCGCCGGCCACGGCCACGCGACGGGGTGCGGAGGAAGAAGTTGTCATGTCGGCAGACCAAAAGGGGAAGACGGGTTACGCGGCCACGCCCGCAAGCCACCGGCGGCGCACGTCAGCGGCGCGTGGATTCCAGCGGGGGGTAGCTGGTGGTGGGCGGTGCAGCCGGCACAGCGGACGGCTCGGCCTCGGGCGTGGCCTTGGGGAAGCGGGCCAGCTGTGCCTCGGTGGCCTCCAGCTGCGGCACCTTGGGAGTGGTCACCTTGGTGGTGAGCGAGGCCACGAACTCGGACTCGGAGGGCATCTCGTCGCCCTCGACGCGCTCCATCACGTTGTCCTTGAACAGCACGGTGAGCTTGCGCGTCTGCACCTCGACGCCCGGACGCTTGAGGGTGAAGACGTATTCCCAGCGGTCGGCATGGAACACGCTCACCATGAGCGGCGTGCCCAGGATCTCGCGCACCTGCTGGCGTCCCATGCCGGGCTGGAGCATCTCCACCTGCTCACGCGAGACGAAGTTGCCCTGCACCACGTCCACCTTGTAGGGCGTCACCATGCCCGCCAGGCGGTCGCTGGTGCCAGCGCAACCAGCCAGCCCGGCACCAATCAACACAATGGCGCCCCAGCGGGCGCCCCAACGGGCGGGAGCAAACATGGGTTTATACATAGGGGATATGATCCGGCCCATTGTAGCGGCTGGATTCTCCGGGCCTTGCGCGCAGCCTTCAGGGCGCGTCATCCTTGATTTCGCCCTGGCACACGAAAGACCTTGTCATGACGAACATCGACGAACTCAAAAGCACCGGCCTCAAGGCGACACTGCCGCGGCTGAAGATCCTGGAAATCTTCCAGAAGGGTGCACAGCGCCACATGACGGCCGAAGACGTGTTCCGCGTGCTGCTGGACGAGCGCTCCGACATCGGCTTGGCCACCGTGTACCGCGTGCTGACGCAGTTCGAGCAGGCCGGCATCCTGATCCGCAGCAATTTCGAGAGTGGCAAGGCTGTGTACGAGCTCAACGAGGGCCAGCACCACGACCATTTCATCTGCACCGCATGCGGCAAGGTCGAGGAGTTCTACGACCCCGAGATCGAAAAGCGCCAGAACCTGATCGCCCAGTCCAAGGGCTGGGTGGTGCACGACCACGCCATGGCGCTGTACGGCCAGTGCGCCACCTGCGCCAAGAAGGGCTGAACGCCGATCAGGCGCCCCCGCGCTCCATGGCGCGGCGGTGGCGCTCCACGAACTCCTGGTAGGTGTCGATGCCGCGCAGCTGCAAGATGGTGTTGCGCACCGCCGCCTCGACCAGCACGGCGATGTTGCGCCCCGCCACCACCTGGATCACCACCTTGAGCACGGGCACGCCGAGCACGTCCTGCGTGAGTGGCTCATAGGGCATGCGCTCGTAGTCGCGCTCCAGGGTTTCCTTGCGCACCAGGTGCACGATGAGCTTCAGGCGCATGCGCCGGCGCACCGCCGTCTCGCCGAAGATCGCCCGGATGTCCAGCAGGCCGATGCCGCGCACCTCCAGCAGGTTCTGCAGCAGCTCGGGGCACTTGCCCTCGATGGTGGTCTGGTTGATGCGGTACAGGTCCACCGCGTCGTCGGCCACCAGGCCGTTGCCGCGCGTGATCAGCTCCAGCCCCAGCTCGCTCTTGCCCAGGCCGGATTCGCCGGTGATGAGCACGCCCAGGCCCAGGATGTCCATGAACACGCCGTGCATGGTGGTGCGGTCGGCGAAATGCTTGGACAGGTAGGCGCGCAGCACGTCGATCACGAAGGCCGCCGACTCCTGCGTGGAGAACATCGGAATCTGCGCGCGCTCGCACATCGACACCACCTCGTCCGGCGCGGCCTGGCCGTCGGCCAGGATCAGCACCGGGGGCTCCAGCGTGACGATGCGCGCGATGCGGCGCTTGCAGTCCTCCGGCGTGGCGTTGGTCAGGTAGGCGACCTCACGCTCGCCCAGAATCTGCGCGCGATAGGGATGGATGTAATTCAGGTAGCCGACCAGGTCGGCGCCCGAACGCGCGGCGCGCACGGCGACCTCGGTGAAGCGGCGCTCGGAGGCACCCAGCCCGGCCACCCACTCCCATTTCAGGAGGGCGCGGAATTCCTCGAAAAGCACATCGGCGCTGACGACGTTTGGTTTCACGGCGGCCCGATGGTGAAGCGCTGCGTCAGCCGCCCTGGGCGGACTGCCAGCCGGAGATCATGCCGTGCAGGCCGGCCGCGTCGGTACAGGTCTTCAGGCGCTCGCGCAGCGCGCCGTCACTCAGCAGCTCTGCGATTTCCGACAGGATTTCCAGGTGCTTTTGCGTCGCCGCCTCGGGCACCAGCAGGAAGATCAGCAGCGCCACGGGCTGCTCGTCGGGGGCATCGAAGCCGATGGGCTGCGCCAGCTGGAACACCGCCGCCATGGGCGCTTTGAGGCCCTTGATGCGGCCATGCGGAATGGCCACGCCATGGCCCAGCCCCGTGGAGCCCAGACGCTCGCGCGCGAAGAGACTGTCGGTGATCAGGGCCCGGGACAAGCCGTGCTGGCTCTCGAACAGCAGGCCCGCCTCCTCGAAAGCACGCTTTTTGCTGGTGGCATCGACGCTCACGAGCACTTGTGCGGGAGGCAATATGGAAGCAAGTCGATTCATGGTCAGTGTGCGACGATTATGCACGCCTAGCGGAAACCCTAAAAGTGTATCCAACAGAAACAAAAAACCGCCCCTGGGGCGGTTGCTGCATCACCGCCTTCGCAGGCGGCGATGCGGATGGGCCCAAGACTGCCCGTCATGCGGCCGCAGCGGCGGCCTGGATGGTGGCGCGGCGCACGCCGGCCTGGTGATCCTGCAGACGATCCTTGTGGCGCACGACCATGCGGTCGAGCTTGTCCATCAACTCATCCACGGCAGCATACAGATCGAAATGGGTGCTTTCCACAAACAGATCGCTTCCTTTCACGTGCACATTGCATTCGGCGCGCTGGCGCTTTTCCTTCTCCTTCTGCTTCTCTACGGTCAGTAGCACCTTGACATCCACCACCTGATCAAAGTGTCGCGTGATGCGTTCCAGCTTGGATGTCACATAGCTGCGCAAGGCGGGGGTCACTTCAAGGTGATGACCGCTGATCGTCAAGTTCATAGACAAGTCTCCTGTGACTCACAGTTGAAAAACGCCACCCCTTGCCGGTCCGGGGCGGCTGGCGAACTTGAATGCATTCAGGCCTGGGTTCACTATGCGCCCCTGGCTCCCGGAAAGCAACGCGTTCCCGTCCCCCACGCACGGGATATGACGGGCAGGTGTCAAGCGGCCCAAAAAGCTTCACAATCGTCCGGTTGTCCTGCCGCCGGCAGCCCAGGCGTATCGCGCTCGCGGTCCACCGCGCCGGGTACCGACACCACGCCGCCCGCCGCGGCCGCGCCGCTAAAATTCATCCTTCGGCCCGGCAATGGCGGGCCGTCCCCTCCGATCATCGCGCGCGCTCTTTCCCGGCCGCCTTCCGTCCGACTGCCATGACCCAGCCCAGCACCTCCGCCCTGCACACCTCCGCCCTGACCTCGCTGCCGCTGCTGGCACGCGGCAAGGTGCGCGACAACTACGCCGTGGGTGAAGACCGCATCCTGATGGTGGCCAGCGACCGGCTTTCGGCCTTCGACGTGATCATGGGCGAGCCCATCCCCGGCAAGGGCGAGCTGCTGACCAAGATGGCGCTGTTCTGGTTCGACAAGCTCGGCCATGTCGTGCCCAACCACCTCACGGGCGAGGCGCCCGAGAGCGTGGTCACGCCCGCCGAGGTGCCCCAGGTGCAGGGCCGCTCGATGCTGGTCCGCCGCCTCAAGCCCATCCCCGTCGAGGCCGTGGTGCGCGGCTACCTGGCCGGCAGCGGCTGGAAGGAATACCAGGAGTCGCGTTCGGTCTGCGGCGTGCCGCTGCCCGAGGGCCTGACGAATGCCGCCAAGCTGCCGCACAGCATCTACACGCCGGCAGCCAAGGCCGCCATGGGCGAGCACGACGAGAACATCAGCTTCGAGCGCACGGTGGAGATGATTGGCCTGGAGCTGGCTTCCCGGATCCGCGACATCTCCATCCAGCTGTACGAGGCCGCCGCCGCCATCGCGCTGGAGAAGGGCATGATCATTGCAGACACCAAGTTCGAGTTCGGCCTGACCGACAGCGGCGAGCTGGTGCTTATGGACGAGGTGCTCACGCCCGACAGCTCGCGCTACTGGCCCGTGGAGGGCTATGCCGAGGCCCTGGCCAAGGGCGAGAACCCGCCCAGCTACGACAAGCAGTTCGTGCGCGACTGGCTGGAGCAGGCCCAGGTGAACGGCAAGCCCTGGAACAAGACCGCGCCCGCGCCGCGCCTGCCGCGCGAGGTGGTGGAGAAGACCGCCGCCAAGTACCGCGAGGCGCTGCAGCGCCTCACGGCCTGATCACTCCCAGCCCCCTTACTGCGGCTGCATGGGCGGCACCTCGTCCTCCAGCCGCGGCATGCCCCGCTCCTCGGCCACGAAGCGCAGCAGGGGCTTGCCCTCTGCATCGCGCAGCTCCAGCTCCCGCCCCTGCTGGTGGTAGAACGCCACGGCGCCGAGGCGTTCGAAGAACGCCGGCTCCGACCCACCGCCCGCCAGGCACAGGCGCAGCGACGAGTTCAGCCCCGACAGGCGCAACCGCCCGCCCTCCTGCGCATAGTCCGCGATGAAGCGGTTGCAGCCGCCCGAGCCGCTGGCGCGGCCCGCGTCGCGCTCCAGCAGCAGATGGGCCATGGTCGCCCCTGCAGCGGGCGGCGCCACGGGCTCGCCGCCCACCACCTCAACCAGCTTCCAATAGGTCTGGCGCAGCGGCACGGCCGCCATGGCCGTGGCCGCCAGCAGCGGCACGCGCGCCAGGATCACGTCCACATGGCGGAAGGCCGGGTCGATCAGCGCCGGGTGCACGCCCGGCATGTCCAGCAGCAGCCGGCCCTGCTGCGTGACGGCGGCGCGCACCTCGTAGCGCCCCTGGGGCGGGGTGCGGGCCTGGTGGTAGGGCAGGCGCAGCGCGTAGGGCGGCGGCCCCGCGGGGTCGATGCGCTGGCGCGCCAGCACCACGGGCGGCTCGCCCTCGCGCGTCACGTCCACGAGCGTGGCCTCGAACAGCGCATCGGGTGGCACGTAGAGCCGCTCGCGCGAGATCGCCGTGCCGGTGACCTGCGCATCGGGCGCCGGCGCGGTGGCGCAGCCGGTCAGCCAGGCGGCGGCCAGCCAGGCCGCGGCCACCCCGCCGATCCGTTTCCAGCGCCGCGCCCGCAAGCCCCGCTCAGCTCAGGACGACGCTGGACAGGCGGCGGCGGTAGGTGGCCACCACCGGGTCCTCGGGCGGGATCTGGCCGTCGGCCACCTTGACCTTGGGCGGCTCGATGATTTCCAGCACCGCCACGTAGGCCTTGCGCGCGGCCTCGTCGCTCCAGGCCTTGTCGCGCATGAGGATTTCCAGCAGCTCGTCCATGGCGTCCGTCCAGCGCTGCTGGGCCATGAGCCAGCGCGCGCGGCCGAAGCGCGCCTCGAAGTCGCGCTTGTTGGCGGCAATCTTGGCATCAAATTCGGCACCAGCGCCCGCCCCATGAGCGTTAACAGCTACGAAATCAATAGCATCCATCCAGGCCTTGAGCGCCGCGAGCTTGCGCGATGTCTCGGCCTTGGCGATCACCGGGGCGAAGGCCACCTTGGCATCGTCGACGCGGCCCAGCTGCAGCAGCAGCTTCACGTAGTCGAACCGCGCGTCGTCGTTGGCCGGGTCGGTGGCCACGGCGGCCTGCAGCTTGTCCAGCGCGCCCTCGGTATCGCCCTCGGCCAGGGCGTCCAAGGCCTCTTCTTCCTGCTCCTCGGCCTCCAGCTCCTCGGCGCTGGGCAGGTGCTTGTCCAGGAAGGCGCGCAGCTGGCCCTCGGGCTGGGCGCCCATGAAGCCGTCCACCGGCTGGCCGTTGATCATCAGCACGCAGGTCGGAATGCTGCGGATGCCGAACATGGCGGCCAGCTGCTGCTCCTGGTCGGAGTCGATCTTCACCAGCTTGAAGCGGCCGGCGTACTCCGTCTCCAGCTTTTCCAGGAGGGGGCCCAGGGTCTTGCACGGGCCGCACCAGGGCGCCCAGAAATCGACCAGCACGGGCGCCTGCATCGACGCGGCGATGACTTCGGTTTCAAAAGTTTCTATGGTGACGTCGATCATGTGTAGGCAGTCCCGGTAATGTGGCGCGGCGCGCCGGTCATCAAGAGTCAGGGGATTCTCGGGCAATTTCGCGCGCAGCAGGCGCATGGCGCCGCTGTAGTAGCGGGTTAATACCCGCCCTGCGGCCGGGCTGCCCACAATGCCAGGCTCCGAAACCACCACACAAGGAGACAACCATGGCAGGCAAGAAGATTCTGATGATCTGCGGCGACTACTGCGAGGACTATGAAACCATGGTCCCCTTCCAGGCGCTGCTGGCCGTGGGCCACCAGGTGCATGCGGTCTGCCCCGGCAAGAAGGCCGGCGACCAGATCAAGACGGCCATCCACGACTTCGAGGGCGCGCAGACCTACAGCGAAAAGCCCGGCCACAACTTCACGCTCAACGCCACGTTCGCCGACATCCGGCCCGAGAGCTACGACGCGCTGGTGATTCCCGGCGGCCGCGGCCCCGAGTACCTGCGCAACGACGCCGCCGTGTGCGCCGCCGTGCGCCACTTCTTCGACGCCAACAAGCCCGTGGCCGCCGTCTGCCACGGTGCCCAGCTGCTGGCCGGCGCGGGCGTGCTCCAGGGCCGCACCTGCTCCGCCTACCCCGCCTGCCGCGCCGAGGTGGAGCTGGCCGGCGGCACCTACGCCGACATCCCCGTGGACCAGGCCCACACCCAGGGCAACCTGGTCAGCGCCCCCGCCTGGCCGGCCCACCCGGCCTGGATCGCGCAGTTGCTGGCGCTGCTGGGCACGCGCATCACGCTTTGAGTCAAAATAGGCTGCAGCGCTTTTCCACAAAGCGCTCGCAGCTATTAATTCAATAGCATACATCACCCGGCTTGACGCAGGCCCCGCCGGCCCCCACCATGGCCGGCCTTGCATGTGTCCCAGGAGTCCGCCGTGTGCCAGGTCTTCATCAGCGCCGATCCGCAGCTCTACGCCTACCGCGCCCGCTCCGTGCGGCTGCACGGGGTGGCGACCAGCATCCGGCTGGAAAACATGTTCTGGCAGGTGCTGCAGGAGATCGCCGCGCGCGACGGCTACAGCGTCGCCCAGCTGTGCACGCGGCTGTATGACGAGCTGATGGCCGAGCATGGCGCGGTGGACAACTTCACCTCCTTCCTGCGCGTGTGCTGCACGCGCTACCTGGCGCTGCAGCTGTCGGGCGACATCGCGCGCGACGCGCGCATCCCCATCCGTTCGATCACGCTCGGGGCGGGCGCCGCCGCCGCGCTGGCGCACTGACGGCGCGCACAAAAAGTAAAATCGCGGGTTCCACCCAGGCGAGCGCCCCGCGCGCCCCACACACATGAACCCCATCCAGATCGGCGTGGTCATGGGCTCCAGCAGCGACTGGGACACCATGCAGCACGCAGTTGCCATCCTCCAGCAATTCGGCATCGCCCACGAGGCCCAGGTGGTCTCCGCCCACCGCATGCCGGACGACATGTTCCGCTACGCCGAGGCCGCGGCCGGCCGCGGCCTGAAGGCCATCATTGCCGGCGCGGGCGGCGCCGCGCACCTGCCCGGCATGCTCGCCGCCAAGACCCCCGTGCCCGTGCTCGGCGTGCCCGTGGCCAGCCGCCACCTGCAGGGCGTGGACTCGCTGCACTCCATCGTGCAGATGCCCAAGGGCGTGCCCGTGGCCACCTTCGCTATCGGCAACGCCGGCGCCGCCAATGCCGCGCTGTTCGCCGTGGCCCTGCTGGCCAACGAAGATGCCGCGCTGCGCGCCAGGCTCGAGGCCTTCCGCGCCGAGCAGACCGAGGCCGCGCGCGCCATGACGCTGCCGGTGCATGCATGAGCGACGCCCCCATGCCTGACGTGATCCTGCCCGGCGCCACGCTGGGCGTGCTGGGCGGCGGCCAGCTGGGCCGCATGTTCGTGCATGCCGCCCAGTCCATGGGCTACTTCACCGCCGTGCTCGACGCCGACGCCACCAGCCCCGCCGGCCTGGTGAGCCACCACCACATCCGCACCGGCTACGAAGACCCGCAGGGCCTGGCCGGGCTGGCCCGGGTCTGCGCGGCCGTGACCACCGAGTTCGAGAACGTGCCCGCCGCCGCCCTCGACACGCTGGCGCGCAGCCTGCCCGTGTCGCCTGCCGGCAGCGCCGTGGCCATCGCCCAGGACCGCGCGCAGGAGAAGGCGCACTTCGTGCAATGCGGCGTCCCCGTCGCCCCGCACGCCGTGATCGCCACGCCCGCGCAGCTGGCCGCCGTGCCGGCCGACCTGCTGCCCGGCATCCTCAAGACCGCCCGCATGGGCTACGACGGCAAGGGCCAGGTCCGCGTGAAGACGCTGGACGACCTGGCCGCCGCCTGGGACCAGCTGGGCCGCGTGACCTGCGTGCTCGAGAAGATGCTGCCGCTGGCGCACGAATGCTCGGTCATCGTGGCGCGCGGCCGCGACGGCCAACTCGTCCACCTGCCCGTGCAGCGCAACCTGCACCGGGACGGCATCCTGGCCGTGACCGAGGTGTATGAAGGAAATCTGCCACCAGCCCAGGTACAGCAAGCGCTGGCAGCCGCGAAATCCGTAGCAGACGGCCTGCGCTATGTGGGCGTGCTGTGCGTGGAGTTCTTCGTGCTGGAAGACGGCTCGCTGGTGGTCAATGAGATCGCCCCGCGCCCGCACAACAGCGGCCACTACAGCCAGAACGCCTGCGACGTGTCGCAGTTCGAGCTGCAGGTGCGCTGCATGACCGGCCTGCCGCTGGTGCAGCCGCGCCTGCACAGCCCCACCATCATGCTGAACCTGCTGGGCGACCTGTGGTTCGCAAGCGGCGACACGCCCGCCGCGCCGGCCTGGGACCAGGTGCTGGCCCTGCCCGGCTGCCACCTACACCTGTACGGCAAGGCGACGCCCCAGCGCGCCCGCAAGATGGGCCACCTGAACATCACCGGCGCCACGCCGCAGGCCGTGCGCGACACGGCGCTGCGGGCGGCGGCCATCCTGGGCATCGCCCCGTTCTGAAAGGCCGCGCCGTGATCCTGGATGGGACGCTCCCCACCGCGGTGCAGGCCGCCGCGCAGGCCCTGGCCCGCGGCGAACTGCTGGGCCTGCCGACCGAGACCGTCTACGGCCTGGCGGCCGACGCCGACAACGACGCGGCCGTGGCGCAGATCTTTGCCGCCAAGGGGCGCCCCGCCAACCACCCGCTGATCGTGCATGTGGCCGACGCCGCGGCCATCACCCATTACGCCAAGGAGGTGCCGCTGTTCGCGCAGCAGCTCATCGACGCCTTCTGGCCCGGCCCGCTGACGCTGATCCTGCCGCGCCTGCCCCAGGCGGCCCGGGCCTCCACGGGCGGCCAGGACAGCGTGGGTCTGCGCTGCCCGGCCCACCCCGTGGCCCATGCCGTGCTGGCCGCCTGCCAGCGGCTCGACCCGCCCGTGTGGGGCGTGTCGGCCCCCAGCGCCAACCATTTCGGCAAGGTCAGCCCGACCACCGCGCGCCATGTGGCCGACGCGTTCGGCGACGCGCTGCTGGTGCTCGACGGCGGCGCCTGCGCCGTGGGCATCGAGTCCACCATCATCGACTGCACGCGCGGCGTGCCCGTGCTGCTGCGCCCCGGCGCCATCTCGCGCGAGGACGTGCAGCGCGCCTGCGGCCTGCGGCCGCTATCGAAAGAAGAGCTTCCCGCGCTTACCCCACGGGCCTCAGGCACGCTTTTGGCACATTACGCCCCCACGGCCCGCGTACGCCTGATGGACGCCAAGCAGCTGCAGGCCGGCCTGGACGTACTGGGCGCGGACGCCGCGCACATGGCCGTGTACGCGCGCGCGGCGCTGCGCTCGCCGTCCTCCAGGATCATCCTGCGCCGCATGCCCGACGACGCGGCCGCGGCCGCGCAGCAGCTGTTCGCGGCGCTGCGCGGCTTCGACGAGGCCGGCGCCAAGCTGATCTGGATCGAAACCCCGCCCGGCAGCCCCGACTGGGAAGGCGTGCGCGACCGCCTGCAGCGCGCCGCGGCCGCCGGCTGAACCTACATTGCGCTACAAGCCCGCGTGACGCCCTCGTTACACTCTCGCCCACTTATTCCGGAGAATTACATGCCAGCACATTGGATGCGCCGCACCCTCGTGGCCACCACCTGCGCAGCCGCCGCCCTGCTCGCGGCCTGCGGCTCCAGCAGCATTGAATCGGCCATCTCGCCCGAGCGCTTCATCACCTTCGGGGATGGCTCCATCGACGTGGGGCAAAAGGGCTCCAGCTACACCGTCAACAACGGCAGCATCAACAACTGGACGCTGCAGGTGGCTTCCCACTACGGCAAGACCATCCGTCCCGTGTCGGCCGGCGGCCTGAGCTATGCGCAGGGCAATGCCCGCGTCACCGCCACGCCCGACGCGGCCGGCAACGCCACCACCCCGACCGTGAAGCAGCAGATCGACAGCTTCCTGGCCGGGCAGGCGTTCCGCGAGGCGGACGTGGTCATCATCGCCGCGGGCGTGAGCGACATCGTCGCCGGCATGGCCGCCGTGCGGGCGGGCGCGCAGAGCGAGGACGCCTTCGTCACCGCCTCCGGCCAGGCCGGCAAGGACCTGGCCACGCAGGTGCGCCGCCTGTCAGATTCCGGCGCCAAGCACATCCTGGTGACCGGCACCTACGACCTGAGCCGCACGCCCTGGGCCAAGGCCATCGACAAGGAACAGCTGATCAGCCGCGCCAGCCGCCGCTTCAACGACGAGCTGCTGATCGCCATCGAAGACCTGCGCAAGACCGTGCTCTACGTGGACGTGGCCTACTACGTGAACCTGTTCGAGGGCTCGGCCGGCGGCTATGGCTTCAGCGACGTCGAGAACCCGGTCTGCACCTCGGTGGATGCCGGCCCCGGCATCGGCATCGGCGCGGGCGAGGTGAACTCGGCCCTGTGCACCGGCTCCACGCTGCGCCCGAACGCCAACCCCGACCGCTTCCTGTTCGCCGACAAGGTCTACATCACCCCGGCCGCCCACCGCGAATTCGGCAACTACGCCTACGACCGCCTGCGCGTGCGCTGGTGATGCGTGCCAACCGCTAGCGCGTCGGCGCGCTGGCGGTCTCGCGGTCGCGGTCGTTCAGCGCCCAGTCCACCAGGGCCTCGACGGCCGGGCGCGCCGCGGGCGCATTCGGGTGATTGACGATGGCCACCAGCACATAGCGGCGGCCGCTGGCGGCGTGCACATAGCCCGCCATGGCCGTCACGTCGCGCAGCGTGCCGGTCTTGAGGTGGGCCGATCCCGCGGCCGCCAGGCCCGGGCGGCGGCGCAGCGTGCCGTCCACCCCGGCGATCGGCAGCGAGGCCATCAGCTCCGGCATCACCGGCGAAGCCCAGGCCTGCTGCAGCAGGCGCCCCAGCGCCCGGGGCGTCAGGCGCGCCTCGCGGCTCAGGCCCGCGCCGTTGTCCACCACCAGCGCCTCGCTGGCGCCCACGCGCTGGCGCCACCACTGCGCCAGCACCGCGCGCGCCGTGTCGAAGCGCCCCACGCCCCCTTTTTGCAGCCCCAGCGTCAGGAACAGCTGCTGGGTCATGACGTTGTTGCTGTACTTGTTGATGTCGCGCACCACCTCCGACAGGGCGGGCGACACGCTGCTGAAGGCCGGCTGCAGGCCCGCGGGCACCTGGCCGTCGCGCACGCGGCCGGTGAGTTTGCCGCCCAGCTCGCGCCACATGCCCTCCACGGCGCGCGCCGCATAGCCGCGCGGGTCGGCCGGGGCCACGGACCACTCCCGCTCCCCGCAGGCGGCCGGGTACGGGCCCTGGAACGCGATGCGCGCGGCATCGGAGAACTCGGCCCGCAGCCCCGTGCGCCAGTCGCCGCAGGCGGCGCCCGCGGCCGCCAGCGGCACCGTCGCCGGCAGGTCGATCTGGGCCAGGGGCGGCTCGTAGCGCACGCGCGCCACGCCAGCCGCCACGTCGGGCACGAAGCCCATGGCCACCGACTTGTAGTTGAGCAGCAGCGCGTCGGGCGCCGCGTTGTAGGGGCGCCAGGGCTCGCCGTCGAACAGGGCCGGGTCGTGGGCCGGCACCTCGAAGGCGCTGCGGTCGAGCACGATGTCGCCCAGGATCACGTCGATGCCCTGCGCGCGCAGGCGCCGCATGAGCAGCCACAGGCGCTCCACCACTAGCTTGGGGTCGCCCTGCCCCTTGATGTAGACATTGCCGCGCAGGCTGCCGCCCTGGGGCGCCGCGTCCAGGTACACGGGCGTGTCCCAGGTGAAGGCCGGCCCCAGCAGGTCCAGCGCCGCATAGGTGGTGACCAGCTTCATGACCGAGGCCGGGTTCACCGCCGCCTCGGCCTGGTAGGCCAGGCGCGGGGGCTGGCGCCCCTCGACCTCCACGACCAGCGCCGACAGCGCCTCGCGCGGCACCTTGGCGCGCTGCAGCAGGGCCTCGACGGCGGGCGGCAGCGCGGCGGCCTCCGCCGGCGCGGCCGCGGGGCGCTGGGCCCCGGCGGGCAGGCAGACGGCCAGGAGAGCCGCCCAGGCCAGGCGGCGCAGGCGGCCACGGGCCTGCGCGAACGGGAAAAACAACATCCCGCCGAGTCTATCGCCCGCGCCACCCCGGCCGAACCGGCCCCGTGCGCCGCAATGGCTTGGCGCGCAGCCGATAATCGGGCGGCCATGAACCTGCTCGCCTTCGACACCAGCACCGACACCCTGTCCATCGCCGTGCAGCAGGGCGGCCAGGTGCACGAGCACAGCGGCCCGGGCGGCGCCCAGGCCTCGACCACGCTGATCCCGGCCATCCGCGCCCTGCTGGCGCAGGCGGGCCTGTCGTTCGCCCAGCTCGACGCCATCGTCTTCGGGCGCGGGCCGGGCTCGTTCACCGGGCTGCGCACGGCCTGCGCGGTGGCCCAGGGCCTGGCCTTCGGTGCGCGCGGCGGCCAGGGCGTGCCGGTGCTGCCGGTGGACACCCTGCTGGCCGTGGCCGAGCAGGCACGCGCGCAGCATGGCTGCACCCGCGTGCTGGCCACGCTGGATGCGCGCATGGACGAGGTCTATGCCGCGCCCTTCGAATGGCAGGACGCTGCCGGGCACTGGCTGGCGCCCCAGGACTTCGGCCTGAGCGCGCCCGAGGCCGTCGCAGTGGAGCCCGGCTGGACGGTGGCCGGCAACGCCCGGGCGGCCTATGGCGAGCGGCTGGCGCCGCAGGCGCCCCATGTGCATGCCCTGCCCACGGCCGCGGCCCTGCTGCGCCTGGCGCCCGCGCTGCTGGCGGCCGGCGCCGCCGTGCCCGCCGACGCGGCGCTGCCGCGCTACATCCGCGATAAAGTGGCGCAAACCACCGCCGAACGGGAGGCCGCCCGCCGCGCCGCCCCGGCCCACCAACCATGAGCGCCATTCCCCAGCCCCCCATGGCCATCGAGGCCGGATTCGAGCCCATGACCCCGGCCTGCCTGGACGCGCTCATGCCCATCGAACAAAGCGCCTACGACCACCCCTGGACGCGCGGCAACTTCATCGACGCCATGGCCTCGGGCTACCAGGCCCAGCTGCTCATGGCGGACGGGCAGATCCTGGGCTACTTCGTCGCCATGCGCGGCGTGGACGAGGTGCACCTGCTCAACATCACCGTGGCGCCGGCCTTCCAGCGCCAGGGCTGGGCCCAGGTGATGCTGGACGCGCTGGCCCTGTGGGCGCGCGGCCTGGGCGCGCAATGGCTGTGGCTGGAGGTGCGCATGAGCAACGAGCGCGCCCGCCATATCTACGAAACCCACGGCTACCGCCGCGTGGGCGAGCGCAAGCGCTACTACCCGGCCGCGGACGGCCAGCGCGAGGACGCCGTGGTCATGAGCCTGCCGCTATGAGCCTGGAACTCGACGCGCGCCAACGCGCCATGCTGCAGGAGATGGGCATCGCCGTCTGGGCCCCGCCACCGGCCCGCCCGGCCCCTGCCGCCGCACCGCAACCCGCCGCCGCAAGCGACACGCCCCCGGCGCAAACCGTGGCGGCCATGCCGGCCCCCCAGCCCGCCGCGGCGCCCCCCGGCGTGCGCCGGCCGCCCATGGCGGCGCACGCGCCGACGCCCCCCGTGCGAGCCGCTGCAGTTGGCGGCGCGGCCGGCTCCGCCCAGGGCGGGCTGCTGCTGCGCGAACCCCAGGCGCTGTACCCGCAGGCCGACCACGCGGCCACGCCGCCGGAACTGGGCACGGGCTGGCTGGTCGTGCTGGAAAACCCCACGCCCGGCGAGCCCCTGGCGGGCGACACCGGCCGGCTGCTGGACAACATGCTGCGCGCCATGCGCCTGCACCGGCATCCGCGCGCCTACCTGGCCGCGCTGGGCCGCCCCACCCCCGGCCAGCCCGCCGAGGGCGTGGAGCCCGCCACCGGCCTGCCGCAGGCCCTGGCCCAGCTGCGCCCGGCCATGGTGCTGGTGCTGGGCCTGGGCGCGGCGCGCGCGGTGCTGGGCAGCCGCGAGCCGCTGGGGCGCCTGCGCGCGGGCGTGCACCGCCTGGCGGACGGCACGCCGGCCGTCGTGAGCTACGACCCGGCCTACCTGCTGCGCGCCCCCGAGGCCAAGGCCGCCGCCTGGGCCGACCTGTGCCGCGCGCTGGCGCTGGTGCGGCTCGAAGCCACCCGCTGAGCGGCACCGCCGCCCTCCCCGTTCGCCGCCCCCGCCCGGTACCCCGCTGACGGGGGCGCCCGCCGTGCGCGCCCGTCCTACACGGGTTTTCCCTGTATCGCATGCCACCCCCTCCCTGCCCACAATGCCTATGCAAAACAGTTCATAGGCAAGGCGTCCCCTGCCCCGGGCGCCGGTACCCAAGGAGACGTTCATGCAAAAGGTGTTGCACATCAACGCCGACAAGTGCACCGGCTGCCTGCAGTGCGAGATGGCCTGCTCCTTCGAGCACTACGGCGTGTACGCCACCGCCAAGTCGCGCATCAAGGTCTTTGACTTCCACACCACCGGCAAGAAGGTGCCCTACACCTGCACCCAGTGCGACGAGGCCTGGTGCCTGCACGCCTGCCCGGTGGAGGCCATCACCGTGGACCGGCCGAGCGGCGCCAAGGTCGTCAGTGAATCGACCTGCGTGGGCTGCAAGGTCTGCACCATCGCCTGTCCCTTCGGCACCGTGAACTACGTGGCCGACACCGGCAAGGTGCAAAAGTGCGACCTGTGCCACGACCGCGCCGAAGGCCCGGCCTGCGTGGAGGCCTGCCCGACCACGGCCATCACCTACATCGACGCCAACTGGACCGGGCTGGAGCGCATGAAGCAGTGGGCCGACAGGCTCGGCAATCAAGCCAATTCGCCCGCCGGCGCTTGACCATCAAGCGCCGACAGCTATCAATCAAGGAGCACACATCATGTCCTGGGCTGGCAAGATTCTGCGCGTCAACCTGAGCGCGGGCACCGTCACACCCGAGCCGCTGAACATGGACTGGGCCCGCCAGTACATCGGTTCGCGCGGCCTGGGCTCCAAGTACCTGGTGAGCGAGATCGACCCCAAGGTCGATCCGCTGTCGCCGGACAACAAGATCATCTGGGCCACGGGGCCGCTCACGGGCACCATGGCCTCCACGGGCGGGCGCTACACCGTCATCACCAAGGGGCCGCTCACGGGCGCCATCGCCTGCTCCAACTCGGGCGGCTACTGGGGCGCCGAGCTGAAGATGGCCGGCTGGGACATGATCATCTTCGAGGGCAAGTCCCCCAAGCCTGTGTACCTGTACGTCCACGACGACCTGGCCGAGTTGCGCGACGCCGCCGACCTGTGGGGCAAGAGCGTCTGGGAGACCGAGGAACACCTCAAGACCACGCTGCAGGACCCGCTGACGCGCATCTCCGGCATCGGCCGCGCGGGCGAGAACCAGGTGCTGTTCGCCGCCGTGGTCAACGACCTGCACCGCGCCGCCGGGCGCTCGGGCGTGGGCGCGGTGATGGGCAGCAAGAACCTCAAGGCGATCGCCGTGCGCGGCACCAAGGGCGTGGGCAACATCCGCGACCCCAAGGCCTTCATGGCCGAGACCTTCGCGCGCAAGAAGATCCTGCACGACCACCCCGTCACCGGCCAGGGCTTGCCCACCTTCGGCACGCAGGTGCTGATGAACGTCATTAACGAGGTGGGCGCACTGCCCACGCGCAACCACCGCGACGTGCAGTTCGAGGGTGCCAAGGACATCTCGGCCGAGGCCATGGCCACGCCGCGCGCGAGCGACGGCAAGAAGCAGCTGGTGACCAACCAGGCCTGCTTCGGCTGCACCATCGCCTGCGGGCGCATCAGCAAGATCGACGAGACGCACTTCACCGTGCAGAACAAGCCGCAGTACTGGGGCGCCAGCGGCGGCCTGGAGTACGAAGCCGCCTGGGCGCTGGGCGCGGCCAACGGCGTGAACGACCTGGAATGCCTGCAGTACGCCAACCTGCTGTGCAACGAGCAGGGGATCGATCCCATCAGCTTCGGCGCCACCGTGGGCGCGGTGATGGAGCTGTACGAGATGGGCGTGCTGACCAAGGAGCAGATCGGCATCGAGGCGCCCTTCGGCTCGGCCCAGGCGCTGGCCTTCCTGGCCGAGGAAACGGTGAACGGCCGCGGCTTCGGCAAGGAGGTGGGCCAGGGCTCCAAGCGCCTGTGCAGCAAGTACGGCCACCCCGAGCTGTCCATGTCCTCCAAGGGCCAGGAGTTCCCGGCCTACGACGGCCGCGCCATCCAGGGCATCGGCCTGGCCTATGCCACCAGCAACCGCGGCGGCTGCCACCTGCGCGGCTACACCATCGCCTCGGAGATCCTGGGCATTCCGGTCAAGACCGAGCCCACGGCCACCGAGGGCAAGCCCGAGCTGGTCAAGGCCTTCCAGGACGCGACGGCGGCCTTTGACTCGGCCGGCGTGTGCATCTTCACCACCTTCGCCTGGAGCCTGCCCGACCTGGCACCGCAGCTGCAGGCCGCCTGCGACGAGGGCTTCAACGTGCAGGAGCTGGAGAAGATCGGCGAGCGCATCTGGAACATGGAGCGCGAGTTCAACAACGCCGCCGGCTTCACCAAGGCCGACGACAGCCTGCCCCGGCGCCTGCTGACCGAAGCCGCCAAGACCGGCGGATCGCAGGGCGCCGTCAGCCACCTGCCGGAGATGCTGCCCAAGTACTACGCCGTGCGCGGCTGGGACGCCGAGGGCCGGCCCACGCCGGAGACGCGCGCGCGGCTGGGGCTGTGAGGGGGCGGCGCGCGCAGATACCAGGCAAAACAGGCCGAAGCGCCCGCTCCACAAGCGCCAATAGCTATTGAATATATAGCATTCATACCATGCACCACCTGATCCTGGGGGCCGGCCCGGCCGGCGTCATCGCGGCGGAGACCCTGCGCAAGCACGCGCCGGGCGACCGCATCACCCTGGTGGGCGACGAGGCCGAGCCGCCCTACTCGCGCATGGCCATTCCCTACCTGCTGATGGAGCACATCGGCGAGAGCGGCACCTACCTGCGCAAGCGCGCGGACCATTTCGCGGCCCAGCGCATCGAGCGGCTGCAGGGCCGGGCCACGGCGGTGGACGCGCCGGGCCGCACGGTCACGCTGGACAACGGCGACACCCTGGGCTTCGACCGCCTGCTCATCGCCACCGGCTCGCACCCCGTGCGCCCGCCCATCCCGGGGCTGGACCTGCCGGGCGTGGAGACCTGCTGGACGCTGCGCGATGCGCGCGCCATCGCCGCGCGGGCCCGGCCCAGCGCGCGCGTGGTGCAGATGGGCGCGGGCTTCATCGGCTGCATCATCATGGAGGCGCTGAAGCAGCGCGGCGTGCGGCTGTCGGTGGTGGAGATGGGCGACCGCATGGTGCCGCGCATGATGGGGCCGGTGGCCGGCGGCATGATCCGCGACTGGTGCGAGCGCCAGGGCGTGGCGGTGTTCACGGGCCGCAAGGTCGAGCGCATCGAGCCGGGCGACGGCGACGCGCTGCGGGTGCACCTGTCGGGCGGCCAGGTGCTGGAGGCCGACCTCGTCATCAGCGCCACCGGCGTGCGCCCGGCCATCGGCTTTCTGGCCGGCAGCGGCATCACCTGCCTGCAGGGCGTGCTAACGGACGAGCGCATGCAGACCAGCGTGCCCGGCATCTACGCCGCGGGCGACTGCGCCGAGGCCTTCGACCCCTTCACGCGCAAGACCGTGGTCAGCGCCATCCAGCCCAACGCGGCCGAGCAGGCGCGCGTGGCCGCGCTCAACATGGTCGGGCGGCCCACGGCGCTGGCGGTGGTCACGCAGATCAACGTGCTGGACACGCTGGGGCTCATCTCCACCAGCTTCGGCAACTGGCAGGGCGTGCCCGGCGGCGAGCATGCCGAGCTGACCGACGCGGCCGCCGGCAGGCACCTGAGCCTGCAGTTCGAGGGCGACCGGCTCGTCGGCTGCAACTCGGTGGGCATGACCCAGCATGTGGGCGCCATGCGCGGCCTGGTGGAGGGGCGGGTGCACCTGGGCCCCTGGAAGGACCGGCTGCGGCGCGACCCCACGCGGATCATGGAGGCCTACCTCGCCAGCGCCCAGGCGCAGGGCGCCTGGAGCGGTCCCCAGGATGCACGCCGGCGCTGAGGATTGCTATTCAAAACATAGCTACCAGCGCTTGCCACATGGGCGCAAAATGCCGATTTGACTGCAAAGACAGGCCGACCGAGACCGTATGCGCATCACCTTCAAGCTCTTCGCATCGCTGACCGACTACCTGCCGCTCGAGGTCCGGCCCGGCAACCAGATGCCGCTGGACGTGGCCCCCACGGACACCATCAGCCAGATCATCGCGCCCTTCCGGCTGCCGCCCCAGCTGGTGCACCTGGTGCTGGTCAACGGCCGCTACATCCCGCCCGCCGCGCGCGCCAGCACCACGCTGAGCGAGGGCGACGCGCTCGCCATCTGGCCGCCCATCGCCGGCGGCTGAGCGCGTGGCGGACTGGCCCGACCGCTTTGCGCGCGACATGAGCTGCTCGCGCGCCGAGTGGCAGCGGCTGCTGCGCCAGGCGCTCACGGGCCTCGACTGGCGGCCCGAGGGCGAGGCACAGGCGCGCATCACCCTGGACGGCGGCGCGCTGACGCTGCGCTGGGCCGACGGCCCGCCCCGCTGCATCGCCCTGCTGCGCCTGCCCACGCTGCGGCTGCACTTCGCCTTCGACGGCGTAACCCCTGCCGCGCGTCGGGCCTTCATGCGCCACCTGGACCTGCACACCCACCGCGGCGGCGGCTGAGGCGCCATCACCGCCGCACGCCTGTCATGCATGGGCGTTCCAATCGGGGGCCGGTGCGATAATCCCCGGCTTATTCATCACGACGAGACAGCTCCGTGGAAACCTACCCCAGTTGGTAGCTTTCAGCCTCCCGGCCTGCCGAGGGGTTGAAAGCGCCCCGCCCCCCGCAGACGCCACAAGAATCAGGGAGAGTGAGCCATGCTCAACATCTTTACGCTCGCCAATGGCCGGCTGGTCCAGGAAGAAATCGAATCCCTGGAAGAGCTGGCCCGCTTCCAGCCGATCTGGGTGGACCTGGAGTCCCCCACGCTGGAAGAGAAACGCTGGATCAAGCAGCACTACGGCCTGTCCATCCCCGAGGATGCGATGGACGAGGACATCGAGGAATCCGCCCGCTTCTACGAGGAAGACAACGGCGAACTGCACATCCGCAGCGACTTCCTGGTGGATGTGTACGACGAGCCGCGCTCGGTGCGAGTGGCCTTCATCCTGAACCTGGTCAACGACGAGCTCAAGAGCAAGGGCGTGCTGTTCTCCATCCACGACGAGGACGTGCCCGTGTTCCGCCTGGTGCGCATGCGCGCGCGCCGCGCGCCCGGCCTAATCGAGGATGCCAAGGAGGTGCTGCTCAAGCTCTTCGACGCCGACGCGGAATACTCCGCCGACACGCTGGAGGGCATCTACGACGACCTGGAGCAGGTCAGCACCCAGGTGCTGGCCGGCGACGTGACCGACGCGCGCGCCGGCGAAGTGCTGGCCGCCATCGCGCGCCAGGAAGACCTGAACGGCCGCATCCGCCGCAACGTCATGGACACGCGCCGCGCCGTGAGCTTCATGATGCGCAGCAAGATGCTCAACGCCGAGCAGTTCGAGGACGCGCGCCAGATCCTGCGCGACATCGAGTCGCTGGACAGCCACACGGCCTTCCTGTTCGACAAGATCAACTTCCTGATGGACGCCACGGTCGGCTTCATCAACATCAACCAGAACAAAATCATCAAGATCTTCTCCGTGGCCAGCGTGGCGCTGCTGCCGCCGACGCTGATCGCCAGCGTCTACGGCATGAACTTCCAGTTCATGCCCGAACTGAACTGGGAATACGGCTACCCCTATGTGGTGGGCCTCATGGTGGCCAGCGCCGTCGTGCCCATGCTGTACTTCCGCAAGCGCGGCTGGTTGAAGTAGGAACACCCCCTGAGGCGCTGCGCGCCTTCCCCCTCTCTCTCGCATCGCTGCGCGCTGCGGGAGGGGGGACGACGCCAGTGGCCTGGCCAAGCCAGTTCCACGGCGCCTGCTGGTGCGGCCTGCTCCGCGGCCATCGGACTGGAAAGGGCGCGCCAGTTTCAAGCCAAACAGGCCTCTGGCGCTTGTGCATCAAGCGCCAACAGCTCTCATTTTGGGAGCATCTGCACGAAGCGCTGCACGATGTGGTCCGCATAGCGGCTGGCCACGTTCTGCACGAAGTGCGCGAAGTCCACATGCGCGCTGTCGTCCGCGCGGTCGGAGATGGTGCGCACGGCGGCGAAGGGCAGGCCGTAGTCGCGGCAGACCTGGGCCACAGCGGCGCCCTCCATTTCCACGGCCAGCACGTCGTGGTCCGCCGCCAGCAGCGCGGCGCGCAGCGCGCTGGACTCCTGGGCGGTGGACACGAAGCGGTCGCCGCTGGCCATCAGGCCATGGTGCACCTGCGGAGCCCGCGCCGCCGCCGGCAGATCTGCGGAGAAATGCGCCCCAGCGTCTGCCAGATAGGCGCGCGCCGCCTCCAAAAGCAGCGCATTCAAGGCCGCGTCGCAGTCCATGCGCGCGCGGCCGTAGCCGGGCACCTCCCAACGCGGGAAGATGGGCGAGGCGTCGAAATCATGCTGCAGGTAGTCCTGCGCCACCACCACGTCGCCCACCTGCACGCCCTCGCCCACGCCGCCGGCCACGCCGGTGAACACGATGCGCGCGGCGCCGAAGCGCTCGGCCAGCACCGCGGCCGTGGTGGCCGCCGCCACCTTGCCGATGCCCGACAGCGCCAGCACCACGGGCTGGCCGTGCAGGCGGCCGCGCCAGAAGCTGCGGCCCGCGTGCTGCAGTGGCTCGGGTTGCTGCAAGGCGTGCATGAGGCCGCCCTGCTCTTCGGGCAGGGCGCTGAGGATGGCAGTGGTCATGAAGGTCGGGGCCCGGCGTAAAAAAGCCGGGATTATCCCGGCTGTGGCGCGGCAGGAGCCCGCGCGAGGCGCGGGGGCTCTCGGCCTATTTCTTGTCGCGCAGCTCGCGGCGCAGGATCTTGCCCACGGGGGTCTTGGGCAGCTCGGTGCGGAACTCGATCACCTTGGGCTGCTTGTAGCCCGTGAGGTTGGTGCGACAGAAGTCCTTGACCTGCGCCTCGGTGAGCGCCGGGTCCTTCTTGACGATGACCAGCTTGACGGCCTCGCCGGTCTTCTCGTCGGGCACGCCGACCACGGCGCACTCCAGCACGCCGGGCATCAGGGCCACCACGTCTTCCACCTCGTTCGGGTAGACGTTGAAGCCGCTGACCAGCACCATGTCCTTCTTGCGGTCCACCACCTTGAAGTAGCCGCGCTCGTCCATGATGCCGATGTCGCCGCTCTTGAAGTAGCCGTCCTCGGTCATGACCTTGGCGGTCTCGTCGGGCCGCTGCCAGTAGCCGGCCATGACCTGCGGGCCCTTGATGGCGATCTCGCCGGGCTGGCCGGAGGCGGAGATGTCGCGCCCCTCGTCGTCAAGGATGCGCATGGAGGTGCTGGGCAGCGGCACGCCGATGGTGCCCGAGAATTCCTTCACGGTGACCGGGTTGCAGCTGGCCGAGGGGCTGGTCTCCGACAGGCCGTAGCCCTCGCAGATCGGGCAGCCCGTCTTCTCCAGCCACAGCTTGGCCACGGCCGCCTGCACGGCCATGCCGCCGCCGACCGAGACCTTCAGGTTCTTCCAGTTGACAGTGTTGAAGTCGGGGTGGTTGGCCAGGCCATTGAACAGCGTGTTCACCGCGGGGAAGCTGTGGAAGGTGTGCTTGGACAGCTCCTTGAGCACCGCCTGCAGGTCACGCGGGTTGGGAATCAGGATGGTCTTGCCGCCCGTGTGCATGGACAGCATCATGTTCACCGTGAAGGCGAAGATGTGGTACAGCGGCAGCGCACAGACGGCCGTGGGCTGCTCGTTCGCCGGGATCTTGCTGGTGGCGGGGGCGTTCCAGGCCTCGGACTGCAGCACGTTGGCGATCACGTTGCGGTGCAGCAGCACGGCGCCCTTGCTCACGCCCGTGGTGCCGCCCGTGTACTGCAGCAGCGCGATGTCGTCGGGCTTGATCTCGGGCTGGCTCAGCGTGGCCGAGGCGCCCTTGGCCAGCGCGTCGTTGAAGCGCACCGCGCCCGGCAGCTGGTAGTCCGGCACCAGCTTCTTGACGTTGCGCACCACGTAGTTGACGAGCAGGCCCTTCAGGAAACCCAGCCGGTCGCCCATGGCGCACAGCACCACATGCTTGACCGCGGTGTTGGCGATGCAGGCCTGCAGCGTGGCGGCGAAGTTCTCGATGATGACGATGGCCTTGGCGCCCGAGTCCTTGAGCTGGTGCTCCAGCTCGCGCGGCGTGTACAGCGGGTTCACGTTCACGACCACGAAGCCCGCGCGCAGCACGGCGGCCACGGCCACCGGGTACTGCGGCACGTTGGGCATCATGAGGGCCACGCGGTCGCCCTTCGCCAGGCCCAGGCTCTGCAGGTAGGCGGCCAGCTGGCGGCTCTGCGCATCGGTCTCGCCGTAGCTGACGTCCTGGCCCATGAAGCTGTAGGCGGTGCGGTTCGCATAGTCGCGAAAGGCCCGCTCCATCAGCTTCACCAGCGATGCGTACTGCGTCGTGTCGATGTCGGCGGGCACGCCCTGCGGGTACGCGCCAAGCCAAGGGCGATCGGTCATAGATATGTCTCCTGGAATCTTCTAGTTACGGATCACGCGCAAAGTGCGGCGGATTGTGTCCGCGCCGCCGGCTTTGCGCGCCTGGAATTACCCTAGCGCAGCCGCCGGCAGGCGTTACTCCACGGCCTTGCCGATGTCCTCGACGACCTTCTTGGCGTCGCCGAAGACCATCATGGTCTTGTCCATGTAGAACAGGTCGTTGTCCAGGCCCGCATAGCCGGCGGCCATGGAGCGCTTGTTGACGATGACGGTCTTGGCCTTGTAGGCCTCGAGGATGGGCATGCCGTAGATGGGGCTGCCCTTGACGAGCGCGGCGGGGTTCACCACGTCGTTGGCGCCCAGGACGATGGCCACGTCGGCCTGGCCGAACTCGCCGTTGATGTCCTCCATCTCGAACACCTGGTCGTAGGGCACCTCGGCCTCGGCCAGCAGCACGTTCATGTGGCCCGGCATGCGGCCGGCCACGGGGTGGATGGCGTACTTCACCGCGATGCCCTTGTCGGTGAGCTTCTGCGCCAGCTCCTTCACCGCGTGCTGGGCGCGCGCCACGGCCAGGCCGTAGCCGGGGACGATGACCACCGACTCCGCCTGGCTCAGCAGGAAGGCCGCGTCGTCGGCGCTACCGCTCTTGGCCGTGCGCTGCACGGCGCCGCCCGCCGTGGCCGCGGTGGCGTCGCCGCCGAAGCCGCCCAGGATCACGTTGAAGAACGAGCGGTTCATGGCCTTGCACATGATGTAGCTCAGGATCGCGCCCGAGCTGCCCACCAGCGAGCCCGCGATGATGAGCATGCTGTTGTTCAGCGAAAAGCCGATGCCCGCCGCCGCCCAGCCCGAGTAGCTGTTGAGCATGGACACCACCACCGGCATGTCGGCGCCGCCGATGGGGATGATGATGAGCACGCCCATCACGAAGGCCAGCGCCAGCATGGCGAAGAACGCGGTCCAGTTCTCGGTGAACATGAACACCAGCCCCAGGCCGATGGTGGCCAGGCCCAGCACCAGGTTGAGCAGGTGCTGCCCGCCGAACACCACGGGTGCGCCCTGGAACAGGCGGAACTTGTACTTGCCCGACAGCTTGCCGAAGGCGATGACCGAGCCGCTGAAGGTGATGGCGCCGATGGCCGCGCCCAGGAACAGCTCCAGCCGGTTGCCCAGCGGAATGGGCTGGCCCTTGGCCACGATCTGGAAGGCCCAGGGCTCGGCCACGGCCGCGATGGCGATGAACACCGCCGCCAGGCCGATCATGCTGTGCATGAAGGCCACCAGCTCGGGCATCTTGGTCATCTCCACGCGCTTGGCCATCACCGCGCCCGCGCCTCCGCCCACCACCAGGCCGGCCAGCACATAGGCCATGCCCAGGCCCTTGTCGCCAGCCAGTTCCACGATGAGCGCCGCCGTGGTCAGCACGGCGATCGCCATGCCGGCCATGCCGAACAGGTTGCCGCGGATCGACGTGGTGGGATGCGACAGCCCCTTGAGCGCCTGGATGAAACAGACGCTGGCCACCAGATACAGCAGCGTGACGAGATTCATGCTCATGTCGAACGCTCCTTATTTAGTAGCGCCTTGCGCACTACCGCCGGTCGTTTTGCGCTCTTTCTTCTTGAACATCTCCAGCATGCGCCGGGTGACCAGGAAGCCGCCGAACACGTTCACCGCCGCCAGCGCCACGGCCAGCACGCCCATGCTCTTGCCCAGGGTGGTCTCGGTGAGCGCCGCGGCCAGCATGGCGCCGACGATGACGATGGCCGAGATGGCGTTGGTCACCGCCATGAGCGGCGTGTGCAGCGCCGGGGTGACGGTCCACACCACGTGGTACCCCACATAGATGGCCAGCACAAAGATGATCAGGTTGATCAACGTGGGCGAAACCGACTCCATCACAACGCTCCTTGAGAAAGGGCCGCCGCGGCGGCCCCGGTTGACAACGGGAAACGCCTATTCCGGCAAGGCCTGCGGAAACGGCGGAACGACGAAACGGCCGTCGAGCATGGTGATGCTCTGACGCGCCGCCAGCGCGAGCTGCTCCACCCACGCCTGCGCCGGACGGCCCGCGTGCAGGAAGTCCTCGTTGTTGCGCGTGGCCGGGCGCAGCAGCCGCTGGTCGGCCAGCATGTCCACGGACACGTAGCCGCCCTCAGGCGTGGAGTAGCGGTACGACACATGCGCATAGGGCTTGGTCGGCACGGCCTGGTGCCGGCCCAGCCACTGCGCCAGCGCCGGGCGGCTCTGGGCCAGGTAGTCTCCGGCATCGGCACGGCGCTTGTAGCGCAGGCAGTCGATGCGCACCGGGCTGCCGCGCGCGGCGTCTTCCACATGCACGCCCTTTTGCGCGGGGCAGGCCGCGGTCCACAGCGTGGTGTCGCGCGGGTCGTTCGTGGCGTTGGTCTGCACCAGCAGCGCCGCCAGCGGCGCCTTGTCCGGGCCGCGCAGCACCATGGCACGCGACTGCATGGGCAGGTCGCGCGCGGTGTCGTCGGGGAGCATGTCGAAGCGCTCCTCTTCGCCGCCCAGCGGCTCCCACTGGCCGGGCGGCAGCTGGAGTTCTGCGCGGCCCACGCGCACCAGATCGGATTGCATGGGTGCGCAGGCGGCCAGGAACGACAGGGCGGCCAGGGCCAGCACGCAGCGGCCAGGGCGGGAACGGGAGAAAGTCAAAACGGAAATCCTTTGCGGTTGTACATCGGTGCGTCAGGCGCGCGTGACCGCGCCCTCGTGCGCCACCAGGCAGGCGACGACGATGTCGTCTTCGCGGTTCAGGTGCAGTGCGCCCTCGCCGTTGATGATGAGTTTGAGGAAGTCGAGCACGTTGCGTGCATACAGCGCCGAGGCGTCGGCCGCCACCAGCGCGGGCAGGTTGGTCTCGCCCACCAGGGTCACGCCGCGGTGCACCACGGTCTGCCCGGCCTGCGTGAGCGGGCAGTTGCCGCCCTGCGCGGCCGCCAGGTCCACGATCACCGAGCCGGGCTTCATGGACTCGACCATCTCCTGCGTGACCAGCACCGGCGCGGGGCGGCCGGGGATCAGCGCCGTGGTGATGACCACGTCGGCCTGCGCCACGCGCTTGGCCACCTCGGCCTTCTGGCGGTCCAGCCAGCTTTGCGGCATGGGGCGGGCGTAGCCGCCCACGCCCTCGGCGGCTTCACGTTCCTCGGGCGTCTCGTAGGGCACGTCGATGAACTTGGCGCCCAGCGACTCCACCTGCTCCTTCACGCTGGGGCGCACGTCGCTGGCCTCGATCACGGCGCCCAGGCGCTTGGCCGTGGCAATGGCCTGCAGGCCCGCCACGCCCACGCCCAGGATCACGACGCGCGCGGCCTTCACCGTGCCCGCGGCCGTCATGAGCATGGGAAAGAAGCGCTGGTACCTGTCGGCCGCGATCATCACGGCCTTGTAGCCGGCGATGTTGGCCTGGCTGGAGAGCACGTCCATGCTCTGCGCGCGCGTGGTGCGCGGCGCGGCCTCCAGCGCATAGGCCGTGACGCCGGCCGCCGCCAGGCGCTGCAGGCCCGCGGCATCGAAGGGGTTGAGCATGCCCACCACCGTGCCGCCGGCGCGCAGCTGCGCGGCCTCGCCCTCGGACGGGGCGCGCACCTTGAGCACCAGGTCACAGCCCCAGGCGCCGGCCGCGTCCGTGATCTCGGCACCGGCGGCCTCGAAGCCCTGGTCGGTGACGCTGGCGGCCACGCCGGCGCCGGACTGCACCCGCACGGTGTGGCCCTGGGCCTTGAGTTTCTTGATGGTCTCGGGCGTAGCGGCAACCCGCGTTTCGCCAGCCAGGGTCTCGGCGGGCACACCTATCAGCATGTCATCTCCTCCTGCACTTCCTGCGCTGCGTATTTCTACTTACCGTGAGCTTACATGAAGAATTTTGCGCCTCCGACACGCGCGCGACATGGCGTGGCGCCGGCGCCATGGCGCCCCGGCTTGCGGGCACAAAAAAGGCCCGGAGCCTGCGGGCTCCGGGCCTGACAGGGGCGCCCCCGGCCTGGTACGGCCGGGGCCATGCGCCCTGCATCAATGCACGACCTGCTGGAGTGCACCGGCGGCGTACTTGGCCGCCATGTCGACCAGCGTGTAGCCCTTGATCTTGGCGGCCTGGCCCTCGCAGCCGAACTCCAGGTAGCGCTGCTTGCAGATGGCCTTGGCGGCCTCGCGCGCCGGCTTCATCCACTCGCGCATGTCGAACTTGTCCGGGTTCTCGGCCTGGAACTTGCGCACCGCGCCGGTCATGGCCAGGCGGATGTCGGTGTCGATGTTGATCTTGCGCACGCCGTGCTTGATGGCTTCCTGGATTTCCGCCACGGGCACGCCGTAGGTTTCCTTCATCTTGCCGCCGAACTGGTTGATCAGGGCCAGCAGCTCCTGCGGCACGCTGGACGAACCGTGCATCACCAGGTGGGTGTTGGGAATGCGGGCGTGGATTTCCTTGACGCGGCTGATTGCCAGCACGTCGCCCGTGGGCGGGCGGGTGAACTTGTAGGCGCCGTGGCTGGTGCCGATGGCAATGGCCAGGGCGTCGAGCTGCGTGGCCTGCACGAACTGCGCGGCTTCTTCGGGGTCGGTCAGCAGGGCCGAGTGGTCCAGCTTGCCCACGGCGCCCACGCCGTCTTCCTCGCCGGCCAGGCCGGTTTCGAGCGAGCCCAGGCAGCCCAGTTCGCCCTCGACGGTGGCGCCGATCTTGTGGGCCATGGCGACCACCTGGCGGGTCACCTCGACGTTGTAGGCAAAGTCGGACGGGGTCTTGCCGTCTTCGCGCAGCGAGCCGTCCATCATCACCGAGCCGAAGCCCAGGTTCAGCGCGCCCTGGCAGATGGCGGGGGAGGTGCCGTGGTCCTGGTGCATGACCAGGGGAATGTGCGGATAGGCTTCGCTGGCCGCGGCGATCAGGTGCTTGATGAAGCTTTCGCCGGCGTATTTGCGGGCGCCTGCGCTGGCCTGCAAGATCACGGGCGCGCCCACCTCATCGGCGGCGGACATGACGGCCTGCACCTGCTCCAGGTTGTTGACGTTGAAGGCGGGAATGCCATAGCCGGCTTCAGCGGCATGGTCGAGCAGTTCGCGCATCGAGACGAGAGGCATGGGGAGGATCCGTTCGAAGGTTGAGAGGGAAAGCGGAAGTAACCGCTCGGTAACCCGCAATTTTAACCGCCCACGCCACCCCGCCCCAGGGGCCCGGAACGCACCCGGGGCGCCCGGCCCCGGTGCCCGGCCGCGCTCAGCGTGCCCGGCAGATCTTGAGCATGTTCGTGCCGCCCGGCGCGCCCATGGGCTCGCCGCAGGTGATCACATACAGGTCGCCCTGCTGCACGATGTTGCGCATCTTCAGGTGGCTCTCCGCCTGGTCCAGGGCGGTGTCGCGGTCGGCGCTGGTGTCCATGAGCAGCGGGCGCACGTTGCGGAACATGGCCATGCGCCGCTGCGTGGCCACCTTGGGCGTCAGCGCGTAGATGGGAATGTGGATGCGGTGACGGCTCATCCACAGGGCCGCGGAGCCGCTCTCGGTCATGGCCACGATGGCCTTGGCGCCCAGGTGGTGGGCCGTGAACAGCGCACCCATGGCGATGGACTGGTCGATGCGCCCCGCCGTCTGGCCATGGAAGTCGGTATCGCGGCCCGGGTCCTCGGCGGCCTCGGCCGCGGCGCAGATCTTGGCCATCTCCTGCACCGTCTCCAGCGGGTACTTGCCGGCGGCGGTCTCGGCGCTGAGCATCACGGCATCGGTGCCGTCCAGCACGGCGTTGGCCACGTCGCTCACCTCCGCGCGGGTGGGCACGGGGTTGGTGATCATGCTCTCCATCATCTGCGTGGCGGTGATCACGACCTTGCTCATGTCGCGCGCCATGCGGATCATCTTCTTTTGCAGCGCGGGCACGGCCGCGTTGCCCACCTCCACGGCCAGGTCGCCACGCGCCACCATGATGCCGTCGCTCACGCGCAGGATTTCCTCCAGGCGCGGAATGGCCTCGGCGCGCTCGATCTTGGCGATCAGGCCCGGCTTGTGGCGGTACTCGGCCGCCGCCACGTTGCACAGCTGGCGCGCCATCTCCATGTCGGTGGCGTTCTTGGGGAAGCTCACGGCGACGTAATCGGCCTGGAAGCTCATGGCGGTCCTGATGTCCTCCATGTCCTTGCCCGTGAGGGCCGGCGCCGTGAGGCCGCCGCCCTGCTTGTTGATGCCCTTGTTGTTGGACAGCTCCCCGCCCACCTTCACGGTGGTGTGCACGGCCTCGCCGCGCACGGCATCCACGCGCAGCACGATCAGGCCGTCGTTGAGCAGCAGCACGTCGCCGGCCCTCACATCGCGCGGCAGCTCCTTGTAGTCCAGGCCCACGCCCTGCAGGTCGCCGGGCTCGGTGCGCGAGGCATCCAGCACGAATTGCGCACCGGACTCCAGCATCACCTTGCCCTCGGCAAACTTGCCCACGCGGATCTTGGGGCCCTGCAGGTCGGCCATGATGGCCACCTCACGGCCCGCACGCTGGGCTGCGGCGCGCACCGTGGCGGCGCGATCAATATGGTCCTGCGCCTTGCCATGGCTGAAGTTCAGCCGCACCACGTTCACGCCCGCGCGGATCATCGCCTCCAGCAACGCCGGATCGCTGGAGGCGGGGCCGAGGGTGGCAACGATCTTGGTGGCGCGGCGCGTGGGCATGGGGAAGTCTCCTGGTTTCATGGCAAAGAAGCGGGTCGTGTAATTGAATTTCAATTCTTACACGAAGCGGTTACATGCCGATTACCGACCGGCGCATGCAGGCAATCACCCTGCCTTTTCTTCTTCAAAGTGGAACACCTTGCTCACGATCTGCCAGCGCCCGTCCAGCCGGACGAGCGTGAGAAAGTCCGTGAAATGCCGCGGCGCGATGGAACACTCGACCGAAGCAAAAGCGGTAACCGGCCCCGCAAACCCCATCGAAAGGATGCGGTCCGTGCGAGGTTGCCCCCGGCTGGCGGGCGAGGGGCGTTGGTCCACCACCGAGAAATACCGTTCCATGCCGAGGTGCAGCAGCTCCCCGCTGGTGGCGCTGCAATAACGGGCCTCGGGATGGAACACCTGCGCCAGCCTGCGCGTGTCGCTGTGGTGCAGCCCGTCGAAGTAGGTCTGCAGCGCAGCCACCACACCTGCGAAATCGGGCGCGGCGGTCATGGTGCCTGCCTCCTGAACTCGGGCACGAGCAAACCGCCCACGCCCCAGTTGTCGAGATCAATCTCCTGGATCACCACGTGCGTGGTCGCCGGCTTTTTATCGAGCACACGCACCAGCAGTTCCGTCACGCCAGCAATGAGTTCTGCTTTCTGCGCACGGGTCACCCCTTCCCGGGTGATCTGGATGTTCACGTAAGGCATGGTGGCTCCTTTCATCCGAGGCGGCGCGCGGCCTGGGCAACGCGCTCGCCAAACAGCCGTGCCGTGGCCAGGTCGCCCAGCACCATCTCGTCCGGCGACGCATCTGACGGCGTGGTGGTCATCAGGCCCGCGAAGGAGGCGAGGTAGTTGATGTCGTTGCGCCCGGCGGCCTTGGTGTTGCTCGGCGGCAAGGCCGTGCCCGCCCAGAGCATGCCGTGCTGCTGGGACAGCGAGAACAGGGTGTAGAGCGTCGTCAGCTTGTCCCCGCTCATGCCCGCGCTGTTGGTGAAGCCGGCCGCCAGCTTGTCCTTCCAGCCCTGCCGCGCCCAGACGGAAGAACTGGCGTCCGCGAACCGCTTGAACTGCCAGCTCACGTTGGCCATGTAGGTCGGCGCTCCGAACACGATGGCCCGGGAGGCATCCAGCTGCGCCCATCCTTCGGGGCCCAACTGGCCCTCTCCGTCAAGCGCGAGCAAAACGCCACTGCTGCCGTCGGCTACGGCCTCTGCAACTCTGCGGGTATGGCCGTAGCCACTGTGAAAAACGATGGAGATGAGAGAAGTCATTGGGTTTTTCAGAACAAGGGAATTGAGGATTCGCCAAGGTTATGAAATACATAAAGACAGATAAACTCACTTCATAGAACCTCATTTATTACACAGAGTAATCAATTGATGGCACGTGAATTCGGTGATGTGATGCTGGGAAGCATCGAACTGTTTTGCTTGGCGGCCGAGGCCGAGAGCTTTACCGAGGCTGCCCTGCAAGCCGGACTGACCCCAGCGGCAGTGAGCCGCTCCGTGGCGCGGTTGGAGGAGCGGCTGCAGGTGCGCCTTTTTGTGCGCAGCACCCGCCAGATACGTCTGACCGACGGAGGCCGCAGGTACTACGACCACTGTCGCCAAGCGCTCATTCGCATCAGCGAGGCCGAGCGTGAGCTGACGGGCACGCAGGCCGAGCCCGCAGGCACTGTGCGCATCAGTGTGCCCACCACGCTGGGGCACTACCGCATCCTGCCGGCACTGGTGTCGTTTCGCATGCGCTACCCCAACGTCCAAGTGGAAGTGGAGTTGAGCAACCGAAACGTGGACTTCACCGCCGAAAGCTTTGACCTGGCGGTGCGCGCGCGGGTGCAGGCAGATTCGGGCCTGATTGCACGCAGGCTGCTGGACGCCGATTTGGTGGTGGTGGCTACGCCGGAGTATCTGCGGCGCAACGGACACCCCGCCTTGCCCGAAGATCTGGCCACGCATGAATGCATCCAGTTCCTGCTGCCGAGCACGGGGCAGGCAGTGGGATGGGTCTTTCGCCGTGGCGGACTGGACTTTGAGCTGCGCACATCGGGTGGCCTGCACTGTGCGGGAGATCTGCTGGGGGTTACCACGCTTGCTCGCCATGGCGCAGGGCTGCTGCAAACCTACCGTTTTCTGGTGGAAGACGACTTGGCGCAAGGACGACTGGTGGAGGTATTGCCAGAGTTTGCGGGGCCATCCAGGCCGTTTTCCATCATCTATCCGGCGGCACGCCACATGCCGCTGCGGGTGCGTGCCTTGATCGACCACCTGATTGAGCAGGTGGCTGCTCCAAAAGCACTTTCCCCTTTTGCCGAGCCATCTCTCGCGCGAGAGCAGAAGAGAAAAAAGGAGCGGGCAGGTCTACCCAACGGCTAGTCCGCCGATTTCCCGGATGCAGGGGACTAGAGCAGCGGTTGAGACAGCGCATGCGCCAGCACATGGGCCAGCATCGCGGCCTCAAGCCCCCAGCGGGCAAACAGCGCACCCGCCACGAGGCCGAACACGGTGTTGCCGATCAACACAAAGGCCAGCACATCGGGCGTCAGCACCCCGGCCATGGCCTGTGCGGCGGGCACATGCCCGGCCGCGAACAACAGCGCGCTGAGCACCACGGCCACAGCGACCCACACAGGCCGGGGGCTGCCTTGCCCGCGCTGCAGCACGCGCCAAAGCAGCCACAGCAGCAGGCCCATGGCGCCCCAGCGAACGAGCAGTTCTTCGGTGATGCCGCCATA
The DNA here is from genome assembly GCF_059568935.1 of Diaphorobacter oryzae DSM 22780. Classification (NCBI taxonomy): domain Bacteria; kingdom Pseudomonadati; phylum Pseudomonadota; class Betaproteobacteria; order Burkholderiales; family Comamonadaceae; genus Diaphorobacter; species Diaphorobacter oryzae. Next base: position 268,867 of record NZ_JCANUL010000002.1, on the reverse strand, counting down.
GAGCACCTTGACCAGCAGCGGCATGGTGCTGGCAGGATCCGCGGGCCGCAATTCGGAAGGAGCGACATGCGCCAGCAGCACCAGCCAGATGGCGCCGAACATACCGCCCAGCAAACCCGGCATCCATTGCGGCCGCAGCGCCGGGGCCACTCGCCGCCCGCTCAGCCACGCCGTCAGCGCGGGCGCCTGCAGACCGATCCGCGGCGCCCCCCAGGTTCCCACTGCCACGGCGGCCGCCAACAGCACCGCCGCCTGCAAACCGCTGAGCAAGACCACCGCCCACAGCGGCAGAGGCAACAGCGCCTGATTGGCAGCCAGCGGCGGCACCAGCGCCCACACCACAGCCACCACACCCGGCATGCCCAGCAACCACAGCAGCACGCCCAAACGCCAGCGGCCCAGCGGGGGGCGGGCCGCGGGCTCGCTCATCGCATCAGCGCCTCGATCTCGTCGGCCTTCACCGGCACGCCGCGCGTGATCAGCTCGCAGCCAGACTCGTTGACGATGGCGTCGTCTTCAATGCGGATGCCGATGTTGTGGAACTGCTCGGGCACACCGTCGGCCGGGCGCACGTAGATGCCGGGTTCGATGGTCAGCACCATGCCGGGCCGCAGAACGCGGCTGGGACGGTTGGTGATGGTCTCGCCCGAGAGCGGGTCTTTGCGTTCGCTCAGTTGGCCCACCTCGCCCGGCTCCACGTAGCTGCCGCAGTCGTGCACGTCCATGCCCAGCCAGTGGCCCGTGCGGTGCATGTAGAACTGGAAGTAGGCGCGGCGGTCGATCACGTCCTGCACCGTGCCCACCTTGTTGGCGTCCAGCAGCCCCAGGTCGAGCATGCCCTGCGCCAGCACCGCCACCGTGGCGTCATGCGGGTCGGTGAAGCGGTTGCCGGGGCGCGTGGCGGCGATCGCCGCCTTCTGGCTCTCCAGCACCAGGTCGTACAGCGCGCGCTGCGGGCCGGTGAAGCGGCCGTCGGCCGGGAAGGTGCGCGTGATGTCCGACGCATAGCCGTCGAGTTCGCAGCCGGCGTCGATCAGCACCAGCTCGCCGGCGCGCACGGGCGTGGTGTCGGCGCGGTAGTGCAGCACGCAGGCATTGGCGCCCGCGGCGACGATGGAGCCGTAGGCCGGGTACTGCGAGCCCTCTTCGCGGAAGGCGTGCAGCAGCTCGGCGTCCAGGTGGTACTCGCGCACGTCCTGGCCGGCGCGCAGCATGCGGCTGCTGCGCTGCATGGCGCGCACATGGGCGCGGGCGCTGATGGCGGCGGCGCGGCGCATGATGTCCTGCTCGTGCGCATCCTTCACCAGGCGCATCTCGTCGAGCAGCAGGCACAGGTCGCCCTGCTGCGCCGGGCACAGCGCGCCGTAGCGCACGCGCGCTCGCACCTGGTTCAGCCAGGCTTCCACACGCACCGCCAGCCCCGCATGCGTGGCGAAGGGGTACCAGACGCTGGCGCGGTTTTCCAGCAGGCGCGGCAGCCGCGCGTCGAGCTCGGCCGCGGAATGCGCGGCATCCACGCCCAGCGTGGCCACGGCAGCCTCGGGGCCGAGGCGGTAGCCGTCCCAGATCTCGCGCTCCAGGTCCTTGGGCAGGCAAAACAGCGTGCTCTGCCCCTCGGCCGTCAGCACCAGGCAGGCGCCCGGTTCCGTGAAGCCGGTGAGGTAGTAGAAATAGCTGTCGTGGCGGTACAGGTATTCGCTGTCGCGGTTGCGCGAGTGCTCGGGCGCGGTGGGCACGATGGCGATGCCGCCCGCGCCCAGTTGGGCTGCCAGACGCGCACGCCGTTGGGCGTAGATGGAGGTCATGCGCTATCGTACTGCGGCCCCGCCATCGCCCCACGGCCTCCCCGCCCTTGCCCCCATCTCGTCCATGTCCGCCCTGTTTGCCCTTGCCTCCACCACCCTCCTGGCCCTGCTGGGGCCGCTGCTCACCGCGGCGCTGCTGCTCTACGGCGCCTACGTCCGGCTGGTGGACTCGCCCCACAAATGGCTGCTGGAGCGGCGCACGCTGATCGCGCTGTGCCTGGTGGCGCTGCTGTGCGACGGCTGGCTAGGGCTGCGCCTGTTCCTGTCGCAGCGCGCCCAGGACCAGCGCCAGGAGGGCGCCGTGGTGCGCGCCAGCCGCGAACGCTTCGAGCTGCCGCGCGACTTCCAGTACGGCGAGCTGCTGGTCCCCGCGGGCAGCCTGATCAACCGCCGCGACCCCTTCGACAAGGGCGAGGCCCGGCGCCCGCTGGCGCTGCACGGGCTGGAGGCGGTGCGGTTCTCGCAGCCCGTGCAGGTGGCCGGCGTGTGGGCGCAGGCGCTGCAGACGCTGCCGATGCGCGTGGAGCTGGCGCAGGACCAGCGCATCGGCCCCCTGCATCGCTACGACGCCGCCCGCCAGGAATGGGTGGTGAACCCGCTGGTGCCCGCCCTGGCCTGCAAGCGCGGGCAGATCGCCGTGTTCCAGGTGCCGCACATTTCCTACGACGCGCAGGCGGAGATGGACAGCCCCCCGCCCGACGGCCCGCTGGCGCGTTTTCTGCCCAGCCAGTGGCTGTTCCAGAAATGCGAGAACGGCGAGCCCGTGGACGTACAGCCCGCGCTGGCCGGCGGCGCGCCCGTGTGGAGCGACTGAGGCGGCGCGCGCTCAGCGGTTGAGTTCGGCCAGGCGCTCGGGCGTGCCCACGTCCACCCAGAGCCCGGTGTAGAGCTGCGCCGTCACGCGCCCCGCATCCATGGCGCGGCGCAGCAGCGGCGCCAGCGGCGCGGCCACGCCCAGCGGGTTGCCGGGCGCGATGTCGCACCAGGGCACGGCGAACAGCTCGGCGCGCAGCAGGGCGATGGTGCTGTAGGTGTAGCGCGCGCGCCCATCGTCCGCCGGCAGGTGGAGCGCGCGGCCGTCCTCCGACAGGCCGAAGTCGCCGCGCGGGTGGTGCGGCGGATTGGGCACCAGCCACAGATGGGCCAGGGCGTCACCATCAGCGAAGCGCCGCGCCGCGTCGGCATCGAAGCGGAAGTCGGGCGCGAACACATCACCGGCCGCCAGCCAGAACAGCGGCCCCAGCCGGGGCAGCGCGCGCGCGATGCCGCCCGCCGTCTCCAGCGCGGCGCCGAAGTCCCGCCCCTCGTGCGAGTATGAAATTGATAGCTGCTCGCGCTTATCCAGATTGCCTTGCAAGCCAAAAACGCTTGAAAACCTGTCGCTGATCTGCTCGCCCAGCCAGGCCGTGTTGATCACCGCGCGCGCCACGCCCGCTTCGGCCAGCGCGCGCAGGTGCCACTCCAGCAGCGGGCGCCCGCGCACGTCGAGCAGCGGCTTGGGACAGGTATCGGTGAGCGGGCGCATGCGCTCGCCGCGGCCGGCGGCCAGCAGCATGGCGGGGAACTGGGGCATCGTCATGGGCCCGCAGTGTAGGGGCCGCAGCGCCCCCGGTCAGGGCAGCAGGCGGTAGCCCACCGCCGTCTCGGTGAGCAGGTGGCGTGGCTGCGCCGGGTCGACCTCGAGCTTGCCGCGCAGATGGCCCATGTAGACGCGCAGGTAGTGGCTCTGGTCGCTGTGCGCCGGTCCCCAGACCTCGCGCAGCAACTGGCGCTGGGTGAGCACGCGCCCGGCGTTGGCCACCAGCACGGAGAGCAATCGGTACTCGGTGGGGGTCAGGTGCACCTCGTCGCCGGCGCGGCGCACCACGCGCCGGGCGCGGTCCACCTCCACCGCCCCGGCCTCCTCGCCAAAGCGGAACACCGCATCGGCCGGCGCCGGCGCCTCGCCCGCCGCCGCGCGCGGGCGGCGCAGGTTGGCGCGCACGCGCGCCAGCAGCTCGCCGGTGCCGAAGGGCTTGGTGAGGTAGTCGTCCGCTCCCGCGTCCAGCGCGGCGATCTTGTCGGCCTCGTCGGCGCGCGCAGAGAGCACGATGATGGGCACGCTGGACCAGCCGCGCACGTCGCGGATCAGCTCCACGCCGTCGCCGTCGGGCAGGCCCAGGTCGAGCACCAGCAGGTCGGGGTGGCGCGTACCGGCAGCCACCAGGCCCTCGCGCTGGGTGGCGGCCTCGTGCACCAGCCAGCCCTCGTCCTCCAGCGCGCCGCGCACGAAGCGGCGGATCTGGGGTTCGTCCTCGATCACGATGGCGGTGAGGCTAGGGGGAGAAGACATAGGAATTCATTCGGTAACGGCGGGCGGCGGACGGCGCGGCAGCTCGATGGTGAACGCCGCGCCGCCGCTGCCATGCGCATCGGCGGCGGCGTTCGTGGCCGAGATCTCGCCACCATGCGCCTGCACGATGGCCTTGCAGATGGCCAGGCCCAGCCCCACGCCGGGCGTGGTGGACTCCGCCTGGCCGCGGGTGAACTTGTCGAACAGCACCTGCTCGCGCCCGCGCAGGTGGGGCGGCAGGCCCGGGCCGTGGTCGCGCACGGTGATGCGCAGCGCCTGCGGCAGCGCGCTGGCGGCCACGACGATGGGCGGCGCGCCGTAGCGCGCGGCGTTCTCCAGCAGGTTGACCAGCACGCGCTCGATCAGCACGGCGTCGAACTCCACCAGCGGCAGCTCGGGCGCCAGTTCGGTGCGCACCGCCATGCCGCCCAGGGCCGGCTGCGCGGCGCGGATGGCCGCGCCCACGACCTCCTCCACCGACTGCCACTCGCGCCGCAGCTGCACGGCGCCGCTGGCGCTGCTTTCCAGCCGCGCCATGTCCAGCAGGTTGCCCACCAGCGTGCTCAGCGCGCGCGCCTGGGCCACGATGGCCTGCGCCGCCTGCGCCTGCGCGGGCGACAGCGGGGGCGCCAGCGTGCGCAGCGACTCGGCCAGCCCGATCAGCGCCGTCAGCGGCGTGCGCACGTCGTGCGAGATGGCGCCCAGCAAGGCGTTGCGCAGGCGTTCGGACTCGATGTCCACCACCGCCTGCTGCGCCACCTCGACGTAATGCACGCGCTCCACGGCAATGGCGATCTGGCGCGCCAGGGTTTCCAGCTGCCGCGCCTGCTCGGGAATCACCAGCCAGCGCGGCTGCGCCGGACGCAGCGCCAGCACGCCGCGCACGCGCATGGGCGCCACCAGCGGCACGTAGTGCCAGGGCTGGGCCGACAGGGTGGCCGTGGTCAGGCCCGCGCTCTGGCCCTGGCGGAAGGCCCAGTCGGCCACGCTGAAGTCGAACCCCTCGGGCGGATCGGACGGGGGCACGAGCCGGTCCTGGGCGTCGGTCAGCAGCACCCGGGCCTCGCCGCCGAAATGGCGCTGCACCGCCGCCGCGCCCAGCGCCTCGACCTGGCTGGCCTGCAGCGCCGCCGACAGCTCGCGCGCCAGTTCGAACAGCGACTGCGCGCGCCGCTCGCGCCCCGCCGACACGCTGGCCGCGAAGCGCAGGCCCGCCGTGAGCTGCCCCACCAGCAGGCCCACGCCCAGCATGACGGCGAAGGTCAGCAGGTACTGCACGTCGCTCACCGCGAACGAGAAGGTGGGCAGCACGAAGAAGTAATCGAAGGCCATGACGTTCAGCGCCGCCGCGAGGGCCGCCGGCCCGCGCCCGAAACGCCACGCCACGCCCACCACGCCCAGCAGGTAGAGCATGACGATGTTGGTCAGCTCCAGCACGCCCGACAGCGGCGCGGCCAGCCCGGTGAGGGCCACGCTGCTGCCCACGGCCCAGGCAAAGCCGGGCCAGGTGGCGGCATCCGGCTCCTCGGGCAGCTCGCCACGCGCCGGGGCCGCCCAGGGCGTGCGCGCCAAGCGGCGGGCGCTGTCGGCCGGGGCCACACTGACCAGGTCCAGCGTGGGCGCGATGCGCGCCAGCCGCAGCGCCAGCGGCGCGCGCCACCACCCGGCCCAGCGGCGCCAGCCGGCGCGCGCGCGGCCACGGCCCAGCACCAGCATGGCGCAGTTCAGGCGCTGCGCCTGTTCGGCCAGCGCGGGCGCCACCTGCTCGTCGCTCAGCACGGCGGTTTCCGCGCCCAGCTCCTGCGCCAGGTGCAGCACGGCCAGGATGCGGTCGCGCGCGGCATCGTCCAGCCGCGCCAGGCGCGGCGTTTCCACGTAGACGGCATGCCAGCGCACATTGAGCTGGCCCGCCATGCGGGCCGCCGCGCGCACGGTCTGCGCCGCGTCCTGCTCCGGCCCCACGGCCGCCAGGATGGCGCCCGAGGTGTTCCACGCCGGGGGTGCGCCGCCACCCAGCGCGCCGCTCTCGCCCGACTGCTCGATGCGCCAGCCCCGCACGTCGTCCTCGACGTGGTCGGCCGTGCGGCGCAGGGCGATCTCGCGCAGCGCGATCAGGTTGCCCTTGCGAAAGAAGTTCTGCGCCGCGCGCTCGGCCTGCTGGGGCAGGTAGACCTTGCCGGCGGCCAGCCGCGCCGCCATTTCGTCGGGCGTGGCATCAACCAGGGTCACCTCGTCGGCCTCGTCCAGCACGCTGTCGGGCACGGTCTCGTTCACGCGGATGCCGGTGATGGCGCCCACCGTGCCGTTCAGGCTCTCCAGGTGCTGCACATTGAGCGCGGTCCACACATCGATGCCGGCGGCCAGCAGCTCCTCCACGTCCTGCCAGCGCTTGGCATGGCGCGAGCCGGGCGCGTTGCTGTGCGCCAGCTCGTCCACCAGCAGCACCTGCGGGTGGCGCAGCAGCGCGCCGTCCAGGTCGAACTCGCGCAGCAGCTTGCCGCGGTAGGGCCGCTCGCACGGCGGCAGGGCCTCCAGCCCCTCGACCAGCGCGGCGGTCTCGCTGCGGCCATGGGTTTCGACCACGCCGATCACCACGTCGCGGCCGGCCTCCCGTTCGCGCCGGGCCGCGCTGAGCATGGCCCAGGTCTTGCCCACCCCGGCATTGGCGCCGAAGTAGATGCGCAGGCGGCCACGCTGCGCGCGCACCTCGTCGGCGCGCAATTGCGCGAGCAGGGCGTCGGGGTCGGGGCGGCTGGCTTCGGGCATGGCGGGGGCAGGTTAACGCATGGGCGGTGCCGGGCGGCCACCGCGGGCGGGGCGGCGCCGGGGGCGCTGGCCCCGGCTCACCAGCACCCAGGCCAGCAGCACGGGCACGCCGAGCGCCGCCAGGGCGCACAGCAGGTGCAGCCAGTCATCGGCCATGGGCGGCGTCCAGCGCCAGGTTGAGCGCCAGCACGTTCACGCGCGGCTCGCCGATCAGGCCGAACAGCAGCGGCTGCTCCGTATGCTGCCCCACCAGATCCACCAGCTGCTGCGGCGCCAGGCCACGCAGGCGGGCAATACGCGGCGCCTGGTACAGGGCGGCGGCGGGGCTGATGTGCGGGTCCAGCCCGCTGGCCGAGGCGGTGACCAGATCGGCGGGCACGGGCGCCTGGTTGCCGGGGTCGGCCGCGCGCAGGGCTTCGATGCGGGCCCGGACCGCGTCGACCAGGGCCGGGTTCAGCGGGCCCTGGTTCGACCCCGAGGAAGCCGCCGCGTTGTACGCCATGGGCGCCGTGGCCGACGGCCGGCCCCAGAAATGGCGGGGGTCGCTGAAGGACTGGCCAATCAGCGCCGAGCCCACGACGGTTTCGCCCTGCACGACCAGGCTGCCCGCCGCCTGCTGCGGGAACACGGCGCGCGCCGCACCGGTCACGGCCAGCGGGTAGACGATGCCGGTCAGCACGCTCAGCAAGGCAAACAGGGCCAGCACCGGGCGCAGCAGCGCGTGGCGCTGGCTCGGGCCTTGGTTGGGGTTGAGGTTGTTGTTCATCTCCGGCTCCTTTACACCAGGCCGCTGGCGGCCAGCAGCATGTCAATCAGCTTGATGCCCACGAAGGGCACGACCAGCCCGCCCAGTCCATAGACCGCCAGGTTGCGGCGCAGCAGCGCGGATGCGCCGACGGGCCGGTAGCGCACGCCCTTGAGCGCCAGCGGGATGAGCACGACGATGATCAGCGCGTTGAAGATCACGGCGCTCAGGATGGCCGAGGACGGGCTGGCCAGATCCATGACGTTCAGGGCGCCCAGGTGCGGATAGGTGCCCATGAAGATCGCCGGGATGATGGCGAAGTACTTGGCCACGTCGTTGGCGATGGAGAAGGTGGTGAGCGAGCCGCGCGTCATTAGCAGCGCCTTGCCGGTCTCCACCACCTCCAGCAGCTTGGTGGGGTTGGAGTCCAGGTCCACCATGTTGCTGGCCTCCTTGGCGGCCTGCGTGCCGCTGCCCATGGCCACGGCCACGTCGGCCTGGGCCAGCGCGGGCGCGTCGTTGGTGCCGTCGCCGGTCATGGCCACCAGCCGGCCTTCGGCCTGGTACTGGCGGATGAGGCGCAGCTTGTCCTCGGGCGTGGCCTCGGCCAGGAAGTCGTCCACACCGGCCTCGGCCGCGATGGCGGCGGCGGTGAGCCGGTTGTCGCCCGTGATCATCACCGTGCGGATGCCCATGCGCCGCAGCTCGGCGAAGCGATCGCGGATGCCCGCCTTGACGATGTCCTTGAGCTCCACCACGCCCAGCACGCGCGCGCCCTCGGCCACGGCCAGCGGCGTGCTGCCCCGGCGTGCCACCGCGTCGGCGGCCTGGACCACCTCGGGCGGCAGACGCCCGCCCAGCGCCTCGACATGGTGGCGCAGCGCCTCGACGGCGCCCTTGCGCAGCAAAACCCATTCACCCGCCCCGCCCTTCGCGGCCGGCAGGTCGGCCCCGCTCATGCGCGTCTGGGCCGTGAAGGGCACGAACAGGGCCCCCGGCACCGGCTGCGAGGTCACGCCCTCGCGCCGCGCCAGCTCGACGATGCTGCGCCCCTCGGGCGTTTCGTCGGCCAGCGAGGCCAGCAGCGCCGCCTGCGCCAGCTGCGCCTTGTCGACGCCCGGCGCGGGCAGGAAGGCACTGGCCTGCCGGTTGCCGTGGGTGATGGTGCCGGTCTTGTCCAGCAGCAGCACGTCCACGTCGCCCGCGGCCTCCACGGCGCGGCCCGAGGTGGCGATGACGTTGGCCTGCATCATGCGGCTCATGCCCGCCACGCCCACGGCCGACAGCAGGCCGCCGATGGTGGTGGGAATCAGGCACACCAGCAGGGCCACCAGCGCCGTCAGCGACACCACGGCGCCCGCGCCGGAGGCCTGCACGCTGAAGACCGAATAGGGCAGCAGCGTCACGGTCACCACCAGGAACACGATGGTCAGCGCCACCAGCAGGATGGTGAGGGCGATCTCGTTGGGCGTCTTGCTGCGCTTGGCGGCCTCCACCATGCCGATCATGCGGTCCAGGAACGACTCGCCCGGGTTCACGCCAATGCGCACCACCAGCCAGTCGGACAGCACCCGCGTGCCACCGGTCACGGCGGAGAAGTCGCCGCCCGACTCGCGCACCACCGGCGCCGATTCGCCGGTGATGGCGCTCTCGTCCACCGAGGCCACGCCTTCGATCACCTCGCCGTCGAGCGGGATCATGTCGCCGGCCTCGACCAGCACCACGTCGCCCTTGCGCAGGTCGGTCGCCTGCTGGGGCAGGAAGCCGCTGTCGCGGTGCACGCCCTTGAGCTTCTTGGTCCAGGTGTCCTTGCGCAGGCTGCGCAGCGACGCGGCCTGGGCCTTGCTGCGCCCCTCGGCCAGGGCCTCGGCAAAGTTGGCGAACAGCACGGTGAACCACAGCCACACCGCCACCGCCAGGACGAAGCCGGCGCCCATGCCGGTATCGCCGGGCGCGTTGAGCGTGTGCAGCCACAGCAGCGTGGTGAGGATGCTGCCGACATAGACGACGAACATCACCGGGTTGCGCCACTGCGCGCGCGGGCTGAGCTTGGCGAAGGCGCCGCGCAGCGCCGGCCGCAGCAGGGCGGGATCGGCAAGCGAAAGATTTTTTTGCATTGAAGTCATGGCTGACTCACTTCCAGAGCATCAGGTGCTCGACCACCGGCCCCAGGGCCAGCGCCGGCACATAGTTCAGCAGGCCCACCAGCAGCACGGTGCCGACCAGCAGCACCACAAACAGCGGGCCGTGCGTGGGCAGGGTGCCGGAGGTGACCGGCAGGCGCGGCTTGCCCGCCAGCGCCCCGGCCAGGGCCAGAACCGGCACGATCACGGTGAAGCGGCCCAGCCACATGGCCACGCCCAGCATGGCGTTGTAGAAGGGGGTGTTGGCCGACAGCCCGGCGAAGGCGCTGCCGTTGTTGTTGGCCGCCGAGGTGAAGGCGTACAGCACCTCGGAGAAGCCATGGGCCCCGGGGTTGGCGACGCCGGCGCGCCCGGCCGTGGTGCTCACGGCCACGGCCGTGCCCAGCAGCACCACCAGCGGCGTGACGAGGATGATGAACGACACCAGCTTCATCTCGAACACCTCGATCTTCTTGCCCAGGTACTCGGGCGTGCGGCCGATCATCAGGCCGGCGATGAAGACCGCCAGCACGGCGAACACCAGCATGCCGTACAGCCCCGAGCCCGCGCCGCCAAAGACCACCTCGCCCAGTTGCATGAGCACCAGCGGCACCATGCCGCCCAGGGGCGTGAGCGAGTCGTGCATGGCGTCCACGGCGCCGCACGAGGCGGCGGTCGTCACGGCCACGAACAACGCCGTGCCGGAGATGCCGAAGCGCAGCTCCTTGCCTTCCATGTTGCCCAGGGCCGGGTCCACCCCCAGCGCCGTCAGCAACGGATTGCCTGCGCGCTCCGCCCAGGTGACGGCCACCACGGCGGCCACGAAGATCACCGCCATGGCGGCCAGGATCGCCCAGCCCTGGCGGCTGTCGCCCACCGCCCGGCCGAAGGCGAAGCACAGCGCGGCGGGGATCAGGAAGATCGCCAGCATCTGCACCAGGTTGGCCAGCGCCGTGGGGTTCTCGTAGGGGTGGGCCGAGTTGGCGTTGAAGAAGCCCCCGCCGTTGGTGCCCAGCAGCTTGATGGCCTCCTGCGAGGCCACGGGCCCCATGGGCAGCGTCTGCGTCTGCGTGCGCAGCTCCTGCACCACCGGCTGTCCCGCCGCGTCGAGCAGCGGCTGGCCGTCGGCGCCGGTCTGCGGCGCCAGGTAGGTGGTGGCCTCGACGGTCGCCACCTGGCGGTAGCCGTCGAAGTTCTGGATCACGCCCTGCGACACGAAGAAGAGGGCGATCACGAAGGCGATCGGCATCAGCACCCACAGGGTGATGCGCGTGAGGTCCGCCCAGACGTTGCCGACGGCGCCAAAGCGCGTCCCTGCGGCCGGGCGACCCTCGCCCCGCCCGGCAAAGCCACGCACCAGCACAAAAGCCACGGCAATGCCGGTGGCCGCCGACAGGAAGTTCTGCACCGCCAGGCCCAGCATCTGGCTGAGGTAGCTCATGGTGCTCTCGCCCGCGTAGCCCTGCCAGTTGGTGTTGGTCACGAAGCTGATGGCCGTGTTGAACGCCGAGTCGGGCGTCACGGCGCCGAAGCCCTCGGGGTTCAGCGGCAGCCATCCTTGCAGGCGCTGCAGGCCATAGAGGGCCAGCGCACCCAGCGCGTTGAAGGCCAGCAGGGCCAGCGCGTAGGCGCGCCAGCCCATGGATTCGTCCGGACGCACGCCGGCCAGCCGGTACAGCGGCACCTCGGCCCGCTGCAGCCAGCGCGGCAGGCGCCCGTCGATGAGGGCCGCCAGCCAGCGGCCCAGAGGCCAGGCCAGCAGGCCCAGCAACGCCAGAAACAGGGCCAGCAGGCCCCAGGAAGAGGTGTTCATGGTCAGAACTCCTCGGCGCAGATCAGCGCGAACACAAGGTAGGCCATCAGGAGGACGGCCAGCAGCCCTCCCAGGCCGTAAAGAACTTCGAGCGCCATCACACCGGCTCCCCGCGCGCCCGTCCCAGGCGATCCAGGCCCACGGCCAACTGCGCCACTGCCAGCCAGAGCAAGCCCAGCCCGGCAACCCATACGATGTCCATACAACACACTCCTGCCAATCCAAACAGATGACAGGCAGTCTCCCGAAGGGCGCATCAAAACGGGGTAGAAAGGCCTCGGCGGCCTGTAAAAAAAGTGTCAACGGCCGGCGGGCCGAGCCGCCGGCGCGGTCGCCCAATTCGCGGCTGGTGGGCAGGCGGGCCGCCTGCCCGGTAAAATTGCAGGTTTACCCTTACAGCCCCTTCCGGAACCGCCCCGATGGCCAATTCTCAACAAATGGCGAATGCGATCCGCGCACTCGCAATGGATGCCGTTCAACAAGCCAACTCGGGCCATCCCGGCGCCCCCATGGGCATGGCCGACATGGCCGTGGCGCTGTGGGGCCGGCACCTGCGGCACAACCCCGTGAACCCGCTGTGGGCCGACCGCGACCGCTTCGTGCTGTCCAACGGCCACGGCTCCATGCTGCTGTACGCGCTGCTGCACCTGACCGGCTACGACCTGCCCATCAGCGAGCTGAAGAACTTCCGCCAGCTGCACAGCAAGACCGCCGGCCACCCCGAGCACGGCATCACCCCCGGCGTGGAAACCACCACCGGCCCGCTGGGCCAGGGCATCACCAACGCCGTGGGCTTCGCGCTGGCCGAGAAGCTGCTGGCCAAGGAATTCAACCGCGACGGCCATGCCATCGTGGACCACCACACCTACGTGTTCCTGGGCGACGGCTGCCTGATGGAAGGCATCAGCCACGAGGCCATCGCTCTGGCCGGCGCCTGGAAGCTGAACAAGCTGATCGCGCTGTACGACGACAACGGCATCAGCATCGACGGCCAGGTGGCACCCTGGTTCATCGACGACACGCCCGCGCGCCTGCGCGCCTGCGGCTGGAACGTGATCGGCCCGGTGGACGGCCATGACCCCGAGGCCGTGGCCGACGCCATTGCCCTGGCCAAGGACAGCCAGGACAAGCCCAGCTTCATCGTCTGCAAGACGGCCATCGGCAAGGGCTCGCCCAACCGCGCCAATACCGCCAAGGCCCACGGCGAGCCGCTGGGCGCCGACGAGATCACGCTCACGCGCAACGCCATCGGCTGGAGCCATGCGCCGTTCGAGATCCCCGCGGAGATCTACGCCGACTGGGACGCCAAGAACACCGGCGCCGAGGCCGAAGGCCAGTGGCAGCAGCGCTTCGACGCCTACGCCGCCGCCTTCCCCGAGCTGGCGGCCGAGTTCACGCGCCGCATGGCCGGCGACCTTCCCAAGCATTTCGCGCAGACCGCCGTGGACGCCGTGGTGGCCGCCCACACCAAGGCCGAGACCGTGGCCAGCCGCAAGGCCAGCCAGATCGCCCTGGAGGCCTTCACCGCCGCCCTGCCCGAGCTGCTGGGCGGCAGCGCCGACCTGACGGGCTCCAACCTCACCAACACCAAGAGCACGCCCGCGTTGCGCTTCGACGAGGCCGGCAACGTGCTGCAGGTGGAAGTGGCCGTGGGCAACGAGACCGTGAAGGTCGGCGGCCGCCACATCAACTACGGCGTGCGTGAGTTCGGCATGGCCGCCATCATGAACGGCCTGGCGCTGCACGGCGGCTTCATCCCCTACGGCGGCACATTCCTCACGTTCAGCGACTACAGCCGCAACGCCATCCGCATGGCCGCGCTGATGAAGCAGCGCGTGGTGCATGTGTTCACGCACGACTCCATCGGCCTGGGCGAGGACGGCCCCACGCACCAGTCGATCGAGCATGCCGCCAGCCTGCGCCTGATCCCGGGCCTGGACGTCTGGCGCCCCGCCGACACGGCCGAGACCGCCGTGGCCTGGAGCGTGGCCCTGTCCAACCGCAACAAGCCCACCGCGCTGCTGCTGTCGCGCCAGAACCTGCCCTACGCGGCCAAGACGGACCTGGGCGACATCTCGCGCGGCGCCTACATCCTCAGCGAGCCCGCTGCCGTGGGCCTGAAGAAGAAGGCCCAGGCCGTGATCATCGCCACCGGCTCCGAGGTGCAGCTGGCCCTGGCCGCGCAAAAGCTCCTGGCCGAGAAGAAGATCGCCGTGCGCGTGGTCTCCATGCCCAGCACCACCACCTTCGACCGCGAGGACGCCAAGTACAAGAAGCTGGTGCTGCCCGCGGGCCTGCCGCGCATCGCCGTCGAGATGGGCGTGACCGACTTCTGGTGGAAGTACGGCTGCGCCGCCGTGGTCGGCATCGACACCTACGGCGAGTCGGCACCCGCTGGCGTGCTGTTCAAGCATTTCGGCTTCACGGCCGAGAACGTGGCCGACACCGTGCGTGCCGCGCTGCAAAAGGCGCGCTGAGCCGCGACGCCCCGGATTTCGTGTTTCGGTAATTCACTTTCTACAGAGGCAAATCTATGACGATCAAGATTGGCATCAACGGCTTCGGCCGCATTGGCCGCAACGTGCTGCGCTCGGCCGTGCAGAACTTCTCGGACATCGAAGTCGTTGGCATCAACGACCTGCTGGAGCCCGAGTACCTGGCCTACATGCTGCGCTACGACAGCGTGCACGGCCGCTTCAAGGGCGAGGTCTCGGTGGATGGCAACACGCTGATCGTCAACGGCAAGAAGATTCGCCTGACGCAGGAGCGCGACCCCGCCAACCTGAAGTGGAACGAGGTCGGCGCCGACATCGTGATCGAGTCCACCGGCCTGTTCCTGGACAAGGCCACGGCCCAAAAGCACCTGGACGCCGGCGCCAAGAAGGTGCTGCTGTCGGCCCCCTCCAAGGACGACACGCCCATGTTCGTGTTCGGCGTGAACCACGCCACCTACGCCGGCCAGGCCATCATCTCCAACGCGTCCTGCACCACCAACTGCCTGGCCCCCGTGGCCAAGGTGCTGCATGACAAGTGGGGCATCAAGCGCGGCCTGATGACCACCGTGCACGCCGCCACCGCCACGCAAAAGACCGTGGACGGCCCGTCCAACAAGGACTGGCGCGGCGGCCGCGGCATCCTGGAAAACATCATCCCCAGCAGCACCGGCGCCGCCAAGGCCGTGGGCGTGGTGATCCCCGCGCTGAACAAGAAGCTGACCGGCATGTCCTTCCGCGTGCCCACCTCCGACGTGTCGGTGGTGGACCTGACGGTGGAGCTGGAAAAGGAAGCCAGCTACGACGAGATCAAGGCCGAGATGAAGGCCCAGTCGCAGGGCGCCCTGAAGGGCATCCTGGGCTACACCGAAGACAAGGTGGTGGCCACCGACTTCGTCGGCGAGACCTGCACCTCGGTGTTCGACGCCGAGGCCGGCATCGCCCTGGACAAGACCTTCGTGAAGGTCGTGTCCTGGTACGACAACGAGTGGGGCTACTCCAACAAGTGCCTGGAGATGGTGCGCGTGATGGCCGGCAAGTAATTTGCCGCCTGATCGGCCCGCAGCGCTTATGCAGTAAGCGCTAACCGCTATCAAAACAGAAGGCCAGAGCCGCATGCCGGTTCTGGCCTTCTGCATTTTGCGCACCCACTCTGCGCTGCACCCGGCGCACCACAGTCGTTGCTCGACATTGGGCCGCGCCCGCTGCGCCAGCATGCGGGCATGACTGAATCCCCCTCCTCCACCCTCCAGCCTCTCATCACCTGGGACGACTTCACCCGGGTCGAACTGCGCGTGGGCCGCATCGTGGCCGCAGAGCCGTTTGCGCAGGCGCGCAAGCCCGCCTACATCCTGCGGGTGGACTTCGGCCCCGACATCGGCACGCGCAAATCCAGCGCCCAGATCACGGCGCATTACCCGGCCGAGGCCCTGGTGGGGCGGCAGGTCGTGGCCGTGGTCAACTTCCCCAAGAAGCAGATCGGGCCCATCCAGTCCGAATGCCTGGTGACCGGGTTTCCGGACGCGAACGGCGACATCGTCCTGTGCATGCCCGAACGGGAAGTGCCCCTGGGCGCCCGGCTGGCCTGAAAGCCCGCGGCACCGTCCGGCATACTCGCCCCATGACTGCCCAGGACGTACTCCACTTCTGGTTCGACCAGAGCACCCCCCAGCAATGGTTCGCCAAGGACGCGGCGTTCGACGCCGCCATCCGCGCGCGCTTCGGCGCGCTGCATGCCCGCGCCGCCCAGGCCGAGCTGTGGCACTGGCGCGGCGACGCCGCCGGGCGGCTGGCCGAGATCCTGGTGCTCGACCAGTTCTCGCGCAACCTGCACCGCGGCGCGGCGGCCGCCTTCGCGCAGGACGGCATGGCCCTGGTGCTGGCCCAGGAGGCCGTGGCCCGGGGCCTGGACGCGGGCCTGTCCACCGACCAGCGCGCCTTTCTCTACCTGCCCTACATGCACAGCGAATCGCTGGCGGTGCAGCAGGAGTCGCTGCGCCTGTTCACCGCACTGGGCCACCCCGTGAACCTGGACTTCGCGCAGCGGCACGCGGCCATCATCGCGCGCTTCGGCCGCTACCCGCACCGCAACGCCGCACTGGGCCGCGCCAGCAGCGCCGAAGAGGCCGCCTTTTTGCTGCAGCCGGGCAGCGCGTTCTGACGGCGGGCGCAAAAAAAGGGCCGCCGGCACATGCGTGCCGGCGGCCCCTGGTTCTGCATTAAAAGCGGCTCTGGCGCCCTGCTATCAAGCGCCAGAAGCTATTAAATCAATAGCAACCCCTTATTCTGCCGTGCGGATGCTTTCGCGGCCGTTGCGGTCCTTGGCGCGCTCCAGGTCGTCGCCCAGCGAGCGCACCAGCTTGTCGGTGGCGGCGGCGAAGGCATCGGCCACCTTGCCGGCCTCGGCCGTGGCGGCCACGGGCTGGCGGCCGGCGGGGCGGGCCTCGATCACGCAGCGCTTGTCGGCCGTGCCGGACTTGCCGCCGTCCACGTCGGAGAAGAACACCTCCACGCGCGTCACATGCTCGCGAAAGCGCGCCAGCCGCACGGCGGCCTCTTCCTGGACCCAGCGGGCCAGCGACTCGCCGCCCTGGATGTGGTCATCGGTATGCACCTGGATCTGCATGGTTTCTCCTTTTCGCAAGTGGTCTGAACACCCGGGCCCGCAGGCCCGCCATGCCCACATCATGCATCGGCCGCGGACCCCGCGAACTTGATGCGCATCAATAGACCTGCGTCAAGCCCGGGCGGCGCGCTCCTACACCCGCGCGCCGCGGGGCGCTCCACAATCCACGGGGTTGATGGAGTGCCCCCGATGACGTTTCCCGCCCAGCGACTCAAGATCGGCCTGTCGGCCTGCTTTTCGCATGCCGACCCCGGCCGGCCGCTGTTCACCAACAAGACCCTGCAGTACGTGGAGCAGTCCATCGCGCACTGGATCATGTCGGCCGGCGCGCTGGTGGTCATGGTGCCCTGCCCCACGGGCGAGACCGCGCGCGGCGACGTCACGCTCAAGCATTACGCCGAATGGCTCGACGGCGTGGTCATGCACGGCGGCGCCGACGTCTGGCCCGGCAGCTACGGCGAGGTGCCGCTGCACGACGCCTGGCTGGGCGACCGCGTGCGCGACCTGTACGACCTGGCCGTGGTCGAGGCCTTCGAGCAGGCCGGCAAGCCCATCTTCGGCGTGTGCCGCGGGCTGCAGCTCATCAACGTGGCCTTCGGCGGCACGCTGTACCAGGACATCGAGACCCAGCACCCCGGCGCGCTGCAGCACCGCAACGCCAGCACCTACGACCAGCATTTCCACGAGGTGGACATCGTGCCCGGCACGCGCCTGGCGCGCCTGTACCCGGGGCAGCCGCGCGTGACGGTCAACAGCATCCACCACCAGGGCATCAAGAACCTGGCGCCGGGCTTCGACATCGAGGCCTGGAGCTACCCCGACGGCGTGCCCGAGGCCATACGCCGCCACGCCGCCCCTGGGCGCGGCTACATCGCGGCCACGCAGTGGCACCCGGAGTTCCGCTCGCGCGAGGGCGAGGCGCTGGACGACACGCCCCTGCTGCACGACTTCCTGGCCGCCTGCACCCAGGCGCGCCTGCGCCCACGCCCCGGCCACAGCCCGCTGCAAATCCGCGACCGCGCCTCGCGCCTGCTGCGCCGCGCGCTGCTGCTGCGGCGCTGAGTCCATGCGGCCGATGCGCCGCTTTATGTCAAAACGGCCTCCAGCGCTTGCTGGTCAAGCGCCAATAGCTATCCAATTAATAGCAACCGTATCAATGGTGGTGCCCATGGCCGCCATGCACGTGGCGGTGGGCGATTTCTTCGGCGGTGGCCGCGCGCACCTCGGTCACCTTGCAGGCAAAGCGCAGGGCCTTGCCGGCCAGCGGGTGGTTGCCGTCCAGGTGCACCTCGGGGCCCTTGATCTTGACCACGTAGAACATCTGCGGCTGCCCGTCGGCGCCCGGCCCCTGCAGCTGGCCGCCCACCTTCACGCCGGGCGGGAACTCGCTCTTGGGGATGGTGCGCACCAGGCTCTCGTCGCGCTCGCCGAAGGCGTCCGCCACGGCCAGGTCCACCGTGGCGGCATGGCCCGCGGCCTGGCCTTCCAGCGCGGCCTCGACCTTGGGGAAGATGTTCTCGTAGCCGCCGTGCAGGTAGGCCACATGGCCGGAGTCGAGCGGCTGGCCGGTGGTGGGGTCGGTGAGCTTGTAGCTCAGCGTGACGGCGGTGTCTTTGGTGATGTTCATGGCAAGGATTCAAGAGACGCGGCGGGCGGTCCCGCCGCTGCAGGACCGCATTGTCGGCGAACCACAGTACCCGCGCCCACCTCCGCACGCAGGGCATGCCGGGCAGGTTCGTCAAGACGCCTGCCGGCGGTAGGTGGTGGTCATGAACTGGTGCCAGCTGCCATCCTCCTGCAGGCTGAAGGAGGTGAGCGTGCGCTCGTCCTGCCCCACCAGGGTAATGACGTCGCGGTAGCGCGCCGTCTGGCCGTCGCCCTTGAAGCTGGGGCCCGTGGTGTCGAGCGTGAGCACGCGCTGCCCGGCATCCAGCCTGCCTTCGTAGATCCACATGTGGGTCATCATCGAGCCGATCCAGTTGCCCACGAAGACGCCGCGCCCGGGGTCGTAGCCCAGCGTCATGAGCATCCGTGCCATGCCGCCGCCGGGCATGTCGCCCTCGCCTTCGCACAGAATCCACAGCGCGCCCAGCGGGCGCACGCGCTCGGTGCCGCTGGACTGGCAAGGGGGCTCGCCCTGCCCCGCCGGGGCCTCGGATTCGAAGCGCCAGTCGCCCACGAGCTGGGCCAGCCAGCGATGTTGTTCCTGGGGTTCGGCTTGCATGGTGTCACTCCTGCATGCAGTGCATGAAAGACCGCACGGCCCCGCGCCGGCGCGGGGTGGCGGTCGGTTGCGAACGGCCGTGTGCGGCTAGCCGCACAGCGGCTGGTTAAGCTCGGTGCGCCAGGCGCTGGCGTCCGAGCCGGTTTCGGGACCGGTGATGTAGCACTCCCACAGGTCGCCGGTGGTGACCAGGCGCTGCGCCGCTATCCAGTCGCGCAGCGTGCCCCAGGCCTGGGGCAGCTCCTCGTAGCGGCCGCGGTGCATGGTGCGGGCCACGCGCATGGCGGGCCATTCGCCGGGGTGCATGCGGCCCGCCGGGTGCACCGGCTTGTCCACGGGAATGCCGATCTCCAGGTCGAAGCTGTCGGTGGGCCGGCGCAGGTGGTGGATGAACAGCGGCCCCACGGCCTCGGCACCCTGGTCCTTGATGCTGTCGAGCAGCTCGCGCACGCCGCGGCCCAGGGCGCAGCGGATCTCCTCGCACGTGCAGCACAAATGGATCACGGCCGTGATGCGCGCGGGGCGGATGTCGATGATCTGCGGTGAGTCGATCATGGAGCCTCCTGTGTGCACTGCGCTCGACCGTGCTGCAGGCGAAAGGGCGTTCAGGCGGTGTCGGTCACCACCAGCCACGACACGCCGAAGCGGTCGTTGACCATGCCGAACGCGGGGGAGAAAAACGTCTTGGCCAGCGGCGCGACCACCGTGCCGCCGTCGGCCAGCGCATCGAAGCGGCTGCGCGCCTCGGCCTCGTTCGCCACCGACAGCGCCAGCGAGATGCCCTGGAACACCGGACTGCCGCCGCACATCCCGTCCGACGCCATGACCACCGTGTCGCCGATGCTCAGCGCGGCATGCAGGATCTTGTCGCCGGGCACGCCGCCCGCTGGCGCGCATTCGCCCCCGGGGGGCTCGGGGCTGTCCTTGACGCGCATCAGCATCCGGGTCTGTGCGCCCAGGGCCTGGGCGTAGAACGCCAGGGCCTCCTCGCAGCGGCCGTCGAACATCAGGTAGGACTGGACTTTCATTGCGTGCTCCTGTCAGTGGTGCGTGGAACATGGAAGACAACGGGACAGCCGTGCTACAGCCGCCTACACGTCGGCGCTGATGGCGGGACCACCCTGGCCGCGCGGGTCCAGCGTGACCAGGATCTGCGTGGCGTCCTGCACGTCGGTGCGCAGCGCCTCGCCCAGGTCCTGCAGCGCGGTGAACTGCCCGTCGAGGTAGAAATAATTGACGGTGGCGGCGATGTCCGCCAGCGCCTGCTCGGCATCGCCGAAGCCCGCCGCGCCCGCCCGGCCATCGCCGTCGAGCCGGTAGGCCCAGCCCTGCGCCTGCCGCGTCAGCGCACCCAGGTCGATGAGCTTGTCGCGCACATTGCGCGCGTACACGCGCCCCTGCGCGGCATAGAGGGTGAAGGTGTGGCCGGGGTGGGTCTCGGGCGACAACGGCGGCGCCATGTCGGCGCGGCCCGGGCTGTGGCGGGTGGTGGACATGGCAGCTTCCTTGGCGGGTTGAGAGGCCACCCTCCATCGTAGGCAGGCGCGCACGCACCGGCTGTAGGAAAACGCCGGGGCCTGGTAACACCGGATCAAACAGGCCTCAAACGCCCACCTATCAAACGCAACAAGCTATTAAAACAGGAGCAATCAACACCCCCTCCGCGCCCTTCAGCGCCGTTGCCTTCCCAGCCACCAGCCCGCCGCCAGGCCCACGGCGCCCAGCAGCGCCACCAGCCCCGCCGAGCCCGCCATGCGCTGGCGGTGGCCGCCGTCGATCGTGGTCTGGCGCGAGGGGCGAAACAGATTGCCCTCGCTGACCGGCGCGGGGCCGGCGCGGCGCAGCCCCTGGTCGCTGAGCCAGCGCAGGGCGCGGCCCGTGCACTCGGGCGCGACGGCATGGGCCACCCGCCCGGGCAGCGCGCCCAGGCCCAGCCAGGTCACGGCGCGCGGCTGCGGGGCGTCGGCCAGGTCCACGATGGCCTGGGCCACGGCGCGCGGGTCCACCATGGGCAGGGGCGGGCGAATGCGCCGGCCCGTGTAGTTGGCGCCATGCTGCAGGCCGGGCGTGTCGACCATGGTGGGCGCCACGTCGCACACATGCACGCGCGGCAGGTCGGCCACCTCGGCGCGCAGGCTCTCGGACAGCCCGCGCAGCCCGAACTTGCTGGCCGTGTAGGCCGCGGCATAGGGCGTGGGCACCCAGCCGCCCAGCGAAATCAGGTTCACCAGCAGGCCGTGGCCCTGGGCGCGAAAGCGCGTGAGCGCCGCGTGCGCGCCGTGCAGATGGCCCAGCAGATTGGCCTCGACCACGCGGCGGTGCGCCGCCAGCGGCACGCCGTCGAAGCGCCCCAGCGCCCCCACGCCCACGGCGTTCACCCACACGTCGATGCGCCCGAAGTGGCGCACCGCCCGGTCGGCCAGCGCCTGCACGGCCTCGGCGTCGGTGACGTCGGTGGGAATGCCCAGCGCCTGCCCGCCCTCGGCGCGGCAGCCCAGGGCCACGGGCGCCAGCGTGTCGGCATTGCGCGCCGCCAGCACCAGACGCGCGCCGCGCCGCGCAAAGGCCAGCGCCGTGGCGTGGCCAATGCCGCTGGAGGCGCCGGTGATCACCACCACCGGAGAGGACGAGGAAACGCGGGGGGCGGTGGCGGGCGTGGCTGGGGTCATGGTGCGTTGCGTGGTTGGGCTATGTGACAGGTACGGCCTTTGTACCCGCCACACCGCCGCCGCCGCGTAGGACAGGCGGCCATCGCGCCCTCATGTGCGCCTTGGCGCCCCCGCCCCCGCGCGTGCCGGCCGCAGCCGGCGCATGCCCAGCACGGCCGCCAGCCAGGACAGCAGCCACACGCCCCACGCACCCAGCGTGGGCACGGCCACGGGCGCCTGGACCGCGTGGCCCACGGTGTGGGCCAGCGCGCCAGACGTGGCGGCGGCATTGTGGGCGTCGCCCGCATAGCTGGCGGTGATGGTGTGCGCGCCCAGCGCCAGCGCGGCCGTGGTGCAGGTGTAGGGCGGCGCGGCCACGGTGCACAGCACGGTAGCGCCATCCAGGAAGGTGACGCTGCCCGTGGGGCTGCTGCCGCCCGCCAGCGTGGCGGTGAAGCTCACGCTGGCGCCTGGTGCGCTGGGATTGCTGCCACCCACCGCCAGGGCCAGCGTAGGCTGGGCCTTGGCCACGCTGTGGGCCAGCGCGCCAGACGTGGCGGCGGCATTGTGGGCATCGCCCGCATAACTGGCGGTGATGGTGTGCGCGCCCAGCGCCAGCGCGGCCGTGGTGCAGGTGTAGGGCGACGCGGCCACGGTGCACAGCACGGTGGCGCCGTCCCGGAAGGTGACGGTGCCCGTGGGGCTGCTGCCGCCCGCCAGCGTGGCGGTGAAGCCCACGCTGGCGCCATGCGCGCTGGGGTTGCCGCCCGCCGTCCGCGCCAGGGTCAGCGTGGGCTGGGCCTGCGCGACGACGGTGACGGTATAGGTGCGCGGCGCGGCGACGCCGTCGCCCGGCGCCACCACCACCTGCACGGTATTGCTGCCCGGGTTCAACGTGTGGGGGGCCGTTGCGCTGCCGCTGGTCACGGGCACGGGTGCACCGTTGACGCTGGCGGACAGGACCTGGTCCCCCACCCAGGCCGTGGGTGTGAGCGTGAGCGCGGTGCCGCCGACCGTGGCCGCATAGGTGACCGTACCCGGGTCGAACGCAGGCGACAGAACCACCGGCGCGCCCCCCGCCTGCAGCACCAGGCCCCGCAGACGCGTCTCGCTGGAGAGCGCGCCGTTGGTGCTCTTGAAGACACTGCGGTACTGCGTGCCCGCGAACAGCGTCTGCCCATCGCTATGCAGCGCCAGGGCC
>NZ_JCANUL010000002.1:0-244778 GCF_059568935.1 Diaphorobacter oryzae DSM 22780 | reverse complement strand
GCCGCGGCCCAGGTGGCGCCGCCGTCCAGGCTCTTGTAAACGCCGCCGCCCCAAGTGCCCGCGAACAGCGTCTGCCCATCGCTATGCAGCGCCAGGGCCCGCACATCCAGGTTGCCCAGCCCGCTGTTGGCCGCGGCCCAGGTGGCGCCGCCGTCCAGGCTCTTGTAAACGCCGCCGTGCGCAGTGCCCGCGAACAGCGTCTGCCCATCGCTATGCAGCGCCAGGGAACGCACATCCAGGTTGTCCAGCCCGCTGCTGGCCGCGACCCAGGTGGCGCCGCCGTCCAGGCTCTTGAAAACGCCGCTGCCCCCAGTGCCCGCAAACAGCGTCGAGGGCGCCGCCCGGTCGATGGCCAAGGCAGTGACAGTCCCCCCGGACGGCCCACCGGTAGGCTGCCACGCATCGGCCGCCCAGGCCCGCGGCGCCGCGCCCAGCCCCCACAGCAGCAACAGGGCCAGCAGCCAGCGGGCCAGCCAGGTGGTGGGAGGGGCGTTCATGTGATGGAGCATGGCAATAGTTACCAGGGGTGTCAGAAGTAAGAAACCCCGCAGGCTACCCACGCCGGCGCCCCTTGGGTATCCCTGAAATTGGGTAATTTGCGGGCCCGCCGCCGTGCGCCCGCCGCTGCGGCGGGCTTGCGCGTACCGACACCGCGCAGCGCCGCAAATCACCATCAAAAGTGGCTAAAACGCCCTACAGGCAAGCGCAATAAGCTATCAATACGATAGCATCAAGGCGCGGACTGGCCCCCCAGGCGCACCACCAAGCCCCGGGGCGTGACGGTGATGCTCTGGGGCTGCACGCCCAGGCCGTCGGCCAGCGCCAGGTCGGCGCCGGTCAGCTGGTGCAGCACCACCTCGCGCAGCGACTGGTCGGCCAGTTGCTGGCCGTAGCGCTGCAGCAGCGCGGCCGCGGGGGGCTGCAGGCCGTCCAGGCGCAGCGCGTTCACGCGCAGGTTGTGCGCGCGGATGCTGTGGTCCGAGGGTTCGTAGCGCAGGCCGAAGTCCACGTCGAACGCGCCCGTGTACCGCCGCGCCTGCAGCAGCGGGCCGGTGGCCGCCAGGTCCAGCACGGCGTTGAGCTGGTTGCGCTCGGGCAGCAGGGTCAGGCGCGGCTGCTGCAGCTGCAGATCGAGCAGGCCCGCCACCGGGTAGCTGCGCGGAAAGCGCTTGGCCAGCGCCTGCTGCAGCTGCGCGGCGCTGATGGTGTAGCTGGGCTGCGCGCTGGCGCAGCCCGCCAGCGCGGCGAGGGTGCAGGCGGCGGCCAGGGTGGCAAGAAGGGTTCGGCGTTGCATGGCGGTGCGGGGTGAGAGACCCCATTGTGCGGGCCCGCGCGGGCGGCGCTGCAACCCGCTGTGTCAGCCCAGCGCGCGCAGCCGCTGGTGCACGGCGCTGTCCGGGTCGGGGGGGCGCTGGTTCTTGGCCTGCAGGTAGCGCTCGCTGAACACGTCCAGCCAGGCCTGCAGCAGCGCGGCCGCGCGCGCCTCGCCGGCCTGCTCCAGGCACAGGGCCGCGACCTCGGAGGTGCAGAAGTGGTCGCTGCGCGTGGAGCGGCGCAGCCGGTAGCGCGACACCGCGCCGCTTTCCAGGCTGAGCACCGGAAAGCGGTCCAGGTAGGGGCTTTTGCGGAACATCTTGCGCGCCTCGGGCCAGGTGGCGTCCAGCAGCACGAACAGCGGGCGCCGGGCCGCGGCGGCGGCCGGCGGCGCGGGCGGCACCGGCGCGAGCGGCGCATGCACCAAGCGCGCGGGGTCGACGAACTCGCCGGGGAACACCACGTAGGGCTGCCACTGCGGGTCGGCCAGCAGGGCCAGCAGCGCCGGGTCGACCTCGGTGCGGGCCCAGCCGAAGGCAAAGGTGTCGGGCACCACGTCGGCGATCAGCCAGCCGGTGTTGCTGGGCTTGAGCGGCTCGGTGTCGGCCATCAGCAGGCACACGCCGGCGCGCGTGGCGGCCTGCGGGCGCAGCGGGCACATGCAGTGCTCCAGCGGCAGGCGGCAGCCGGCGCAGCGCTCGCGGCGCGAGCCGCCGCGCGCCAGGAAGGGCTTGGCGCTGCGGGCCAGGCGCGCGGCGCGCAGCAGGGAAACGGCATGGGGCATTGGAGCAGGCGGCGAAGGGGGCGCGGTCGCCCGGGCGGGGCCGCGGTGGGCGGGCAAGCCGCGCATTGTCCCGCAAGCCCGGGCGGGCGCTGCGGCACCGGGTTTCTCAGGGTAAGCCCTGGGATTGCGCGGCAAGTGTTTTATTGGTTGAAATTTCAATTGCGGATTTTGACCACCACCACTGCACAGGCCTAAATTTCATGCCAACAAACGTTTCACCCAAAGAAACAACCCCCATGCCTCCCGCCTCCCGTCCCAAAGCCGTGGTGAACCACACGCCCGGCGGCAGCACGTCCACCGTGGAGCGCGCCATGCGCGTGCTGCGGGTGATGTCGGAGGGCGGCAACGCGCGGCTGACCGACATCGCGGCCGCGGCCGACCTAGACAAGGCCACGGCGCTGCGCCTGCTGGAGGTGATGGTGCGCGACGGCTTCGTGATGCGCGACGCGCAGAGCAAGCAGTTCTCGCTCGGGCCCGAGCTGATGGTGCTGGGCGCCGCGGCGCTGCGGCGCTTCGACCCGCGCCCGCTGGCGCGCCCCAGCCTGCTGCGGCTGGTGGGCAAGTTCGAGGACAGCGTGGTGCTGTCGCTGCCCAGCGGCGTGGAGTCGCTGTGCATCGACGTGGAGGAAGGCACCTACGCCATCCGCGCCAACTACCTGCGCGTGGGCAGCCGCCGCCCGCTGGGCGCGGGCGCGGGCAGCCTGGCGCTGCTGGCCTGGATGCCCGAGGCCGAGCGCGAGGCGGCGCTGGAGATTCTGTCCGGCCAGATGAGCCGCTACCCGCGCCTCACGCCCGCGCTGCTGCGCGAGCGCATCGCCGACGCGCGGGCGCGCGGCTACGTGCTGCTGCTGGACGTGGTGGTGGAGCGCATGGGCGGCATCGCCGTGCCCATCCTCGACCCCGAGGGCCGCCCCGTGGCGGCGCTGAGCATTGCGGCGCTGAACGAACGCATCCTCTCGCGCGAGGCGGCGCTGGCCCAGGCGCTGCTGCACGAATCCACCGTCTGCCAGGTGCGCTGGGCCGAGGCCATGCGCACCCGCCCGCGCCCGGCGCCGGGCCATTCCAAGGAGAACCTGCGATGAATTCACCCCTCCCCGCCCACCTGCGCGGCGCGGGCAGCACCGCCTTCGGCCGCCACGAGGGCCGCGGCGCACTGGACCTGATGGCCGACGCGGCCGGCCAGGCCCTGGCAAGCGCGCAGCTTGCGCGCGCCGACATCGACGGCGTGCTGTGCGGCTACGCCACCACGCTGCCGCACCTGATGCTGTCCACGCTGCTGTGCGAACGCTTCGGCCTGGCGCCGCGCTACGCGCACGGCATGCAGTTGGGCGGCGCCACGGGCGCGGCCATGCTGATGGCGGCGCGCGAGCTGGTGCAGTCGGGCCGCTGCCGCAACGTGCTGGTGGTGGCGGGCGAGAACCGCCTCACGGGCCAGTCGCGCGACAGCTCCATCCAGACCCTGGCCCAGGTGGGCGACGCCGACTTCGAGGTGCCCAACGGTGCCAGCGTGCCCGCGTACTACGCGCTGATGGCGTCGGAATACATGCACCGCACGGGCGTCACCAGCGCCGACCTGGCCGAGTTCGCCGTGCTCATGCGCGCCAACGCCGCGCGCCACCCCGAGGCGCACCTGCGCACGCCCATCAGCCACGCCGAGGTGCTGGCCGCCAAGCCCATCGCCGCGCCGCTGTCGCTGCTGGACTGCTGCCCGATATCGGACGGCGCCATGGCGCTGGTGGTGTCCGCCGACGCGGGCCCGCACCCCGCCGTGCGCATGGCGGGAGCGGGCCAGGCGCACCGCCACCAGCACCTCACGGCCATGGCCGACGTGCTGCGGTGCGGCGCGGCCGAGGCGGCGCAGCAGGCCTTCGCCGAGGCCGGCCTGACCCACGCCGACATCGACTACCTGGGCATCTACGACTCGTTCACGATCACGCTGGTGATGCTGCTCGAAGAGATCGGCTTCGCGCCGCGCGGCGGCGCCGCCGCGCGGGCCCGCGCGGGCGACTTCGCGGCCACGGGCGCGCTGCCGCTGAACACGCACGGCGGCCTGCTGTCGTTCGGCCACTGCGGCGTGGCCGGCGGCATGGCCCACGCCGTGGAGGCCTGGCGCCAGATGACGGGCCAGGCCGGCGAGCGCCAGATCCGCGCGCCGCGCCGCGCCTTCATCCATGCCGACGGGGGCGTGATGTCGTCCCACGTGAGCCTGATTCTTTCCAGGGAAGGCTGAACCCCATGACCTCGCTGGCAACCCCCTTCAACGACGGCCTGCGCGCGGGCGTGGTGCGCTTTCAACGCTGCGCCGCCTGCGGCCAGGCCCAGACCCTGGCGCGCTACGCCTGCCAGCGCTGCGGCCACGAGCGCCTGGACTGGCAGGACGCCGCGGGCACGGCCACCGTGCGCGCCGCCACGGTGGTGGCGCGCGCGCCCTCGGACGACTTCCGGCCGCTGGCGCCCTACACGCTGGTGATCGTGGAGCTGGACGAGGGCCCGCGCCTCATGGGCCACGCGGCCCCCGGCGTGCAGATCGGCGAGCGCGTGCGCGCCGGCTTCTTCGCGCACCTGGGCCGGCCGCTGCTGCGCTTTGCACCGGCCGGTTGACCCCGACCCGTCCCTTTTCCAACCATAAAGACAGGAGACAAGCATGCCCCGTACTTCCACCACCGCCCGCCGCCATGTCGTGGGCCTGGCCTGCGCCGCGCTGTGCGCCGCGGCCGCGCCCTTCGCCTGGGCCGGCGACTACCCCAACAAGCCCGTGAAGCTGGTCGTGCCCTACCCGCCCGGCGGCCCCACCGACATCGTGGCGCGCGTGGTGGCGCAAAAGCTGCAGGAGCAGCTGGGCCAGCCCTTCGTGATCGACAACCGCCCCGGCGCGGGCGCCAACATCGGCGCCGAGGCCGTGGCCCGCAGCGCGCCCGACGGCTACACGCTGGTGGTGGCCACCACGGCGCACGCCATCAACCCCTCGCTGTTCGCCAAGCTCAACTACTCGCTGACCAAGGACTTCGCGCCCGTGTCGCAGCTCACCAGCGGCCCGCTGGTGATCGTGACCAGCCCGGCCACGCCCGCCAACAACGTGAAGGAGCTGATCGCCCTGGCCAAGAGCAAGACCGGCGGGCTGAACTTCGCGTCTTCGGGCAACGGCCAGTCCACGCACCTGTCGGCCGAGCTGTTCAGCGCCATGGCCGGCGTGAAGATGACCCATGTGCCCTACAAGGGCAGCGCACCCGCGCTCACCGACGTGATGGGCGGCCAGGCGGATCTGATGTTCGACACCATGCTCTCGTCCATGCCGCATGTGAAGGCCGGCAAGCTCAAGGCGCTGGCCGTCACCAGCAGCCAGCGCTCGCCCAGCGCGCCGGACATTCCCACGGTGGCCGAGTCGGGCCTGCCCGGCTACGAGGCCATTGCCTGGAACGGCCTGCTGGCGCCGGCCGGCACGCCCAAGGAGGTGGTGGAGCGCCTGAACGCCGAGCTGAAGAAGGTGCTGGACAACCCCGAGGTGAAGCAGCGCTTCGAGGCCCAGGGCTTCGCCGCCGCCTGGAGCGCGCCCGCCGCCTACGCCGGCTTCCTGCAGGCCGAGGTGGACAAGTGGGGCAAGGTGGTCAAGGCCTCGGGGGCAAAGATCGACTAACCCCCTGAGGCGCTTCGCGCCTTCCCCCTGGAAGGGGGACGCCGCCAGTGCGGCGGGGCGGCCCTTGCACGGCAGCTCTCGCCTGGGTTGCGCCGGTTCACGGGTTGCGCGCGATGGCCATGGACAACTGAAACACCTCTCACTGCAATGCAAGACCTTCTTACCTCTGCCCTCAACCCGCGCTCGGTCGCCATCATTGGCGCGTCCGAGAACATCCACAAGATCGGCGGCCGGCCCATCTACTACATGCAGCGCCACGGCTACCAGGGCGCGGTCTATCCGGTGAACCCGGCGCGCGAGGAGATCCAGGGCCACAAGGCCTATGCCTCGCTGGCCGCCCTGCCCGAGGTGCCCGAACTGGCCCTGGTGGTGGTGGGCGGCGACAAGACCGTGGCCGCCGTGGAGGACTGCGCCGCGCGCGGCGTGAAGGCGGCGGTGGTGATCGCCTCGGGCTTCGGCGAGACGGGCCCCGCCGGGCGCGAGCTGCAGGACCACATGGTGGCCAAGGCGCGCGCCGCCGGCATGCGCCTGTACGGCCCCAACACGCAGGGCCTGGCCAACTTCGGCACGGGCGCCATCGCCGGCTTTTCCACCATGTTCATCGAGGTGCCGCCCATGGACGGCCCCGTGGGCATCGTGAGCCAGAGCGGCGGCATGAGCGCCATGGCCTACGGCCTGCTGCGCGGGCGCGGCCTGGGCGTGCGCCATGTGCACGCCACGGGCAACGAGGCCGACGTGACCGCCGCCGAGATGGCCTGGGCCGTGGCCCACGACCCCGACGTGAAGCTGCTGCTGCTGTACCTGGAGAACATCGCCAACCCCGACATGCTGGCCGCCACCGCCGCCTATGCGCGCGAGCGCGACCTGCCCATCGTGGCAGTGAAGGCCGGGCGGTCGGCCAGCGGGCAGAAGGCCGCGTCGTCGCACACCGGCGCGCTGGCCAACGAGGACCGCACGGTGGACGCCTTCTTCAAACACCACGGCATCTGGCGCGTGCGCGACCCGCACGAGCAGGCGCGCGCCGCCCAGGCCTACCTGAAGGGCTGGCGGCCCGAGGGGCGGCGGCTGGTAGTGATCAGCAACTCGGGCGCCAGCTGCGTGATGGGCGCCGACGCCGCCGAGGACGCCGGCCTGCCGCTGGCCGAGCTGGGCGCCGGCACGCAGGCCGCCGTGGCCGCCAAGCTGCCGGGCTTTGCCACCACCAGCAACCCCATCGACGTGACCGCCGCCCTGCTGTCCAACAGCGGCCTGTTCGGCGACGTGCTGCCGGCCGTGGCGCAGGACCCGGCCGCCGACCTGTTCTTCATCAACATTCCCGTGGCCGGCGCGGGCTACGACGTGGAGCGGTTCGCGCGCGACGCCGCCGCCTTCGAGACCGCCGCCGCCAAGCCCGTGGCCGTGGCCGCCTGGCAGGAGGGCGTGGCCGCGCCGTTTCGCGCCCACGGCATCGCCACCTTCCCCAACGAGGGCGAGGCCATCGCCGTGCTGGCCCAGGTGGCCGGCCACACGGCGCTGATGCGCCAGCCGCGCACGACCTGGCCCGCGCTGCCCGACGTGCAGGCACCCGCCGGCGCCCAGGGCTTTTTGAACGAGGTGGACAGCCTGGGCCTGCTGGCGCGCCACGGCGTGCCCACCGTGCCCATGCACCTGTGCCGCACGGCGGATGAGGCGCGCGCGGCGTTCGACGCCATCGGCGCGCCCGCCGTGGTCAAGGCCTGCTCGGCCGAGGTGCCGCACAAGTCCGAGCACGGCCTGGTGGCGCTGAATGTGCAGACGCGCGAGCAGGCCGGCGAGCTGTTCGAGCGCTTCTGGGCCCAGATGGACGCCATGGGCGTGCAGCGCGACGGCGTGATCGTGGCGGCCACGCGCAAGGGCCGGCACGAGTTCATGGTGGGCGCGCGCATGGACCCGGTCTTCGGCCCCGTGGTGGTGGTGGGCGACGGCGGCAAGTACGTGGAGGCGCTCAAGGACTGCGCCGTGCTGCTGCCGCCCTTTTCCGCGCAGGACGTGCAGGCCGCGCTGCGCACGCTGCGCATGGCGCCGCTGCTGGGCGGCGTGCGCGGCGACCCGCCGCTGGACACGCAGGCCCTGTCGGACATCGCCGTGGCCGTGGGCCGGGTGATTGCGGGCGCGCGCGGCGCCATCGCGTCGCTGGACCTCAACCCGGTGATGGTGGGCGCCGCGGGCGAAGGCGCTGTGGTGGTCGATGCGCTGGTGGAGGTATCAAAAGCATAGCTACTAGCGCTTACTGGATAAGCGCTATAGCCTGTTTTGATGCCCAATCACCCGCGCGCCGGCACCTCCAGCCCCCGCTGCACGGCGGGGCGCGCCACGAAGGCGGCCAGCACGCGCTGGATGTTGGGGAAGGCGTCAAAGCCCACCAGATCGCCCGCGCCGTAGAAGCCCACCAGGTTGCGCACCCAGGGGAACACGGCCATGTCGGCGATGGTGTACGTGTCGCCCATGATCCAGTCGCGGCCCGCCAGGCGCTGCTCCAGCACGCCCAGCAGGCGCTTGGATTCGGCCACATAGCGATCACGCGGGCGCTTGTCCTCGTAGTCCTTGCCGGCGAACTTGTGGAAGAAGCCGAGCTGGCCAAACATGGGCCCCACGCCGCCCATCTGCCACATCAGCCACTGCAGCGTTTCATAGCGCGCGGCGGCGTCCTGCGGCAGAAACTGGCCCGTCTTCTCGGCCAGGTAGATGAGGATGGCGCCCGACTCGAACAGCGCCAGCGGCTGGCCGCCCGGGCCGTTGGGGTCGAGGATGGCCGGAATCTTGTTGTTGGGGTTGAGCGCCAGGAACGCGGGCGAGAACTGGTCGTTGGTCTCGAAGCTCACCAGATGCGCCTCGTAGGGCAGCTGCATCTCTTCGAGCGCAATGGACACCTTCACGCCGTTGGGCGTGGCCAGCGAATACAGCTGCAGGCGGTCGGGGTGCTTGGCGGGCCACTTGGCGGCGATGGGATGGGCGGTGATCGGATGGGCAGGGGTCGTCATCAGGGCTCCACAAAAAAAACGGTTGCGAATCGGGCAAAGGGTGGCTCAATCCACCGAGGCGCCCGAGGCCTTCACGGCCGCGCCCCACTGGCGGATTTCGCTGGCAATGAAGCGGTCGAACTCGGGGCCCGTGGTGGGCGCGGGCTCGGAGCCGCGCTCGCGGATGAAGCGCGCCAGCGCCTCGCCGCGCAGCAGCTCGGTCACCTCGCGGTTCAGGCGCTGCACCACCTCGGGCGGCGTGCCCTTGGGCGCCATCAGGCCCAGCCAGCCCACGGCCTCGAAGTCGCGCAGCGCGGGCAGGCCGCTCTCGCGCACGGTGGGCACATCGGGCAGCAGCGACGAGCGCTGGGCCGACGTGACGGCCAGCGGCACGGCGCGGCGCGCCTGGATGTGGGGCAGCGCGGCGGTGACCGAATCCACCATCAGCGGCACCTGCCCGCCCAGAAAGTCGGCCTGCGCCGGGCCGCTGCCGCGGTACGGAATGTGGGTGATGAACACCTGGGCGCGCGCCTTCATCATCTCGCCCGACAGGTGCTGCGTGCCGCCGATGCCCGCGCTGGCGTAGTTGAGCTGCCCCGGCGCGGCGCGCGCCCGGTCTATGAGCTGCCCCATGCTGGCGATGCCCGACGCCGGGTGGGCCAGGAAGATCAGCGGCACCTTGGCAATGAGCGAGATGCCCACCAGGTCCTTGGTGGGGTCGAACCCCACCTTCTTGTACAGCGTCTGGTTCACCGCCATGGCGCTGCCCGCCACCAGCAGCGTGTAGCCGTCGGGCGTGGAGCGCACCACGAAATCGCTGCCGATGTTGCTGCCCGCGCCGCCCTTGTTCTCCACCACCACGGGCTGGCCCAGGCGCTGGCCCAGCGGCTCGGCCAGGGCGCGCGCGAAGATGTCTGTGGCCTGCCCCGCGGGGAAGGGCACGACGAGCTTGATGGGTTTGTCGGGCCAGGCCGCATGGGCCAGGGAAGCGGCGCCCAGCGCAAGGCTGGCGGTGGCGGCGGCAAGCAGGAATCGGCGCGATGGCATGGGAAGCGGTCTCCTCGTATGGTGGTTATGTACGCACCGAGGCTACCGCATCACGCCCCGCCCTGCCGGGCGAGGTCTTTCAAGGCCAAAAAGGCTTGTGGCGCTTATGTATCAAGCGCCAATAGCTATTAATAATGAAGCAGTTTAGACGCCATCACGCCTTGGGCGGGCGGTGCAGCAGGCACAGCTTGTTGCCGTCGGGGTCGCGCAGGTAGGCCAGGTACATGCCACCGGCGCCGGGCTCGCCGCGCCAGCCCGGCGGGTCTTCACAGGTCACGCCACCCGCGGCCACGCCGGCGGCGTGGGCGGCATCGGCCTGCTCGGGCGACTGCGCCGCAAAGCCGATGGTGCTGCCGTTGCCATGGCAGGCCGGCTGGCCGTTAAGGGGCGCGGTGATGGCAAAGGTGTTGCCCGCCTGGCGCCAGAAGGTGCGGTTCTTGGGGTCGGTAAAGCCCGGCTTGCAGCCCAGAGCGCCCAGAAGGGCGTCGTAGAACTGCTTGGATTTGTCGAGGTCGCTGGCACCCAGCATGACGTGGCTGAACATGGTTGATCGGTCTCCTGTGGGGTGAATCCACCATGGGCATGGTGGGCTCCGTATCGTAGTGGCCCTGGGGGTGGCTGCGGGTCACGCGGTGGACAGCCGGCGCCTGTGGTGCGCTTTTGGGGGGGGCGGGTCAGCCATGGGGCGCATTCAAGACATTGCGGCTTCAATTGCGAACCGCAGCCTTCAATGCACGGACCATGAAGAGCCAGAAAGCGGCAAGCAACTGGCGCGATCACTGGGCCATGTGTGCCAGGCAACCATGGTTCAAATGGCCTCTGCCGCCCATGGAGCAAGCGCCACACGCTATCGATAGCAAAGCATTGGCGCGAAGACCCGAGTACAGCGCCAACAGCCCCGTCAAGCCCCGTTTCTCCTTATGGCATGCAGGCTCTGTAGCAGTTGATGGGATCTGAAGCAACGGGATTTGGCGCGATTCGGAAAATCGCGCCAAGTAGATGGCGCAATTCTCCGCAACAGGCTTGCTGGTCGCCAAATAACGCCGACCTCCTTATCAGCCAGAAATATCCGACGGCATTATCGCAAATAGATCACTCAATGCCAAGACCAACTAGCGCTGCAGTGCAAAGACAAAAACACAGACCATCGAATCACAAAAAATAATCCGCATTACTGCCAACCTCAAACGAGCACCTTCAAATTGAAAGATGAGCTCTTAATGCATTATGTACAAATATATTATCTTCAAAAAGAATTTCGTCATCGCCACGGAATGAAAATCTCATCCGATCTCCGATTTTATCGATATTTCCGATCACGCCAATTCTATACAAATCCTTTAGCACATCCTTTAGCGGAATCCTCTCAAGCAAGCTTTTTACTTCACCGTGATCCTTCTTTATTTTTTCCGCTCTTTCAGCCAGCTCCTCAAACGAGGATATTTGTCTAAAGCCATAGAATAGATATTTTATTCCATCAATTTCTTCTGGTTTATATTTCACTTTCAGCTCCTCCGTTAATTCAACCCACGAGGATGTTGAGTATGTTTTCCGAACTGCCTCCAACCCCTGGACACCGAAAGTCTGCTCATCAGGGTATTGATCTTGCACCGTGATAAGCAACCGGACAATATCTCTAGGCCTATACCAAGAGTTGTGAAGTATGTATATTTGAGGATTCTTCTTATGAATTATCTGAGGGAAATACTTAACCCAAATATCACCCGGGTTCAGCTCAGCCATTTGATGCTCAATCCTAGCATTATTAATGCGCCGCTCTATAATACTCAATAGTGGCTGCTGCTCAGCACTCAGGCCTGGTCTATTCCAAACGATAGAGACTCCAAAATCTGCTATTGGCTTATTAATCTCCTTGCCAAGAGAAGTCACGGAGGTCAAGACTTCTGAGCGTATGGCCGCATATAAGCAAAGTGGAAATGATTTTTTTATAGCGATAGCGTTGATCTTCTCGATTGATACGATTAGGTCTCGTACTAGGCGAGAGTCGCGTTGATACTGCTTGCTTGTGGCGTAATTTAGCTCAAGCTCATCGAAAAATATATTCAACCTTTCGAAGCCGGGATCAAGCTCTTTAAATGCATCATCGGCGCGGCGAACCAAATCATTGAAATTCACTTTGGCACGCCCATTGTCATCCCAATCGAAGTCCAGCCCCAACTTTGGCGAGTGACTTATTTCGATGTTGCCTTTACGGATTGTTGGAACCAATCGCATAAGACTAATTTTTTTCCCTTGAGGAAGCGTCTCCGAATTTACAAGCGCTACAAATTTTCCAATATTTGCGTTTTCCTGAAATGGATTTGCAACATTTTCCAGAATTGCAGATGCGATCTTTCTATATATAAACCAACGCCAAACCGCCTCAAAATCATCACCTTCCAGCAAGTCACTATTCTCCTCCACCACCTGAACGCGCGCCGCCTTAGCGAAATCTTTCTTTAAATCCTCGTCCACTTCAGATTTAAACAGAACAAAACTTGAAGATGAGTTTCCTTCATTTTCGAGCATCAGAGAAATATAGCGAAGCAATGCTGTCTTCCCAGTCCCCTTCAAGCCAGAAACATAATACTTCTGACGCTTCAAAAACCTATCCACCCTCAATGCCGGCGGTGTGACATATGAGGAAAGAAATCGAGCGACCTCCTCGGGCGTACCGCTGAGCACCTCGTTTTTTGCATCAGTACTTCCAAATGGAATGTCTTTTAGAGTGAGTGAATTCATCTATTTTCCTTCAAGAATGCAAATGCATAACACAATACAAATCACACAACCCTGTGCCACGCTTATTATCCGCAATCCAAGCTGAGCAAGGGAGAACTAAATACTGGCCCTACGGCTTTTCCTCGATATAAATCACAACTCACAAATAGTGATGACCCCGCCGCCCTTCCTTTAGCTCGCGCCTGTCAGTTTTTGGAATAGACTTGTGACGTACCATTACAAACCATAGTCTATGTGTCGCATCCCGAATGGCCGTTTTCAGCACTTGCCGCAAAGATCGCTCGGGGTCGAAATCACCCATAAATTCCATATCCAAAACTCATAGAACCAATAATCTCTGCATAGCCCGCGTCGTCGCCACATAAACCACCCGCGCCTCCAACATCGCATCCTGGTTTTCAGCACCCTTCGTTGCATCCACGCCGCGCTCGGCCATCACCGCCACCACCGGCCACTCCAACCCCTTGCTCGCATGCATGGTCATCACCTTGATGGCGTCTTCTTCCGGCCGGTAATCACCTGAGCGTTTGCGCACCCGGTGCGGCAGGCCCTTGCGCGCCAGGGCGGCGGAGCATTCGTCCATTTCCTTGTGGTGCCGGCACAGCACGGCCATGTCGCCCCAGGCGTGGCCCTGGGCGTGCTGGTCGGCCAGCAGTTCGGCCATGCGGGCTACCCGTTGGGGCAGTGCGGGCAGGTCGATGACGATGGGCTCGGGGCCTTCGCGGCCGCAGCTCAGGGGTTGCAGCAGGGGAATGCCGTCGTCACCGCCCTCGGCGTCTTCGGGTTTCAGCATGTCGCCCGCCATGCGGTGGGCCAGTTGCAGGATTTGCCGCGTGTTGCGGTAGTTGATCTTCAGGATGGTGGTGCGGCCCTGGGCCTGTATGCCCACGCTCTTCAGGCTGAAGGTCTTTTTCTGCGTGCGGTCGTAGATGCTTTGCGCGTCGTCGTACAGCAGCAGCAGGCTGTTGGTGGTGGGGTCCACCATTTGCGTGACCAGCTTGAGCCATTCGGGCGCGAAGTCATGCCCCTCGTCGATGAGGATGGCGTGGTACTGGCCGGCGGGTATGTGGCCCGCGTCCACGCCGGTGATGACGCGCTGCACAAACTCGTGCATCAGCCTGTCCACGGGCCAGCCGCGCGTGTTGTCGGGCAGCTGGTGGTAGGCCACCAACTGGTCACGGCACCATTTGTGGAAGTGGCGCACATGCACGCGCTCCGCCAGCCCCTTGGCCTGCATGGTGGCGGCCAGCTTCACGGCCAGCGGCTCGTTGTAGCAAAGGATCAGGATGGGCTTGCTGCCGGGCGTCTGCGTTTGCGCCAGGTGCTCGGCGCGGTAGCCCAGGATCATGGTCTTGCCCGACCCCGCCACGCCGTGGATCACGCGGTGGCCGTCGCCCAGGCTGCGGGCCAGCTGCTCTTGCTGCAGGTCCATGACGCGCATGATGTCGGGCAGGCGGGCGTCTTCGTCGTCGCCTTCTTCGCCCGTGCCGAACAGGCTTTGCTGCTGCGGCACGCGCACCTCGGGGAACAGGATCCAGCGCACGCGGTCAAGCTGGGGCAGCGTGATGGCGCCCTTGCCGAAGCTGTGGGGGAACATGGCCCACAGCCGCTGCTGGAAGGCCT
Source organism: Diaphorobacter oryzae DSM 22780 (assembly GCF_059568935.1). Lineage (NCBI taxonomy): Bacteria > Pseudomonadati > Pseudomonadota > Betaproteobacteria > Burkholderiales > Comamonadaceae > Diaphorobacter > Diaphorobacter oryzae. The sequence goes on along the minus strand of NZ_JCANUL010000002.1, from coordinate 230,656 downwards.
CGGCGTCCACGCTCTCGACCATCTCGTCCTTGCAGATGGCGAGGTGCGGCGGAATGGCCGCATCCAGGCCGGCGCCCTCGAACTGCTTGCGCGTGATGTTGGTGAAGACCACGCCGTGGCCCCAGGGGAAGGCCAGCTTGCCCTGGTGGGGGCCTTCGCCCTGCACAAGCTGCGGGTCGCGCTCCAGCGCGTTCACCACCTGGATGGCGCAGTGCCGCGCCTGCTGCAGCGGGCTCATGACGACCTTGAGATGGCCGTCGGGTGCGATCTCGAAGCGCTCGCGCGTGGCGCTGCGGATGGTGTCCAGGCGCCAGTCCTTCACCTCCAGGATCAGCGCGCCCCGGCGCGGGTGCAGCACCACAAAGTCGGGCCGCGTCTGCTTGGGGCCGATGGGCACGTCCCACCACAGCCAATAGTCGTCTTCGAGCTTTTGTTCCAGCCGCTCGGCCAGTCTGCGCTCCCCCGACTGCATGCGCCCCGCGCATGAGCCGAGGGACGGAATCAACGTCGCCATGCCACCCTCGCTCACCCTCTCTGTTTCAACTCGAAACACCTTATAGGCGGCGAAACTGATTTCAAACTGACGTTAACCCCGGTGCGCCGTGGGGGCAGTGGCGGTAAAGCGCCAGGGCTTTGAGGGTCAAAATGGCCTGCAGCGCTTACCCAGTAAGCGCCAATAGCTATTGAATATATAGCACGCCAGACAATCCCGGCGCAGGCGGCCCGCGCCCGCCGTGCGGCGGCTGCCGCTCAGCGCGCGGGCAAGGAGGTCACGGCCCCGTCCACCGCCAGCTCGCGGCTGCCCGGCGGGCAGGGCTGGTCGGTGTAGGTCACCTGGCCGCTCTTGACGCATTTGCGCGGCTGGACCAGGGGGGCCGATGCGGCCGCGGCCGCGCCCTGTGCGGCGGGCGCGGGCCGGCCGGCATGGCCCGGCGGCAGGGTGTCGGGGCCGGGGCGGGTGATCTTGCGCCAGGCCTGCGCGGCCCAGGGGCCGGCGTGGGGTGTCCACCGGTCGGCCGTCCACCAGGCGGCTGCGGCGCCCGCGACGGCCAGGGCGGCCAGGCCGCCCCATGCGATGCGCTCGCCGCGGCTCAGCATGGCGTCAGCCCAGGTGCGTGCCCAGCAGGCCCGCCAGCTCGAACATGCCGGCGCTGTCCTTGCCGAAGACGGCGCGCAGCTTGTCGTCGGCATTGATGGTGCGCTTGTCTGCCGGGTTCTGCAGGTTGTGGGACTTGATGTAGTCCCACAGCTTCTTCACGGCCTCGGGGCGGGTCACGGGTTCGCTGCCGATCACGGCGGCCAGGGCGGCGCTGGGGGCCTTGCCGGCGGCGGTGCTGGCCTTGCGCGGGGTCTTGGCGGCAGCGGTGGCGCCGGTCTTGGCGGCGGGTTTTGCGGCTTTTTTGGCTGCAGCGCCCTTCTTGGCTGCGCCAGCAGCTCCTGTTTTCGCAGCAGCCGTCTTGCGCGGCGGGTACTTGCTTTCGCGCTGCTCAAACTCGAAGTTGACCTTGCCGGCCTCCTTGTCCCACACCAGGAAGGCCTTGAAGGCGCGGCGCGTGCGGTTGGAGATGAACTTTTCCAGCAGGTCGGTCTTGCCGCTGTGCAGCAGCTTGGTCATCTGCGTGCGCTCGATGGGTTGCTGCAGGATGATCTGGCCGCTCTTGAAGGTGCAGCTGGGCGTGGGCTGCTGCGCCGTGGGCACGGCCTTGCTGCACACGTAGTTGCTGCCGTGCTCGTACACGGGGGCGCCGCAGACGGGGCAGTTACCCAGGCTTTCCTGGCTGCCAAAGTCCACCAGTTCGCCGGACTCGTCTTCCTTGTCGTCGCCGAAGTCGAATTCGAGCTTGTGGTTGCCCGCCTCTTCGTCACGCACGATGGCGACTTCGGCCGTGAACGGCCAGCCGGCCTTGGAGCGAAAGCCCTCCAGCGGGCCGATGCGGCGGTCGCGCAGCAGGGCTTCGGCCTCGGCCGTCTCGAAGGTGCGGCCGGCGGGCGACTTGGTGAACGAGAAGCCGCAGCCCTCGCCGCTGCCCGCCGCGCCAGTGCAGGCGTAGCGGCGGTAGTTTTCCTTGACCACGCCGCCGCAGTTGGGGCATGGGGCCGACAGCGTGGCGTAGTCGCCGGGGATGGTGTCGCGGTCGTATTCCTTGGCCTTCTTGACCAGCTTTTCGGTCATGGCCTGGATCTGCTGCATGAAGGCCTCGCGGCTCAGCTGGCCCTTTTCCATCTGCGCCAGCTTGTATTCCCATTCGCCCGTGAGGTCGGCGCGGCACAGCTCCTGCACATCCAGGCCGCGCAGCAGCGTCATGAGCTGGAAGGCCTTGGCCGTGGGGATCAGCTCGCGGCCCTCGCGCAGCATGTACTTTTCGGTCAGCAGGCCTTCGATGATGGCCGCGCGCGTGGCCGGCGTGCCCAGGCCCTTTTCCTGCATGGCACTGCGCAGTTCCTCGTCTTCCACCTGCTTGCCGGCGCTTTCCATGGCGCCCAGCAGCGTGGCTTCGCTGTAGCGCGCGGGGGGCTTGGTGCGCAGGCCCTTGGCGTCGGCGAACGCGGTGTGCGTCATCTCGCCGGGCTTCACGGCCACCAGGGGCTGGCCCTTGTCGCCGGCCTTGCCGTCTTCCACCTCGTTGGCGGCTTCCTTGCCGTAGATGGCCAGCCAGCCGGGCTTGACCAGCACCTTGCCCTCGGTCTTGAAGCTGTGCTGCTCCACCTTGCTGATGCGGGTGGTGACCTGGTATTCGGCGCTGGGGAAAAACACGGCCATGAAGCGGCGCACCACCAGGTCGTAGAGCTTTTGCTCGGCCTCGGACAGGCCGCTGGGCGCCTGCGTGGTGGGGATGATGGCGAAGTGGTCGCTGACCTTGCTGTTGTCGAACACGCGCTTGGTGGGGCGCACGTAGTTGTCGTCCAGCGCCTGCTGGGCGAACGGCGCCAGGTGGCGCATGCCGCTGGTGGCCAGCATGGCGAAGGTGTTCTTCGCCACGGGCAGGTAGTCCTCGGGCAGGGCGCGCGAGTCGGTACGCGGGTAGGTCAGGGCCTTGTGGCGCTCGTACAGGCTTTGCGCCAGGGCCAGCGTGGTCTTGGCGCTGAAGCCGAACTTGCCGTTGGCCTCGCGCTGCAGGCTGGTCAGGTCGAACAGCAGCGGGCTGGCCTGGGTGGTGGGCTTGCTTTCTTCGGTGACGGCGGCGGGCTTGCCGCGCACGGCGGCGGCAATGGCGTCGGCATCGGCCTTGTTCCACAGGCGGTCGGCGCGGGCCTCGGGGTCGTCGCTCTTCTTCCACTGCGGGTCGAACCACTTGCCCAGGTATTCGCCGGCCTCGGCCTGAAACCCGGCGTGGATTTCCCAGTAGTCGCGGCTGATGAACTTGCGGATCTTTTCCTCGCGCTCCACCACCAGCGACAGCGTGGGCGTCTGCACGCGGCCCACGGTGGTCAGGAAGAAGCCGCCGTCGCGCGAGTTGAAGGCCGTCATGGCGCGCGTGCCGTTGATGCCGACCAGCCAGTCGGCCTCGGAGCGGCTGCGCGCAGCATGGGCCAGGCCCTGCATCTGCGCGTCGCTGCGCAGGTTGTCGAAGCCGTCGCGGATGGCCTGGGGCGTCATGCTCTGCAGCCACAGGCGGTGCACGGGCTTGCCCAGGGCGCCCTTGGCGCCGCCGGCGTACTGCTCGATCAGGCGGAAGATCAGCTCGCCCTCGCGGCCCGCGTCACAGGCGTTCACCAGCTCGGTCACGTCCTTGCGCTTGGCCTGCTTGACCACCGCGTTCAGGCGGCTCTTGGTCTTGTCCACGGGCTTGAGGTCGAAGTACGGCGGGATCACCGGCAGGTGGGCAAAGCTCCACTTGCCGCGCTTGACGTCGAATTCCTCGGGCGCCTGGATTTCCACCAGGTGGCCCACGGCGCTGGTGACGACGTAGCGGTCGTTTTCAAAGTGGTCCTCGTGCTTCTCGAACTTGCCCGCGACGGGCGTGAGGGCGCGCACGATGTCTTGCGCCACCGAGGGTTTTTCTGCAATTACCAGGGTCTTGGTCATTTTGTGGGTCGCTTTCGCCTTAGCACCTGTTTCCAGCGCTTCTACAATCCGCTCCACATGCGCGCGCATGTACGCGTACGTGCGCATGTGTGCACACAATCAAATTAACAGGTTTTTTCATGGCCCCCACCGCTTCGTCCGTTGCCCCTGCAGTTCTGCCGGGTCGGCGCATCCAGACCCGCCGTTCGGGTGTGCATGGCAAGGGCGTGTTCGCCGTGCAGGACATCGCCGAGGGCGAGGTCGTCATCGAGTACACGGGCGAGGTCATCAGCTGGCAGGAGGCGCAGGACCGGCACCCGCACGATCCGGCGCAGCCCAACCATACCTTTTACTTCCATGTGGATGAAGACCGCGTGATCGACGCCAAGTTCGGCGGCAACTCGGCGCGCTGGATCAACCACAGCTGCAATCCCAACTGCTTTGCCGACGAGCAAGGCGGCCGCGTCTTCATCACCGCGCTGCGCAACATCGCCGCCGGCGAGGAGCTGAACTACGACTACGGCCTGATCATCGAAGAGCGCTACACCAAGAAGCTCAAGGCCGAGTACCCCTGCTGGTGCGGCAGCAAGAACTGCCGCGGCACGCTGCTGGCGCCCAAGCGCGGCTGGGCGCCGCCGGGCCTGCCGCTGCCGCCGGCCAAGGCTGCCAAGAAGCCCAAGGCCGACAAGGCAGACAAGAAACCCAAGAAGGCCAAGGCCCGCAGGAGTACATCGCGGTGAGCGCCGCCCACACCCCCGTGCGCTGGCCCGCCGAGGCCATCTGGCAGGCCGTGGCGCCGCTGCTGCCCGGCTTTACCGTGGAGGTGCTGCCCAGCATCGACTCCACCAACAGCGAGCTGATGCGCCGCGCGCGCGCCGGCCGGCTGGAGCCCACGCTGCTGGTGACCGAGGAGCAGACCGCCGGGCGCGGCCGCCTGGGCCGCGACTGGCACAGTGCCGCCACCTACCGCGACACGGGCGTGGTGCCCGCGCTCACCTTCTCGCTGGGCCTGCCGCTGGCGCCGCGCGAATGGTCGGGCCTGTCGCTGGCGGTGGGCGTCAGCGTGGCCGAAAGCCTGCAGCCCGAGCTGCCCGCCGTCGGCAGCGGCCGCCCGCGCATCCTGCTCAAGTGGCCCAACGACCTGTGGCTGCACGACGGGCGCAAGCTTGGCGGCATTCTGGTGGAGACGGCCACCTTCTCCGGCCCGCAGGACGCAGCCGCGCCCTCCGGCCAGGGCGGCCAGAGCCGCTACGTGGTGATCGGCATCGGCCTGAACGTGCTGCCCGTGCTGGCCCAGGGCCTGGCCACCGCGCCCGCCTGCCTGCGCGAGGTGGACACCACGCTCACCGCCGCCAGCAGCCTGCAGCGCCTGGTCGTCCCGCTGGTGCAGGCCCTGCAGGGCTTTGCCGAGCATGGCTTCGCGCCCTTCCAGGCGCGCTTTGCGCAGCGCGATCTGCTGAACGGGCGCAGCGTGACCCTGAGCGACGGCACCAGCGGCACCGCCCATGGCGTGACCGAGGATGGCACCCTGCTCGTGCACACCGAGCGCGGCATGCAGACCATCACCAGTTCCGAGATCAGCGTGCGCCCCACCGGCCCGTCGCTGACAGCCTGAAGGACACCCGCCATGCTGCGCCTCGCCGTCCTGGTTCTGCTGCTGGCCAACGCCGGCTACTACGCCTGGTCGCAGGGCCTGCTGCGCGACTGGGGCCTGGGCCCGGCCAGCGAGTCCGAGCCGCAGCGCCTGGAGCAGCAGATCGAACCGCAGAACCTGCGCCTGCTGCCCCAGGGCCAGGGACGTAAGAGCAGCGCCGCACCGCCCCCGGCCGCCAGCGCATCGGCCGCCAGCGCATCGGCCGCCAGCGAACCGGCCAGCCAGCCCCAGGCGGCGGCGCCCGGCGAGCCGCTGGCCTGCCTGCAGGCCGGCATCTTCGACGCCCGCCAGGCCGACGCCCTGCGCCTGGCCGCGGCCCAGCTGCCCGCGGACAGCTGGAGCCTGGAGCCCACGCCGATCTCCGGCCGCTGGATGGTCTACATGGGGCGCTTTGCCGACGAGGACGCCGTGGCCAAGAAGCGCGGCGAGCTGCGCGCGCTCAAGATCGCCTACGACCGCCCGGGCGCGGCGCTGGAGCCGGGGCTGTCGCTGGGGCGTTTTTCCACCGAAGAGGCCGCCCAGCGCGGCCTGGGCCTGCTGGTCAACCAGGGCGTGCGCACGGCCCGCGTGGTGCAGGAGCGCGCCGATGCGCCGGGCTTCACGCTGCGCCTGCCAGCGGTGAGCGAGGCGCTGCGCAGCCGCCTGGACGGAGCGCTGCAGCCGGCCCTGGCCGGCAAGACGCTGCGCCCCTGCGCCTGAGGGCGCGCGCGGCCCGGCCGCGGCGCGCCGGGGTCAGGCGTCCAGGCTGATCTGCGCGAAGCGGCTCACGCGGCGCATCTTGTCCACTTCCTTCTGGATCTGGGCGCCGAACTCCTGCGGCAGCGAGCCCGACGGGAACAGTCCCTGGCTGGCCAGTTCCTTGCGCACGGCCGGCTCCTGCAGCGCCTGGGCCACGGCGTCGCGGCGGGCGCGGACCACCACCGCGGGCGTGCCGGCCGGCGCCACCAGGCCGAACCACGACGGGTCGTTGTTGGCGAACAGGCTCAGCTCGGCATAGGTGGGCACCTGGGGCAGCACGGTCAGGCGCTGGTTCCACGACACGGCCAGCGCGCGCAGCTTGCCCGCCTGGATATGCGGCAGCGACGAGGCCACCTGGTCGCAGTACACCTGCACCTTGCCCTCCAGCAGGTCGGCCACGGCGGGCGCCGCGCCGCGGTAGGGCACATGCTTCATGGAGGTGCCGGTGGTGCTTTGCAGCAGCTCGGCCCACATGTGGCCGATGGTGCCCGCGCCCGGCGTGGCGAAGGCGATCTTGCCCGGCTGGGCCTTGAGCAGCTTGATGAACTGCTCGAAGTTCTGCGCCGGCACGCTGGGGTGCACGGCCAGCACGCCGGGCGCCTTGACGATCTCGGTCACCGCCGCGAAGTCCTTGACCGCGTCGTAGCCCAGTTTCTTGTACACGGCGGGGTTCACGCCGTGCGTGGACAGCGTGGCCACGCCCAGCGTCATGCCGTCCTGCGCCGCCTTGGCCACGGTTTCCATGCCCTTGGCGCCGGCCGCGCCCGGCAGGTTCTCCACCTTCACCGGCATGCCGAGGATGCGCGCCAGCGGCTCGGCCAGCACGCGGGCCGTGATGTCGGTGGCGCCGCCCTGCGGAAAGGGCACGATCAGCCGCAGGGTGCTGGCGGCGCTCTGCGCGCCGGCCAGGCCGGGAATGGCGCCCGCGGCGGCCAAGGTCAGGATGTCTCTACGCTGCATGGAATGCTCCCTCTGGTTTCGTTCTGGGTGACGGGCCATTCTGGTAATCCCGTAGAGGGCTGACCAATGAGCATTGCGACTGACCTTATTCCATAAGGGAATGTGCCGCCCTTCCCCGTGCCGGCAGCCGACTCAGCCGCAACGTGGATTTCAAGCAAAAACAGGCACAAAGCCTTTATCCACAAGCGCAAACAGCTATTTATTTAATAGCAAACTATGTCGACAACCTCGCCTTGGAACGACAAAGGCCCGTCCAGGAGGACGGGCCTTGCGGATGGGTACCTTAGCGGCACCCGCGGGTATTGCGGCGCGTCCGGCCCGGCGCTCAGCGGCGCGGGTCGGTGGCCAGCAGTTGCTCGACCAGCGCCCGCAGGTCGGTGCGCAGCCGGTCGAAGCCGGCCTGCTCGATCGCCAGCGTCTGCTCGTTCATGTAGAGCTTGCGGTTGATCTCGACCTGGATGCTGTGGCGCTGCTGCGCCGGGCGGCCGTAGCGGCGCACCAGCTCCACGCCCTTGTAGGGGTGGTTGTAGTCCACGCTGTAGCCGCGCCCCCGCAGGAAGGCGCAGATGCGCTGCGACAGCGCCGGGTCGGCCGTCGTGCCGTCGCGGTCGCCCACGACGAAGTCGGCATGCACCAGCCCGGGGTGCAGCGTGGCGTGGCTGGCGGCCACGGCGGGCATGGAGTGGCAGTTGATGTGGATGCTGTAGCCGTGGCGGGCGTGGGCGTCGTCGATGGCGCGCGCCACGGCCGCGTGGTAGGGCCGCCAGCAGCGCTCGATGCGCGCCTGCACCTCCTGCACGGTGAGCGGGCGGTCGTAGATCGGCACGCCCTCGTCGGTGAACTTCCAGATCAGGCCCTTGCCCAGGCGCACCTTCTGCAGCACCACGGGGTCGGTGGTGACCGGGTCGGGCCAGGGGCCGTCGATCATGGTCGCGTCCACCTCGGTGGTGTCGCGGTTGGCGTCCAGGTAGATGCGCGGGAAATGCGCCTCCACCCAGCCCACGCCCAGCTCGGGGGCGAAGGCGTAGAGCTTTTCCACATGCGTGTCCTCGGCCCGGCGCAGCACGGGCAGCGCCAGGGCGGCACGGAAGTCCTCGGGGTAGACCGTGCCGCTGTGCGGCGAGTCCAGCACCAGGGGCGTGCGCCCCGGGGCGCTGGACAGCATGCGCGCGGGCGCCACCGCGGGCGCGCCGGCCGCGCCCGGCTCGGCCTGCAGGTACTGGCTGTGGATCAGTTTCAGCACGGGTTGCATAGGCAGGCTCGCAAAGACTTAGTCCAGTTTGATCTTGGCATAGGCGGCCACCTGCTTCATCTTCTCGATCTCGCGCACGATCTGCGCGGAGAAGTCCGCCGACGAGGTGCCCGAGGCGTACAGGCCCTGGGCCGCCAGGCGGTCGCGCACGGCCGGCTCCTGGAGGGCCTGGGCCACGGCCTGCTGCACGCGCTGCACCTGCGCCGCCGGCGTGGACTTGGGCGCCACCAGGCCGAACCACGAGGCGTCGTTGGCCTGCTTGTAGCCCAGTTCTGCATAGGTGGGCACGTCGGGCAGCACGTCCAGGCGCTCATGCCAGGACACGGCCAGCGCCTTGAGCTTGCCGGCCTTCACGTGCGGCAGCGACGAGGCCACCTGGTCGAAGTACACCGGCACCTGGCCGCCCAGCACGTCGTTGATGGCCGGGCCCGCACCGCGGTAGGGGATGTGCACCATGCTGGTGCCCGTGGAACTCTTGAACAGCTCGCCCCACATGTGGCCGATGGTGCCGTTGCCCGGCGTGGCGTATTCCACCTTGCCGGGGTGGGCCTTGAGGTACTTCACGAGGTCGGCGAAGTCCTTGACGGGCAGCACCTTGGGGTTGACCACGATGATGCCGGGGGCCTTCACCACTTCGGTCACGCCGGTGAAGTCCTTGATGGGGTCGTAGGGCAGCTTGGCCAGCACGGCCGGGTTCACGCCGTGCGTGGACAGCGTGGCCACGCCGAAGGTCAGGCCGTCGGTGGCGCGGGCCACGTCGGCCATGCCGATGGAGCCGCCGGCGCCGGCCTTGTTCTCGATGACCACGGGCTGGCCCAGCAGGCGCTGCAGGGGCTCCTGCAGGGAGCGGCCGGCGATGTCCGTGGCGCCGCCCGGCGGGAAGGGCACGACGATGCGCAGGGGGCGGTCCTGCGCGAAAGACATTCCAGAAGCGACAGATGTTGCGGCCAGTACGGCAAGAAGGTGACGACGTTGCATGCTTGTACTCCTCTATAAAAAAAGCAGATTACCGGAATCGGTGCCGTTGCAAAAGCAAATGGTATGCCTGTTAATATTCCTAGTAAGAATATGTTGATCCCGCTCAGCACACCATGTCCCTGCGCCGCCTCACCCCACCGCTGCACCTGCTGCGCGCGTTCTGCACCGTGGCGCGCTTCGGCGGCGTCTCGCGCGCCGCGGAGGCGCTGCACCTGACGCAGAGCGCGGTCAGCAAGCAGGTGCAGGAGCTGGAGCGCTGGGTGGGCATCGGCCTGTTCGAGCGCAGCCGCAAGCGCCTGACGCTCACCCCCGCCGGCGAGCGCTACGAGAAGGCCGTGAGCGCGCTGCTCGCCCGGCTGGAGGCCGCCACGCTGGAGCTGATCACCAGCAGCGACGACGGCGGCGCGCTGCACCTGTCGGTGCTGCCCACGTTCGCCGCCAAATGGCTGATCCCGCAGCTGCCGCAGCTGCACCGCCAGCACCCGCAGGTCACGCTGCACTTCGTGCCCTACGTGCACGGCTACGACTTCTCCAACCCCGAACTGGACTGCTCGATCCTGTTCGGCGACGGCCACTGGCCCGGCGCGCGCTCGCACTACCTGGCGGGCAACGACGTGGCGCTGATCGCCCCGCGCCAGGGCCTGGCGGAGGTGGACATCCGCCAGCCGCAGGACCTGGCGCGCTGCACGCTGCTGCGCCACGTGACGGTGCCCGAGGCCTGGCAGCGCTGGAGCGAGGCGCACGGCGTGCAGGGCATGGACACGCTGGCCGGGCCGCAGTTCGACCAGTTCCAGACCATGATCCGCGCGGTGTCGGTGGGCATGGGCGTGGCACTGGTGCCGCGCTGCCTGGTGCAGGACGAGATCGCCGCCGGCACGGTGGCCGAGCCGCTGCCCGGCGGCGGCTACACCAGCACGCTGGGCTACTGGCTGTGCTACCCCGAGTCCCGCGCGCAGCTGGGCACACTGGCGCGCTTTCGCGACTGGCTGCTGGCGCTGCCGGCCCTGCCCACCCTGCCCGGGCCGGCCCTCGACGAGCCGGCGGCCGCCTGAGCCGGCACCACCTTCAAGCCGAATCAGGCTCTACGCCTTTCTGGACAAGCGCAAACAACTATTAATTAGATAGCAATCACCGCGCCCACATCAATCGCCGCGCACCCCCGCCACCAGCGCCTCCAGTGCGTGCATGTCGGCCACCACCAGCACATGCGCGCCGTCCCTGCGCAGCACGCCACGCCGGGCCAGGGCGCTGATCTCGCGCGTCACCTGCTCGCGGTTGGTGCCGATGCGGCTGGCCAGCACGGCATGCGGGGGCGCCGGGTCGATGCGCGCCGTGCCGTCGCGGGCCACGCCCGCCGCGCGGGCCAGGCCCAGCAGCTCGGCATGCAGGCGGGTGTGCACGCCCAGCGTGCTGAGGCCGATCACGCGGTCGGTCAGGCCGCGCACCATCGCCGTGAGGTCGCGCAGCATGCGCACGGCCACGGCGGGCTCGCGCCGCAGCAGGGCCACGAAGGCCTCGGCAGGCAGGCTGGCCAGCAGCGAGGGCTCCAGCGCCACCGCGTCGGCCGAGCGCGGCCGCCCGTCGATGGCGGACAGGTCGCCGAAATGCTCGCCCGGCACGCAGTCGTGCAGGCAGACCTCGCGTCCATGGGCCGAATAGGTGGTGATGCGCACCCGGCCCGCAACCAGGAAGTACACCTCGCCGCCGCCAGTGGCGCGCAGGAACAGCGGCCGGCGTGCCTCGACGCTGCGCCAGTCGCACTCCTGCGCCAGGCGCTCCAGGCACGCATCCTCCAGGCCCTCGAACAATGCGATGCGGCGCAGGGCCAGGCTGAAGCGGGCGGCGGGAACGGTCATGCGAAACCCTGGGGCCCGGCTGCCAAACGCCGGGCATTGGCGCATTATGCGCACCGTAGGCACCCCGCTCTGCTCCGCCATGGCCCCGCCCCGCCCCCGCGCCCCGCCCTCCGTGCGCCCCCTGCGCTGGAGCAGCGGCCTGCTGCTATGGGCCTACGTGGCACTGCACCTGGCCAACCACGCGCTGGGACTGGTATCGCTGGATGCGGCCGAAGCCATGCGCGTGGCCGTGCATGGGCTGTGGCGCACCTGGCCCGGCACCGCGCTGCTCTACGGCGCCCTGGCCGTGCACCTGGGCATGGCGGCCGCCGCCCTGTGGCAGCGGCGCTGCCTGCGCCTGCCGGCCGTGGAGGCCGTGCGCCTGGCGCTGGGGCTGTGCCTGCCGCTGCTGCTGGCGGCGCACCTGGTGTCCAGCCGCTGGGCCCAGGAGACGGCGGGCGTGGAGCCGTCGTACACCCGCATCGTGCAGGCGCTCTGGACGCCGGACGGCATCGCCCTGCAGTTGCTGCTGCTGGCCGCCGCGTGGGTGCATGGCTGCCTGGGCCTGCACCTGGCCCTGCGCCGGCATGCCGCGTGGCGGCGCTGGCAGCCGCTGCTGCTGACCGGGGCCGTGCTGCTGCCGGTGCTGGCCGCGCTGGGCCTGCTGGCGATGGCGCGCGAGATCGCCGCCAGCGCCCGCGCCGCGCCCACCGGCCCCACGCCGCAGGCCGCCCAGGCCCTGCAGGGGCTGACCGATGGGCTGCGCGGCGGCTGGCTGCTGGCACTGGCCGCCCTGCTGGCGCTGCGCCACGCCTGGAACGGCGCGCGCCGGCGGCGCGCCGGCGGCCCCATCACCCTGCGCTACCCCGGCCGCGCGGTGCAGGTGCCACGCGGCTTCAGCGTGCTGGAGGCCAGCCGCGCGCACGGCATCGCGCACCTGTCGCTGTGCGGCGGGCAGGCGCGCTGCTCCACCTGCCGCGTGCGCGTGCAGGGGCCGGCGGGCCATCTGCCCGAGCCGCTGCGCGACGAGCGCCTGACGCTGGAGCGCGTGCGGGCCCCAGCCGACGTGCGCCTGGCCTGCCAGCTGCGCCCGCGGGGCGACATCGCGGTCACGCCGCTGCTGCACGCGGCCGCGCACCAGGGCGAGGAGCGCCAGGCGGCCATCCTCTTCGTGGACCTGCGGCGCTGGTCGGACCTGGCGCAGCGGCAGTGGCCCGTCGATCTGGCCTGGGTGCTGGACCAGTATTTCGCCCGCGTGGGCGCGGCGGTGCACGACTGTGGGGGGCTGGCCAACCAGTGCGTCGGCGACAGCGTGATGGCCATCTTCGGCCTGCAGGCCGACCTGCCCACCGCCTGCTGCCAGGCGGTGCAGGCGGCGGCGCTCATCGAGCAGCGCATGGAGGCCTGGGGCGAGACCTTCGGCGCGCAGTTCGGCCAGCCGCTGGACTTTTGCATGGGCCTGCACGCGGGCCGCGTGGCCGTGGGCCGCGTGGGGTATGCGGACGCGACCACCTTCACCGCCGTGGGCGAGGTGGTCAACACCGCCAGCCGGCTGCAGGACCACGCCAAGGCGGCCGGGGCGCGGCTGGTGCTGTCGCTCGACGCGGCACGCCTGGCCGGCGTGGCGCAGCGGCTGGGTCCGCCCGTGGCGGTGCAGGTGCGCGGGCGCTTGCAGCCGCTGCAGGTGCTGCAGGTGCGCAGGCCCTCGGCGCTGTGGGTCGCGCCCGCCCGCTAGGGCCGGGCCACCTGCGCCAGCCGGTGCGTTTGCGCACTGACGCGGCGAACGCAGCGGCAGACACTTTCAGTCTTGCAGGGTGCCAAGCCACCCTGCAAGGCCCCCACCATAAAGAGGCACTGCCATGAAGAACACCTACAAACCCGTCGCCATCGCCGCCATTGCCGCCGCCGCGTGGGCCGGCGCCGCCTTCGCCGCCATCCCGTCGCAGGAGGAATGGTTTGGCATGGAACCCATGACCCAGCAGGGCGCCGCCATGACCCGCGCCGAGGTGCTGGCCGATCTGAACCTGTGGAGCCGCGCGGGCCTGCGCGACTACCAGATGGGCGAGAGCACCTACGCCGGCGACCCGGCCTATGAGCGCCGGCTGGCCGAATACCACCGCATGCGCGACGGCCCCGAGTTCCAGGCCGAGGTCAGCCGCCTGAGCATGAGGAAATGAGCCGCGCGGCCGGCAGACTCAGCGCGCAGCAAAGCGCACGCTGAAGCGCGCGCCCGGCATGGTGGCGCCGGGGCGCACTTCCTCCAGCTGCACCTCGGCGCCATGCTGGCGGGCGATCTCGCGCACGATGGGCAGGCCCAGGCCGGAGCCGTCGGCTTCGGAGCCCAGGGCGCGGTAGAAGGGCTGGAACACCAGCTCGCGCTCGGCCTCGGGCACGCCGGGGCCGGAGTCTTCCACCTGCAGCAGCACCACGCGCCCGAAGGTATCGGGCAGCACGCGGGCGGTGACCACGCCGGGCCGCTCCATGCTCGACGGCGTGTAGTTGATGGCGTTGTCCACCAGGTTGCGCACCAGTTCCTTGAGCAGTGTGGGGTTGCCGTCCACCCACACGCCGGGCGTTCCGGGTTCGGCGCCGTCGTAGCCCAGGTCGATGTGCTTGTCCATGGCGCGCGGCACGCTGCCCTCCACCACCTCGATCACCAGCCGCGCCAGGTCGGTGGGCTGACGCTGCACCACGGCGCTGCCGCCCTCGGCGCGCGCCAGCGCCAGCAGCTGGTTGACGGTGTGCGTGGCGCGGATGGACGAGCGCCCGATCTGCTTGAGCGACTGCTTGAGTTCCTCCGTGCTCGTGCCCTCGCGCTGCGCCAGGTCGGCCTGCATGCGCAGGCCGGCCAGCGGCGTCTTGAGCTGGTGCGCGGCGTCGGCCAGGAAGCGCTTTTGCGTGGCGATGGAGTCCTGCAGGCGGCCCAGCAGGTCGTTCACCGAGTCCACCAGCGGCGCCACCTCCATGGGCACGGCCTTGTGGTCCAGCGGCGAGAGGTCGTCGGGCTTGCGCGCGCGGATGCGCTCCTCCAGCTGGTGCAGCGGCTTGATGCCCCGCGCCAGCGCCAGCCACACCAGCAGCACGGCCAGCGGCAGGATGACGAACTGCGGCAGCATCACGCCCTTGATGATCTCGGTGGCCAGCACGCTGCGCTTGGCGCGCGTCTCGGCCACCTGCACCAGCGCGGCGGGCGCGTCGGGCAGGGGCACGCGCACCCAGATGTAGGCCACGCGGATGTCGATGCCGCGCAGCTCGGCGTCGCGCAGCCGCACCTCGCCGGAGAAGGTGCGCTCATCAGGCGGCGGCAGCGGCAGGTCGCGCTCGCCCGACAGGTGCTCGCCCGTGGGCGAGAGCACCTGGTAGTACACGATGTCGGACTCGTCGGCGCGCAGGATCTCGCTGGCGGGCTGGGGCAGGTTGAACAGCACCCTGCCGTCCTGCACGGTGACGAGCTGCGCCAGCGCATGGGCGTTGTACTCGAGCGCCCGGTCAAAGGGCTTGTTGGCTAGGCCCTGGGCCACCAGCCAGGTGAGCGCCAGGCTCACGGGCCACAGCAGCAGCAGCGGCGTGAGCATCCAGTCCAGGATTTCGCCGAAGAGGGAGCGCTGCTCGCGCTGGAAGATTTTCAAGTGCCGGCCCTGCTGGTATGTAGTGTTTCAGGCCATCAGCGCCCGCCCATCAAGCGTGAATAGCTATTTATTTAATAGCGTCAGCTGGGGATTTTCTCCAGGCAGTAGCCCAGGCCGCGCACGGTGGCGATGCGGATGGGGCCGCGCTCGATCTTCTTGCGCAGGCGGTGGATGTAGACCTCGATGGCGTTGTTGCTCACCTCCTCGCCCCACTCGCACAGGCGCTCCACGAGCTGCTCCTTGCTCACCAGGCGGCCGGCGCGCTGCAGCAGCACCTCCAGCAGGCCCAGCTCGCGCGCCGACAGCTCGACCATCTTGCCGTCGATGGTGGCCACGCGCCCGGCCTGGTCGTACACCAGGGGCCCGTGCTTGATGGCGCTGCTGGTACCGCCCATGCCGCGGCGCGTGAGCGCGCGCACGCGCGCCTCCAGCTCGGACAGCGCGAACGGCTTGGCCATGTAGTCGTCGGCCCCCAGGTCCAGGCCCTTGACGCGCTCATCCACGCTGTCGGCCGCGGTGAGGATCAGCACCGGCAGGGCCGAGCCGCGCCCGCGCAGGCGCTTCAAGACCTCCAGCCCGTGCATCCGGGGCAGGCCCAGGTCGAGGATCAGCAGGTCGAACTCGTTGTTGGTCATGAGCGCGGCATCGACCTCGGTGCCGCTGGCCACATGGTCCACCACGGCCCCCGAGCCGCGCAGCGTGCGCAGGAGCCCGTCGGCGAGCACCTGGTCGTCTTCGGCAATGAGGATGCGCATGGGGATATCTCCTGTGGTGCCCAGGCGCTGCGGGTGCGCCTCGGGCCTTGAATTTGGGCCAAATTCTAGGCCGTACCGCCACCCGCGTAGGCCTCCAGCCCCAGCGCGACCACCGTGGCCACCTCCGGGCCCACCTCGGCGCGGAACTCCGCCTCCGCCTGCGCCACCGCGGCGCGGAAGGCCTCCAGCCACGCCAGCCCCGTGGGCGTGAAGCAGACCCGCCGCGCACGGGCGTCGTGCGGATCGCTCTCGCGCGTGACCAGGCCCCAGGCCACGCACTGGTCCACCAGGCCGGCCATGGACTGCTTGGCCATGCCGGCGCGCTCGGCCAGGTCGGTCAGCCGGTCGCCCGCCAGCGACAGATGCCGCGTGATGTGGATGTGCGCCGCGCTCACCTGGTCGCGCGCCGCCAGGTTGGACAGCGCCAGCGGCACCTCCACGTTGCGCGCCATGAGCTGCAGCACGCGCGCGTCGAAGCGGCGCATGGCATGTCCCAGCATGCGGCCCAGATGCGTCTGGCGCCAGCGGTCGTCGGGCAGGGGGAGAGCACTCATGGCTCAATTGTCAGCCAAACTGACCAAAAATTCGTTGGAACAATCGGCAGACGCCCATAGACTACTGTTCAAGCATCCAGCCTGTCATTGAAAACAGTGGCAGCCCGGCCCTACCGAACCACCCCGATTCCAGACCCGAAGGAGCATTCCATGGACGCCACCGTCAAAGGCAACGCCGCCGCCAACAGCGAAAAGGCCAAGGCCCTGCAGGCCGCACTCGCCCAGATCGAGAAGCAGTTCGGCAAGGGCACCATCATGCGCCTGGGCGAGGGCGAGGCCATCGAGGACATCCAGGTGGTTTCCACCGGCTCGCTGGGCCTGGACGTGGCGCTGGGCGTAGGCGGCCTGCCGCGCGGCCGCGTGATCGAGATCTACGGCCCGGAAAGTTCGGGCAAGACCACGCTGACGCTGCAGGTCATCGCCGAGATGCAAAAGCAGGGCGGCACCTGCGCCTTCGTCGACGCCGAGCATGCGCTGGATGTGCAGTACGCCAGCAAGCTGGGCGTGCAGCTGCCCGAGCTGCTCATCAGCCAGCCCGACACCGGCGAGCAGGCGCTGGAGATCGTGGACAGCCTGGTGCGCTCCGGCGCCGTGGACCTGATCGTCGTGGACTCGGTCGCCGCGCTCACGCCCAAGGCCGAAATCGAGGGCGAGATGGGCGACGCCCTGCCCGGCCTGCAGGCCCGCCTGATGAGCCAGGCGCTGCGCAAGCTCACGGCCACGATCAAGAAGACCAACTGCATGGTCATCTTCATCAACCAGATCCGCATGAAGATCGGCGTGATGTTCGGCAGCCCCGAGACCACGACCGGCGGCAACGCGCTGAAGTTCTACGCCTCGGTGCGCCTGGACATCCGCCGCATTGGCACCATCAAGAAGGGCGACGAGGCCATCGGCAACGAGACCCGCGTGAAGGTGGTGAAGAACAAGGTCTCGCCCCCGTTCAAGCAGGCCGAGTTCGACATCCTGTTCGGCGAGGGCATCTCGCGCGAGGGCGAGATCATCGACATGGGCGTGAACGCGCGCATCCTCGAAAAGAGCGGCGCCTGGTACGCCTACAACGGCGAGAAGATCGGCCAGGGCCGCGACAACGCGCGCGAATTCCTGCGCGAGAACCCCGGCCTGGCCGTGGAGATCGAAAACAAGGTGCGCGACAGCCTGGGCATTGCCCTGCTGCCCACGGCCACCCCGGCCAGCGCCCCCGAGGACAAGCCCGCGCGCGGCAAGAAGGCCGACAAGGCCGGCGACGCCGAGGCCTGACCCTGTCCCGCTGGATTTGCGATGAAAACCGCCTCCAGCGCTTGTGAGACAAGCGCTGGCAGCTATTTTTATTAGAGCAACCATGGGATTTGCCACGCCCTCCCTCAAGGCCCGCGCGCTGCGCCTGCTGGCCCAGCGCGAGCATTCGCGCAACGAGCTGCAGGCCAAGCTGGCGCGCCATGTACAGGAGGGCGAGGACCTGGCCGCGCTGCTCGACGAGCTGCAGGCCAAGGACTTCATCAACGCCGAGCGCGTGGCCGAGTCCGTGGTGCACCGTCGCGCCGCGCGCCTGGGAACCCAGCGCGTGCTGCAGGAGCTGCGCCGCAAGGGCCTCGACGAAGACCTGGTGCGCGCCGCCGGCGCGCGGCTGGCCGGCACCGAGCTGGAACGCGCCCAGGCCGTGTGGCGCCAGCGCTTTGGCGGCCGGCCGGTCGCCGCCACGCCGCAGGAGCGCGCGCGCCAGATGCGCTTTCTGGCCGCACGCGGCTTTGCCGGCGATGTGGTGCGCCGCGTGGTGCAGGCCGCAGGCACGCTGGAGGCGGACGATGGCGGGGACGGCTGGGACGGCACCGGCGAGGACGGCGGCGACTGATCTTGCCACTCCCGCACCGGCGCCATCCAGGTGAAAAGCGGCTCCAACGCCCGCCCATCAAGCGCCAACAGCTTCCATTTCAATAGCAACCGCCGGCCACGGCGGCGGCCTCAGCCGAGCAGGCGCTCGGGATTGGCGTCGAGCTTGGCCAGCGCATCGCGCGTGGCGCGCAGCGTGAGGCCTTCTTCCTCCTGCGCCACGAGCAGCCCGGCCTGCAGATAGGCGCCCAGGCGCCGCAGCTGCAGGAGGTAGCTGCTGCCGTCCATGGCCGCGAACAGGTGCAGCTGCTTGTGCTGGCTGTGCCAGGCGTACTGCACCTGGGCCGAGGCGCCGTTGTGGTCCAGCGTGAACCAGGTGCCCAGCTGCAGCTGCTGCGCCCAGGCCACCATCTCGTCCTGCACCGGCGCGCCGTTGTCGGCGATGACGTGGATGGACGAGGCGTCGATGCCCAGCAGCATCTCGATGTTGTCCGCGCTCAGCGGCATGTCGCCCAGCGTCGCGTCGCCGATGTAGTCCTCGAGGTTGGCCAGCCGCTTGGCCATGGCGTCGATGTGGGCCTGCGGGATCGTGGCCGTCTTGGACAGGAAGGCGTCGGCCAGCGTGTCGGTCAGCAGCTTGATCTGCGCATCCTGCTCCGCGCCCGTCACGCCGATCAGCGCCAGCCCCTGGCGCAGGCCCTGCAGCAGCGCCGGCAGGTGCTGGATGACCTGGGCGCGGTCGGCGCGGTTGGGCTTGGCGCTGGCCGCCCACACCAGGTCGGCCGCGGCGCGCTTGTAGGCGGTGGTGTCGGCGTGCTGCGGGCCGTCGCGCACGGCCGAGATGGCCAGCACCTCGGCCCAGGTCTTGAACAGGAACTCGCGGATCTCGTCGCGCACCGGCATGTCCTTGAGCATGGTGCGCAGCTCGATCGTGTACTGGATCGCCAGCGTCTCGCGCTGCTCGACCTGCTGGGCCACGCTGACGATGCGCGAGGTGCCCTGCTTCTCGGTCAGGAACTTGGCGAGGAAGCTCTCGAACTCGCCCAGCACCAGCTCGAACACGCGCCGCCCGGTCTCGGGGTACTGCTCGATCACCTGCACGATGCGGCGGATCTCGGCCTCCAGCGCGCTGCCGTTGATGGAGCTGGCATCGAAGCCCAGCACGCAGGCGCCCATGCGGTCGATGAGCTGGCGCGCGGGGTGGGTCAGGTTGCTGAAGAATTCGGGCTCGGCCAGCGCCACGCGCAGCACGGGCACCTGCAGGCGCGCGAACCACACGCGCACCGCGGGCGGGATGCGGTCCTCGCTCAGGATGCTCTGGAACATCAGCGCCACCACCTCAATGATGGCCTTCTCACTGGCCGTGGCGGCCTTTTTCTTGAACTCGGCCGAACGCTCGCGCACCACGCTGGCGACCTGCACCACCGCCTGCGGGCTGTAGTCCTCCACCAGGGTGGCCATGCCGCTGTAATAGCTGTCGGCCTGCACGCGCTGGGCCGCCAGGGCATGCACCAGCGCCGCGGATGCGGGCGGCGCCTTGGCCATGTCGTAGCCCGTGGTGGGCTGGGTCAGCAGGCGCCGCAGCTGCACCATCACGCCCTGGGCGCGTTGGCGCGCACGCACCAGCGGGTTGCCCATGCCGGCCATGGGCAGCGGCCGCACGCCGCCCGGCAGAGGCACATGCATGGAAGCAGCGCCCGCGGCGCGGGTGGCCATGAATTCGGTCTCGCGCACCAGCGATGCGCGCGACTGCTGCAGCGCCTGAGAAGCCAGCCCCGCCGGCCCCGAGGCAGGCGCGACCGCCGGGCTGGCGGTGCTCGGCCCCAGCGCGCCGGGGCCGCTGCCCGGAGCTGGGCGGCGTACGCGCGCGCGCAGGTCGTCCGTGGCCGCCACGCCCTGCTCGTCGTAC
Source organism: Diaphorobacter oryzae DSM 22780 (assembly GCF_059568935.1). Taxonomy (NCBI): domain Bacteria; kingdom Pseudomonadati; phylum Pseudomonadota; class Betaproteobacteria; order Burkholderiales; family Comamonadaceae; genus Diaphorobacter; species Diaphorobacter oryzae. Next base: position 210,556 of record NZ_JCANUL010000002.1, on the reverse strand, counting down.
AGCTTCACCAGCGCCTGGTACGCCGGCAGCGCCAGCGCCGCCAGCTCGCGCTGCAGCGGATCGAGCACGAGCTGCAGCTCCTCGCGCTTGAGGCCGGCCGCCAGCCATTGCTCCACGAGCTGCAGGCACAGGCTCTCGGGGCGCAGGATGTCGCGGCTGCCGAGCTCCTGGCCCTCCAGGTACTGGGTGCGCTGGCGCGCCGCATCGAAGGGGCCGCCCACATGCTCGGTCACGGTGAGCGCCATGCGCGAGGCGAATATCTTGTTCTCGACCACGTCGTCGCCGAGCAGCTCCAAACTGCCGGACGCCGGGGCCAGCGCGCCGCGCGAGGTGGTGGGCGCCGGCGCCAGGCTCTCGCGCCAGCCGCGGCCCAGGTGCTCCACCCAGGCCTTGTGGTGCGCCTGGTAGCTCATCCAGGCATCGCGGCGCAGCTGCATGTCGCGCTGCGTGGCCGTCTGGCCCATGAGCTCGGTCAGGAAGTCATGGACCTTTCTGTCCAGGGCCGGCAGCCCCGCGCACAGCCCGTCCACAAAGCGTTGGCGGGCCAGATGGGCCAGGCGCCGGTGGGCAGTGGGGGCGGGAGAGAAATCCATAGGACCTCGATATTAGCCTCAGCGGGGGCCAATCCCTATACCCCGTTTCCCGCACAGCACCGGCCGCATGGCAGGGGTGGCCCGCAAGACTCAGACCACGGCGCCGGAGTTGGGATCGCCGGGGTCGCCCTCCTTGCGCGCGGAGGTCTTGACCAGATCCTCGCGCTTGACGCCCAGCCACATGGCGATGGCCGCGGCCACGAAGACCGAGGAGTAGATGCCGAACAGGATGCCGATGGTCAGCGCCAGCGCGAAGTAGTGCAGGCTGGGGCCGCCGAAGAAGAACATGGCCAGCACCATGGCCTCGGTCGAGGCGTGGGTGATGATGGTGCGGCTCATGGTGGAGGTGATGGCGTGGTCGATCACCTCGTGCGTGCTCATCTTGCGGAACTTGCGGAAGGCCTCGCGGATACGGTCGAAGATCACCACCGACTCGTTCACCGAATAGCCCAGCACGGCCAGCACGCCAGCCAGCACCGACAGCGAGAACTCCCACTGGAAGAACGCGAAGAAGCCCAGGATGATGACCACGTCGTGCAGGTTGGCGATCACGGCCGCCACGCCGAACTTCCACTCGAAGCGGAAGGCCAGGTAGATCACGATGCCCAGCACCACCATGCCCAGCGCCATCAGGCCGCCGTGCACCAGCTCCTCGCCCACCTGGGGGCCGACGAACTCGGTGCGCCGCAGCGTGACCTCGGGGTCCTGGCTCTTGAGCGCGGCCAGCACCTTCTCGCTCTGCTGCGCGGACGTCACGCCCTTTTGCACCGGCAGGCGGATCATCACGTCGCGCGAGGTGCCGAAGTTCTGCACCACCACGTCGGAGTAGCCCAGCCCCGCCACCGTTTCGCGCACCTTGGCCGTGTCGGCCGTCTGCGTGTAGGCCACCTCCATGACGGTGCCGCCGGTGAACTCCACCGACAGGTGCAGGCCGCGCGTGACCAGGAAGAAGACCGCCAGGGCGAAGGTGATGAAGGAAATCGCGTTGAGCACCAACGCGTATTTCATGAATGGGATGTCTTTTTTGATCCGGAAAAATTCCATGGTCTTCCCCTCGGGTCAGTTGCTGTTGCCGCGGGTGGCCACGGAGCGCACCTCGGTCATGTCCTCGGGCTTCCACACCTGGCCGATGGACACGCTCTTGAGCTTCTTCTGGCGGCCATACCAGAGGTTGACCAGGCCGCGCGAAACGAACACCGCAGAGAACATGCTGGTCAAAATGCCGATGCAGTGCACCACCGCGAAGCCGCGCACCGGGCCGGTGCCGAAGGCCAGCAGCGCCAGACCCGCGATCAGCGTGGTCACGTTGGAGTCCAGGATCGTCGCCCAGGCGCGCTCGTAGCCCGTGTGGATGGCCGTCTGCGGCGCGATGCCGGCGCGCAGTTCCTCGCGGATGCGCTCGTTGATCAGCACGTTGGAGTCGATTGCCACGCCCAGCGCCAGCGCCATGGCGGCGATGCCGGGCAGGGTCAGCGTGGCCTGCAGCATGGACAGGATGGCGATCAGCAGCAGCACGTTCACGCCCAGCGCGATCGTGGAGAACACGCCGAACAGCATGTAGTACACGCACATGAAGACCGCGATGGCGACCATGCCCCAGACCACGGAGTCGATGCCGCGGTCGATGTTGTCGGCACCCAGGCTGGGGCCGATGGTGTATTCCTCGATGATCTCCATGGGCGCGGCCAGCGAACCGGCGCGCAGCAGCAGGGCCGTGTCGTTGGCCTCGGTGGTTGTCATGCGGCCGGAGATCTGCACGCGGCCGCCGCCGATCTCGGAGCGGATCACGGGTGCGGTCACCACCTCGCCCTTGCCCTTCTCGAACAGCACGATGGCCATGCGCTTGCCCACGTTCTCGCGCGTGATGTCCTTGAAGATGCGCGAGCCCTTGGCGTCCAGCGTCAGGTTGACGGTGGGCTCCTGGGTCTGGCTGTCGAAGCCGGGCTGGGCGTCGGTCAGGTTCTCGCCCGTCAGCACCACCTGCTTCTTGACGATCACCGCCTGGCCATTGCGGTCCAGGTATTTCTCGGCGCCGAAGGGCACGGGGCCCGTGCCCATCTCGGCCGCGCGGGCCTCGGTGCCCTCGTCCACCATGCGCACCTCCAGCGTGGCGGTGCGGCCCAGGATGTCCTTGGCCTTGGCCGTGTCCTGCACGCCGGGCAGTTGCACGACGATGCGGTCCAGGCCCTGCTGCTGGATCACGGGCTCGGCCACGCCCAGCTCGTTGATGCGGTTGTGCAGCGTGACGATGTTCTGCTTGAGCGCCTGCTCCTGCACCTTGCGCAGCGCCTCGGGCTTGATCGTGGCGCGCAGGCGCATGCCGTCGCCGTCGGGGCTGGTGGTGGCCGCCAGGTCCTGGAACTGGTCGGCGATCAGGTTGCGCACTGCCGTGAGCGTGGCCTCGTCGCGCACGCGGATGTCCACGGCCTGCCCGTCGCGGCTGATGCCGCCGTGGCGGATGTTCTTCTCGCGCAGCGAGGTGCGCAGGTCGCCCGCATACGACTCGGCCTTCTTCGTGAGGGCCGCCTGCATGTCCACCTGCAGCATGAAGTGCACGCCGCCGCGCAGGTCCAGGCCCAGGTACATGGGACGCGCGTGCAGCGCCGTGAGCCAGTCGGGCGAACGCGACACGAGGTTGAGCGCGACGATGTAGGTGGGGTCGGACGGATCGGTGATGAGCGCCTTCTCGATCGCGTCCTTGGCCTTGAGTTGGTTGTCCGGCGTGTCGAAGCGCGCGCGCACCGAATTGCCGTCGAACACCACCGAATCCGGGCTCACGCCGGCCGACTTGAGCACTTCCTCGACGCGCTGCTGCACCGCGGCATCGACCTTGATCGTGGCCTTGGCGGACGACACCTGCACGGCAGGCGCCTCGCCGAAGAAGTTGGGCAGGGTGTACAGGGCCCCAATGAGCAACACGATCACCAGGATCGCGTACTTCCAGACCGGATAACGGTTCATGATCGCGCTCTTCAATACATGCGGGGCAGCGGCCGCACCATGCGTCCCTGCCCCATTAACAAGGCCTGCAGGCCTACCAGTGGGTGGACCGGCTTACTTGACCGTGCCCTTGGGCAGCACCTGCGCCACGGCGCTGCGCTGCACCTGCACCTGCACGCCGGCGGCAATCTCCAGCTGCAGATAGCCCTCGGACATGCCGGTGACCTTGCCCAGCAGGCCGCCGGCCGTGGCCACCTCGTCGCCCTTGGCCAGGGCGTCGATCATGGCGCGGTGCTCCTTCTGGCGCTTCATCTGGGGGCGGATCATGATGAAGTACAGCACCACGAACATCAGCACCAGCGGCAGCATGCCGGTGAGCGAGCCCATCAGGCCGCCCTCGGCGGCGGCGGCAGGGGCGGTCTGGGCAAAGGCGGAAGAGATAAACACTTGGAGGAACTCCACTTCAATGGGGGTGATCGGTCAGGAAAGCCCGCCGCGCCCATACCCATGCGCACACGCGGACCCGCCTCGAAGGCAACAGGGCATTGTATTCGTCGTGCCGCGGCGGCCGGGTGGCAAAGCCTGCGGCGCATCGGGGCTTGGCGATGGGGCGGCACACGGCCGCCCCTCCGGGATTCCATATAAAAACAGCCATCAACACCCACCCAATAAGCGCTGATAGCTATTTAAAATATAGCGAACCGCACCCACCGCCTGCCGGCGGCGGTGCGGACGCCGGGCTCAGGCCATGCGGCGCTGGGCGTCGGCCGGACCGTGCCAGCGGTCCATGAGGGCGAACCACTTCTTGCGCGCGGCCTGCAGGTGGCGCTCCTTCACATGGCCATAGCCGCGGATGTCCTCGGGGATGCGCGCGATCTCCACCGCCAGCGCCAGCCTCTCGGCCGTCAGGCCGGCCAGCAGCTCGTCGATGCAGGTGCGGTACTCCTGGATCAGCGCGCGTTCGGTCTTGCGCTCTTCGGTGCGGCCGAAGATGTCCAGCGCCGTGCCGCGCAGGCCCTTCATGCGGGCCAGCACGCCGAAGGCCTTGCGCATCCAGGGGCCGTAGCTTTGCTTGAGCAGCTCGCCCTTGTCATTGTGCTGGGCCAGCAGCGGGGGCGCCAGGTGGTGCACGATGCGCCAGTCGCCCTCGAACATGCCCTCGACGCGGGCCGTGAAGGCCGGATCGGTGTGCAGGCGGGCCACCTCGTACTCGTCCTTGTAGGCCATCAGCTTGAACAGGTAGCGCGCCACGGCCTCCGACAGGCGCGTGCCCTGGCCCAGCGCGCCCTCGGCGGCCTGGACCTTCTCGACGAACGCCTGGTACTGGGCGGCATAGGCCGCGTTCTGGTAGCCGGTCAGGAAGTCCACGCGCTTGGCCACCATCTCGGCCAGCCCCGGCTTCTTCACGAACTGGATCACCTGCGCGGCCTGGAACAGCGCCTGCACCTCGGCCAGGTTGTGGGCGCAGCGGCGGCCCCACTCGAACGCGGCCTGGTTGTTCGCGACCTGCACGCCGTTGAGTTCCATGGCGCGCATCAGCGCGGCGTGCGACAGCGGCACGCGGCCCTTCTGCCAAGCGTAGCCCAGGATCAGCGGGTTGGTGTAGATGCTGTCGCCCAGCAGTTGGGTGGCCACCTGCTCCGCGTCGAACACACCCAGCAGCTCGCGACCCACGGCCGCGGCGATGGCGGCCTCGCAGCCCTCGGCCGGGAACTGCCAGTCCGGGTTGCCGACGAAGGCCGCGGCCGGCGTGCCATGCGTGTTGAGCGCTACGAAGGTGCGGCCCGGCTGCATGGCGGCCAGCGTGGCCTTGTTGGCGGCGACGATGGGGTCGCAGCCTATCACCAGGTCGGCCTTGGCCGTGTCCACCTTGGTGGTGTGGATGGCCTCGGGCCGGTTGGCGATCTGCACGTGGCTCCAGGTGGAGCCGCCCTTTTGCGCCAGACCCGCCGCGTCCTGGGTGATCACGCCCTTGCCCTCCAGGTGCGCGGCCATGCCCAGCAGCGAGCCGATGGTGATCACACCCGTGCCGCCCACGCCGGCCACGACGATGCCCCAGGCCTCTTCCGCCACCGGCAGCACCGGCTCGGGGATGGCCGGCAGGCTTGCCAGGTCGCCCTTCTTCTCCTTCTTGGGCTTCTTGAGCTGGCCGCCCTCGATGGTGACGAAGCTCGGGCAGAAGCCCTTCAGGCAGGAATAGTCCTTGTTGCAGGTGCTCTGATTGATGCGGCGCTTGCGGCCGAAGTCGGTCTCGACCGGCTCCACCGACAGGCAGTTGGACTGCACCGAGCAGTCGCCGCAGCCCTCGCACACCAGCTCGTTGATGAGCACCGTCTTGGTCGGCGCGGCCATGGTGCCGCGCTTCCTGCGGCGGCGCTTCTCGGTGGCGCAGGTCTGGTCGTAGATGATGGCCGTGCAGCCGGCCATCTCGCGGAACTCGCGCTGGATGCGGTCCAGCTCATCGCGGTGGAACACCTCGATGCCCGGCGGCAGGTCGTTCAGCAGCTCCTGGTGCTTGGCGCGGGCCGGGTTGGCGTCCAGGCTGTGCGTGCGGCCGTGGTATTTCTCGGGCTCGTCGGTCACCACCACGAGCCTGACCACGCCCTCGGCGCGCAGGCTGTGCGCGATCTGCGCCACCGAATGGCCCTCGGGCCGCTCGCCGACCTGCTGGCCGCCGGTCATGGCCACGGCGTCGTTGTAGAGGATCTTGTAGGTGATGTTGGCGCCCGAGGCGATGCTCTGGCGGATGGCCAGCAGGCCGCTGTGGAAGTAGGTGCCGTCGCCCAGGTTGGCGAACACATGCTTGTCCTTGGTGAACGGCGCCTGCCCCACCCAGGTCACGCCCTCGCCGCCCATCTGCGTGAAGGTGCTGGTCTGGCGGTCGGGCATCCAGTTGACCATGTAGTGGCAGCCGATGCCGGCCACGGCGCGCGACCCCTCGGGCACGCGGGTGCTGGTGTTGTGCGGGCAGCCGCTGCAGAACCAGGGCATGCGGTCGCCCGTGTCCACCTTCTGCTCGGCCATGCTGCGCTCGCGCGCGTCGAGGATGGCGATGTGCGCATCCATGCGCGCCGCCACGTCCTCGGGCACGCCCAGCTTCTTCAGGCGCTTGGCGATGGCGCGCGCGATGATGGCCGGCGTCAGGTCGGCCTTGGGGCGCAGCAGCCAGTTCTGGCTGGGGTTGGGCATGCTCCATTCGCCGCCCGAGTTGTCGCCCTCGATCTCGTCGAACTTGCCCAGCACGTTGGGGCGCACGTCGGCGCGCCAGTTGTAGAGCTCTTCCTTGACCTGGTATTCGATGACCTGGCGCTTTTCCTCCACCACCATGATTTCCTGCAGCCCCTGGGCGAAGTCGCGCGTGATGGTGGCCTCCAGCGGCCAGACCACGTTGACCTTGTGCACGCGGATGCCCAGGCTGCGGCACTTGTCGTCGTCCAGGCCCAGGTCGATGAGCGCCTGGCGCATGTCGTTGTAGGCCTTGCCGCTGGCGATGATGCCGAAGCGGTCGCGCGGCGTGGCGACCACGTTGTAGTTGAGCTTGTTGGCGCGCACATAGGCCAGCGCGGCGTACCACTTGTAGTCCATCAGGCGCGCCTCCTGCTCCAGGGGCGCGTCGGGCCAGCGGATGTGCAGGCCGCCGGGCGGCATCACGAAGTCCTCGGGCAGGACGATGTTCACGCGGTCCGGGTCCACCGAGATACTGCTGGAGGACTCCACCACCTCCTGGATGGTCTTGAGGCCCGACCACAGGCCCGAAAAGCGGCTCATGGCGAAGGCGTGCAGGCCCATGTCCAGGATGTCCTGCACGCTGCTCGGGAAGAACACCGGCAGGCCGCAGGCCTTGAAGATGTGGTCGCTCTGGTGCGCGGCCGTGCTGCTCTTGCTGATGTGGTCGTCGCCGGCCACGGCGATCACGCCGCCATGCGCGGCCGTGCCGGCCATGTTGGCGTGCTTGAACACGTCCGAGCAGCGGTCCACGCCCGGCCCCTTGCCGTACCAGATGCCGAAGACGCCGTCGTACTTCTTGGATTCGGGATAGATGTCGAGCTGCTGCGTGCCCCACACGGCGGTGGCGGCCAGTTCCTCGTTCACGCCGGGCTGGAAGACGATGTGGTTCTCGGACAGGTGCTTGCGCGCGCTCCCCAGGGCCTGGTCGTAGCCGCCCAGCGGCGAGCCGCGGTAGCCGCTGATGAAGCCCGCGGTGTTCAGCCCCGCGCGCGCATCGCGCTGGCGCTGCAGCATGGGCAGGCGCACCAGGGCCTGCACGCCGCTCATGAATGCCCGGCCGTGGTCCAGGGCGTACTTGTCTTCGAGGGTGACGGTTTCGAGCGCGCGGCGAACGTGCTCGGGCAGCGGGGCATTCATGTCTTGTCTCCGTGGGTGTCTTATCCGCCGCCTCTTGGGCGCGGCTCCGGGGGCGGTGCCTGTGGACCCGCCCAGGGTGCGCAGTGTATGCGCGCAACACCGATATGTGTTTGCGTTGTTTGCCGTGTTTACCCTGATGCGAGAAAGATTCTTTCTGAAAAGAATCGAAAAATGGAAAACCTCGACAGATACGACATTGCCATCCTGCGCGAGCTGCAGCAGGAGGCGCGCCTGACCAACGCCGAGCTGGCCCAGCGGGTGGGCCTGTCGGCCGCACCCTGCTGGCGCCGCGTGCGCGCGCTGGAAGAGGCCGGCTTCATCCTGGGCTACCACGCCGAGATCGACCGCCACAAGGTCGGCCTGGGCGTGCTGGCCTTCGTGCGCCTGGACGCCGAGCGCAGCACCGGCGACCTGACGCTGGCGATGGAGCAGGCCATCGCCAAGATTCCAGAGGTCGTGTCCTGCCACTACATCAGCGGCACCGGCACCTTCGAGCTGCAGGTGGTGGCGCGCGACCTGGACAGCTTCTCGCAGTTCGCGCGCACGGTGCTGCTGAACCTGCCCAACGTGAAGGACATGCACACCAGCTTCTCGCTGGGCGAGGTCAAGGCCGGCGGCGCGCTGCCCCTGGCCCATCTGAAGCCCGAACGGGCCACGGCCCGCAGCGCCGCGCCATAACCCGATTGCTGTTTATTTGATAGCTATTTGCGCTTACTGCATAAGCGCTACAGGCCTATTTGGCCTTGAATTCATGCCGCAAAGCGCCCCGCCCTGCGGCCCATGAAAAAAGCCGCCCGCAACAAGCGGGCGGCTTTGCCTCGTGCGATACCGTGCCGCGGGCGGACCAGGCGGCCCCGCCCATGGCCGGCGAGCGCCGCGCGCCTACCGGTCCTTCACGCGATTCCAGTAGGTCCGGCGCATGTTCTTCTTGATCCCGATGTTCGGCCGCTCGGCGCCCAGGGCCGACTTGCCGTCGCCGCCCTGGCCGCCACCGCCGCCGATGACGAAGGGCTGGCTGCTTGTGCTGCCGTCGCCCCTTTCGATCTCGACGATGCCCGCCACCGGCGAGGGCGGCAGGCCGCCGCCATCGAAAACCTTGGTGGTCCTCTCGCCAGTGAGGAAGTTCACCGAGTAGCCGCGCGCCTCGCCCAGATTGGGCTGGCAGGTGAGCGTGGTGCTGCGCACCGGCCGGTTGGTGCCGAAGAACACCGTGCCGCCGAAGGTGGTGGGCGCATTCACCCCCTTCTCGCCCGCGCCGGGCAGCGTGATGTAGAAGCCCTTCTGGGTGCCGTCGTACTCGGCCGTGGTGGCGTTGAACAGCGTGTCAGGGGTGGAGCTGTCGCGCACCACCTCCCATTCGCTGCCATCGACGCCGATCTGCGTGTCCTTGATCATGTAGAAGCGATTCACCACGCTGTTGGACGCGCTGGCAGGCAGCGGGTGCTCACGGTCGCCCGACACGGCCACGACGGCGTCGAAGTTCTTGGTCACGACGACATCGGGCGGGAAGAAGAACTTGCGCTTGGGCGAACCCGAGCCGCCCAGCGCGGCCAGCTGGTAGGCCTGCCAGGTGCTGATGGCGCCCGTGCCGTCCGGCTGCAGATCCACGCGCCACAGATTGCCCCCGGTGTCGCCGGCATAGAGGCGGTCGATCTTGCCGTCGAAGTCGCGGTCCACCAGGGTGATGTCACCGGGAATGGAGTGCGTCATGGCCGAGAGCCGGCAGGGATTGCCCGTGCACCGGTTGGCGCCGCCCCCGGGGCCGGCGCGCCACAGCAGTGCGCCCGTGGCGGCATCGACGACGAAGATCCCCCGGCCCATGCTGTCCTCCGCCGCGGGCGAATCGTTGTCCTGGTTGGTGTCGTAGCCCGCACCGAAGATCAGCACCGGGCCGCTATGCCCCTTCACCGTGGCCACCTTGGGCTGGGACCAGGTCTGGCCGAGTTCGCCGAAGCCCGAGGTGCTCTCGTTGATCTTCCACATGAACTTGGGCTTGGCCGGATCGCTCACGTCCAGCGCATACAGCAGGCGGCCGCCGCGCCGTGCGGACAGGAACAGGTAGGCCTTGTCGCCGTTCTGGTACACGCCCGGCGAGCCATCGAAGAAGTAGGTCTTGGGCTGGCGCGTGGCGCTGGCCGCCTCGCCCATGGTGAGCGACACCGTGTTGTCGTAGATGCGCTTGAGGCCCCCGTAGAACTCCTCGGGCACGAAGCTCCACAGCTCGCCGCCGGGCATCACATCGATGCTGGCGCCGCTGGCATCCTTGGTGGCGATGGCGCAGGTGGCGGACAGCTTGCAGTTGCCCAGGGGTTTGGTGTTGTCGCTGCGGTTGTTGGGCTGGTTGCCGTTCACCGCGCGGAACATGCCATCGTTGGCGCCGTAGAACACCACGGTGCCCACGTCCTTGTAGTTGAGCACGGCGGGGCGCGAGTGCAGCACGTCGCCGTGCACGGAGCCGCGCACGATGATGCTGGCGTCTGGCGGGACACTCATCTCCGGCCCGGCCCCGGAGCCCGGCCTGGTCACGGCCACGTCTTCGCCGCGCACCCAGTTGATGAGGTTGGCGCGCGCCGTGGCGTCTGCGGCGGCCGTGCCCAAGGCGCTGCTAGTGATGGACGCGTTGGCGGCCTCGAACTTCATGCCGCTCAGAGCCCCATTGGCGGCACAGCCCGCGCCCACGCAGGTGTAGACGTTGCGCTTGCTGACGTTCGTCAGCGCTGCCAGGCGAATCTGCTGGCCCGCGCCCCCCTTTTCGACGATGTGCCCATCGGCCAGGTCATATCCATCCACACCGCCTTGCCGGGCCACCGCGTTGAGCCAGAATCCGCCCTCCTTGCTGGGGGACACCGGTTTGTCCGGCAGCGCGCTGGTGTTCTTGCCCGTCCAGAAGCTCACGGCACTCGGGTCGATGAAGCCCGTGCCCGCAGAGCTCAGCACGGCCTTGGGCTGCCCCCCCTGGTACTGGGCTCCGCCCAGGTACAGGACGGGGTTGTTCTTGTCCGTCTCGTCCAGGCCGAACTGGTACTGCTTGAGGTTGCCCATCCAGCGCGGCAGCCCCCCGCCATCGGGACGGAACATGCCCATGAAGACCTGGTTGGCATAGGTGCCCTGGCTGTTGGCGCTCACCGGCAGCACGGGGGCGGCGAACACGCTGTTGACGGCCATGACCTGGCGGGCGATTTCGCCGAAGGCCGCGGCCAGCCCGTCGGGCTTGTCCAGGGGCACGTAGTAGACCTTGGTGCCGCTTTGGGTCGACACGTTGGCCATCAACTGCTCGTACTCCGGGTTGCTGCCGTCGTACAGGATGATGGTGTAGGCCGTGACCGGGTTGTACTGCTTGTCACCCACCTTGGCGACGGCCATGAACTTCGACCATTCGTCGGAAGGGTCCGACTGGTAGTTGCCATTGACCTTGGCGGTGGCCTTGGGAGCGTGGGGCTGGGTGTAGGACGGCAGGGTGAGCTCTGTGAACGAGCCCGTCAGGGTTCTGAGGGCATCCCTTCCCACATTGCCATCGTCCTGTGGCTTCTGGTTGTTGGTGGCCAGGGTGATGTAGACGACGAAGTTCTTGGTGCAGGCCGCGGCGTCCGGGGGATTGCCGTACTGCGTCCCCGACAGGCCATGCAGCCCGTTGTAGAACGCAAAGCTTTCCTGCAGCGTCTGGTTGAACTGGTTGTTGTTGCTTTGATCCGCACCCGTACTCAGCGTGGTGACCCGGTCCTTGAACCTGTTGATGCCGCTGCTGTCCAGGGGGATCAGATCGGCCTGGCTGAGTCCGGCACGCACTGCCGGCAGCACGAACTCGCCGCCATTCTTCAGGCTGCCCGAGCTGCGGGGGAAGTACATGAGCCCCAGGTTCAGCGGCAGCTGGGTGACCGTGGGGTCAACGCTCTTCCGGGCGGCCAGCAGCTTCTCCAGGCCCACCAGCCCACCATAGAGGCCGCAGACTTCATAGCCGAAATTCTTCTTGCCATCGATCGGCTGGAACGGCCCTGCCGGCTCGAAAGTCGGGCACTTGACGTTGGTGTTGCCATTGGCAGCCCCCGCGTTGTCGAGCACGATGACGAGGTTGGAACTCCCCCCGCCCGACGGGCTGCCATAGAGATCGATGTCTTCCGCCCGCACAAAGCCCGCAAGCCCGGCAAGGGCCATCAGGGCGCAGGCGGTGCGCTGCAAGGGGCTGGATGGTCGGCGAGTGTTCATGGAACTCATCTCCTCAAAACAAGGCCAGGCGGCTCAGCAATTGGCGCCCGGGTCCACCCGCTGGGCGACACCCTGGTTGATGGTGGCGGCGGGCTGGGTGGAGTTCGGCGGTGTCGTCACGCCTTCCAGATTCCACATCGCGTTGGTGCACAGCGAATTGCCCGATGGGACCCCGCTGGCGATGCCGGTGTTCTGTGCGGCTCCGCTGGCGAAACAGGGCTGGTCGGCCGCGCTCGCGACATCCAGCTCCACGGTCCTGATGGGCTGCTTGGCGATGCAGGTCGGCGTGACGGCCACCTTGTAGGTGGAGCCGCTCTGCCCGCTGTTGTTGACATCCACGTCCACGACGTTGGTCTTCGGCGCCTTCGTGAAGTCGCCGCTGATCGCGTCCTCGATGGCCATCTGCGCCGCGGCCTCCGCCTCTTTCTGCGTCTGCATGTTGCCGACCACGCGGGTGTTGACGTTGGTCGCCCGCATGGACGAGACGACGATGAGCGTCAGCACGACCAGAAAGATCATGGCCACCAGCAAGGTGGCGCCGCGCTGCGTGCGGGCCTGGCGCTGAATGTGTGTGACGCGCTTCATGGCAGCTCTCTGAGGCCGGACGGGTTGTTGAGACGGACGACGGTGCTGTAGACATGGCGCTTGTAGCCGTCGTTGAACGGGCCGGCAGCCGCGGACAAGCCCAGGCCATAGGTGCGGTCGTCCTTCCAGCCCCCGCTGGCCTCGGTATTGCGCGCCAGCACGTGGATGCGCACGGCCATGGCGTTGGTCCAGTTCCTGTCCGCGTTCGTCCAGTCGTACGCGGGCGTGGGCGGAATGCAGGCGCTGGGGCTGATTTGCGCGGCATCCGGGCTGGAGGGATCGCTCACGTAGCAGTCGGGCGAGCCATTGCCGTCCGTATCGATGCCGAAATCGAAGCGCAGATCGTCTATGCCGTCAACCAGCGGCCTGACGACCATGCCGCCCTCGATGTACTCGGCCACCTTCAGGGTGGGAATCTGATCCTTGCCGCACTCGTTGCAGGTGCTGACGAAATAGATGCGCTGCATGGCCTTGCGCAGCGGTGCGGGGTTGCCTTGCTTGTTGCGCAGCTCGAAATCCTCGCTGCCGCCGTGGGCCACCGTGAAGGGCACGCGCGCCGGGAAATCCGCGGCATCCCCCCCGAAGGTGGAGACCTGCAGATATGCCTCCTGCGCGTCGGCACCGGCCAGCGCCATGGAGACCGAGGAAGCCCGCGTGACCAGCAGCATGCCGGCGCCGCTCTTGACATGGCTGCCACTCAGGCAGGCAGGCGTTGTGGTCAGCGCCTGCACGGCCAGCGGCAGCTGGGGCGTGGCGCCGGAGACATAGCCGAGATCGGCCACGCTGGCCGGGCAAGCCACCGGCGCATGGCGTGTCCATGACTGCACGCCCGTCGTGCCCACGAAGCCAGCGGACTCGATGTCTTCACCCAGCACCTGCAGCGCATAGCGGCCGTTTTCAATCTGGCGCGCGCTCCGGTCCAGCTCGCTGCGATTGGTGACCGTGGAGACGACCAATGCAATGAGGGCGGCCAGCAGCAGCAGACCCAGCGCCATCGCCACCATCAGCTCGACGAGCGTGAAGCCCTGCATGCGATGCGCGGAGAACGTGGGGCGCATGGCGCGCGCCAGGGAACGGTTCGGCGTCATGGCGCTGGTGCTCCGCTGGCCAAGGCGCCAATCTGCACCTTGGTGGTGATCACGCGGTGCAGCCTGTCGTCGCCGAAGTTCCCTTGACCGCAGGGAAAGACACTGCCGTCTTCCAGCTTGGGCGCCACCGTGCGGGCCATGCCCTGCCAGGCCACGGCGATGAGATAGGTGTTGGGCGGTGCGGCCTCTTGCGTGATGCAGCCTACGGCGCCCATCATGGCCCCCACCTTGTCGCCCGACTTGAGCACCTCGGCCTGCCCCTTGAGAAGACCGTCCCAGGCATTCAGGTCGGCCGTGGCCTGGGCCTGCTGCTGCGCCGTACCCAGCGCACAGGCGGGCACGGCAGCGGCGCCCGCCCCCAGCGTGACGCCCACCGCCTCGTTGGAGTAGCAGGCCGCCACCTTGCGGTTGGCGTTCAGCCGGTTGGCCATGTCCTGGACCAGTTGCAGCGCCTGGATGCGCTGGAAGGACTCCAGCTCCGCCATGTGCGCGCGGCTGCTGACGCCCATGAGCCCCAGCAGTCCGAACATCAGGATGACCAGGGTGACCAGGATTTCGATCAGTGTCGCGCCTTGCTGGCGCGGCCGGGACATGCCGTTCATGAGCAGCCTCCCTGCGTGCTGGTGGGCTTGCCGCTGAGATCGAGCGTGACGCAGCGGTAAGTGACGCCGCCCATGTCCACCATGGGCTTGATGGTGAACTTGGTGTTCGCGCTGGAGAGGCGGCCGTCTCGCTCGTACGTCACGGCGGTGACGCCCCCCGTGTTGGTGATGCTGAGGCTCGACAGCGACTCCTGGCGACCGAAGACATTCGTGCCGTCGGTGACCGTCCACCCGGTGTTCCAGTCATCGCCGCTCTTGCGCAGGCTCACGGGGCCGTTCTGGGTGATGGCCTGGCTGCGCGCCAGCGTGAGCGCCGCCATGAGGTCGAACGATGCATTGCGCACCCGCTGATTCGCCACGAACTCCCGGAAGCTGGGCATCGCGGCCATGGTCAGGATGGCCAGGATGCTGATGGTGGTCATCAGCTCGATCAGGGTGAAGCCGCGGGAGCGCGGCCAGGCGGGTGCTACCAGCATTTGGTGGCTCCATCCGCGCCGGAAGCCGTCTTGGTGCCGGCCTCGTCAATGCCCAGCGTGCCGCAACCGGCATCGCGCGCGGCCTGCCCAGCCGTAGGGGTGGCCGTGGCGGTAAATCCCGGCGGGGTGGCGCCCGCCTTGGGCGCGGTGGTGATGGTGTAGTTCCTGCTGACTTCGGCAGGGGCGCTCATCTGCAGCGCCGTCAGGTCGGCCGCGTAGCTGCGGGCATCCAGCAGGTAGCGCTGCTGCCGGCCACTGACCTCCAGCAGGAACGCCTTGGCTGCCGCGCGGTTGGTCCGGGCGACGTAAGCCGCATAGGACGGATAGGCGATGGCCGCAAGGATGCCGATGATCGCCACGGTGATCATCAATTCGATCAGCGTGAAGCCCCCTTCTCGCCGCACCGGTGTTTTCATAGACATCGCGCCTGGTGGATTTGTATGAATGTGAAAATATCACATTCAAACGAAAGCACGGAGAATGCCCGGCGACGAACGGTCGCCCATCGCCGACGAACGGTAAAAAAGCTCCGACCTGATGGAAACTCGGGCGGCAAAGTGACACAGCGGGTGGCACACTCGCGACCTGCGCCGCCTTGCTGATCCGCCAGCGGTGACACAACACACCAGCCCTACCACACACTCCCGCCCATGCAAGATCGCCTGACCTGGACCCAGTCTGCGCTGGTGCGAATCCTTCGCCCGGCAGTGCGGCTGGCGCTGGCCATGGGGCTCAAGCATGCGCAGCTGGAAGAAATCCTGCGGGACCTGCTGCTGGACGAGGCGCGCAACCTCTGGCGCGACCAGGGCGTTGCCCGCCCCAATCTGAGCCAGATCTCCATCACCACGGGGCTCAATCGCAAGGACGTGACCGCCAGGGTGCGGCAGGAGCGCGACCCTCTGCCAGCCACCGAAGGCTCCGCGGCCGCCAAGGCGTTCACCGCCTGGCTGCAGCTGGCCGCCGATGAGCCGGACCGGCGCCGCCTGCCCATTGCGGACCCCGGCGATGGGCCTTCGTTCGAGCTGGTGGCCCGGCTGGCCACGCGGGGCAACGTGCACCACCGGACCCTGCTCGAAGAGCTGCAGCGCCTGGGCCTGGTGACGGTGCTAGCCGGGGATGCCGAAGGCGACGTGGAGCTGGCCAGCGACGGCTTTGTCCCGGCCGGCAGCCTGCGGGACATGCTGGCCTTCACGGGCGACAATGTGCGCGACCACCTGATGGCGGCCGTGAGCAACACGCTGGGGCAACAGCCCCGCATGCTGGAGCGATCGGTCTATGCCTCCGGCCTGACGGGGCAGGAATGCGAACGCATTCACCAGCTGGCACGCCAGCACTGGGAGTCGGTGCATTACCGGCTGGTACGAAAAATGACCCAGGCACATACCGAGGCGGCCGGGCAAGGCACGGCGCGCATCCGCGTGGGTATCTATGTCTACCATGAGGACGAGCCGCCAGACGCCGCCTCCACCGCAAGCCCCGGCGATGCCACCGGCAGGGAGAAACCATGACAACAGGGATATACGCGTGGACGACCGCGGCGCTGGCTCTGGCGCTGACCGCCTGCGGGGGCGGTGACGGCGTGGGCTCGGGCGGCACGGGCATCACCCTGTCCTCGGTGGCCATCGGCAGCGTGGAAAGCCTCGGCGGCGGGCAAGGCGACACACGCATCGTGGTGAACGGCGTGCACTTCGACATCAGCAAGGCCCGGGTGGAGGTGGAGGACGCCTCGCTCCTGAAGAGCGGCGCCCAAGACCTGAAACCGGGCATGACGGTGCAGGTGCGCGGCACCATGGATGCGGGGCTCAGCACCGGCACGGCCACCCATGTGCTCTCGGTGCCGGAGCTGCGCGGCGCCGTGGACGCCGTGGATGCGGCCCAGGGACGCCTCGACGTGATGGGCGTGCGGGTGTACGCCGATGGCGCGACCGTGTTCGACGGGCTGGCCAACCTGGCGGATCTGCAACCCGGCCACGGCGTACAGGTGCATGCGCTCCCCGCGAACGGCGGCCTGATGCGCGCCACCCGCGTGCAGGTCCTGGCCACCACGCTGCCGTCCGTGCCGCCCGTGCTGTGGGGCAAGGTGCAGGCGCTCGACACGGCGGCACGCCGGTTCCAGCTGGGCTCCATGCAGGTCCAGTACGGACAGGCCACCTTCTTCGACGGGCTGGAAGCGGGCCTGCTGGCCAACGGCATGCCGTTGTACGTGCATGCGGTCCAGGCGCCAGCAGGCGGGGTGCTCGCGGCGGGCCGCCTGCGCCCGGCGCACGCCCTCTCGCCGCAAGAGGCGCCAACGCCTGCGGCGCTCTCGGGGCTGGTGACGGACTTCACGTCGCTGCGGTCGTTTGCGCTGCACGGCACGCACATCGACGCCTCGGGCGCCGAGGTCACCGGGGGTACCGGCGGCGATATCGGCAATGGCGCCAAGCTGGAGGTGGCGGGCCGCATGTCTGCGAATGGCGTGCTGCTGGCCCAGCGGATTCACATCCGCCAGAAGGCCCCGGACGGCGAACCCGGCGTTCCGGCACCGGGCCAGCCCGACAACCCCAAACCCGGCCAGCCCGGTGGCAACCCCAATCCGGGCCAACCCGGCAACCCGAACCCCGGCCAGCCCGGTGGCAACCCCAATCCGGGCCAACCCGGCAACCCGAACCCCGGCCAGCCCGGCGGCAACCCCAACCCGGGCCAACCCGGCAACCCGGACCCCGGCCAGCCCGGTGGCAATCCCAATCCGGGCCAGCCCGGTAATCCGAACCCCGGCCAACCCGGCGGCAACCCCAATCCGGGCCAACCCGGCAACCCGGACCCCGGCCAACCCGGTGGCAACCCCAATCCGGGCCAGCCCGGCAACCCGGACCCCGGTCAGCCCGGTGGCAACCCCAATCCGGGGCAACCCGGCAACCCGAACCCTGGCCAGCCCGGCGGCAATCCCAACCCGGGCCAGCCCGGCAACCCGGGGCAACCATGAGGGCGCCCGTGCCAGCCAGGATTTCTGAGGTCCGCCCGGGGTGACTGCGGCCGGCGGCGGCAGGCGCACCGCATCCCCGCCACAATCGCAGGCACATGCCGCCGCAACCCACCTCTGACAGCGGACTCCTGAGTCCCCCTCCATCGCCCGAAGCACCGCCCGGCGGCACCGATACCGCCCGCGCCTCGGCCACCGCGGACGCGGCCGAGGCCGCCGCCGCGGCCGAGCTACGGCACAGCGCGGCGCAGCGCGCCTCGCCGTCGCCGTTCGCACCGCTGTCGGTGCCGGTGTTCCGCATGCTCTGGCTTACCTGGCTGGCGGCCAACACCTGCATGTGGATGAACGACGTGGCCACGGCCTGGCTCATGACCACGCTGACCGACTCGCCCGCGCTGGTGGCCCTGGTGCAGACGGCCTCCACCCTGCCCGTGTTCCTGCTGGGCCTGCCCAGCGGCGCGCTGGCCGACATTCTGGACCGGCGGCGCTACTTCATGGTCACGCAGTTCTGGGTGGCGGCCGTGGCCGTGGTGCTGTGCCTGGCCATCCTGGCCGGCGGGCTCAACGCCTACCTGCTGCTGGCCCTGACCTTTGCCAACGGCATCGGCCTGGCCATGCGCTGGCCGGTGTTCGCGGCCATCGTGCCCGAGCTGGTGAACCGCCAGCAGCTGCCCTCGGCGCTGGCGCTCAACGGCGTGGCCATGAACGCCTCGCGCATCATCGGGCCGCTGGTGGCGGGCGCCATCATCGCCAGCGTGGGCAGCGCCTGGGTGTTCGTGCTCAACGCCGTGCTGTCGCTGATCGCGGGCTTCACCATCATGCGCTGGCGGCGCCAGCCCACGCCCAACCCGCTGGGGCGCGAGCGCCTGACCAGCGCCATGCGCGTGGGCATGCAGTTCGTGCGCGAATCGCCGCGCATGCGCGCCGTGCTGTGGCGCATCTCCATCTTTTTCCTGCATGCCACGGCCCTGCTGGCGCTGCTGCCGCTGGTGGCGCGCGACCTGGAGGGCGGCGGCGCGGGCACCTTCACGCTGCTGCTCGCCTCCATGGGCGCGGGCGCGATCAGCGCTGCCATGTTCCTGCCGCGCCTGCGCCAGATGATGGCCCTGGACCAGCTGGTGGCGCGCGGCACGCTGCTGCAGGCCCTGGCCACGGCGGTGGTGGCCATCGCGCCCGACGTGTATGTCGCCGTGCCGGCCATGGTGGCCGCCGGCGCGGCCTGGATCACCACGGCCAACTCGCTCACCGTGGCGGCCCAGCTGGCGCTGCCCAACTGGGTGCGGGCGCGCGGCATGTCCATCTACCAGATGGCCATCATGGGCGCCACGGCGGCGGGCGCGGCGCTGTGGGGCCAGGTGGCGGCGCTGAGCAGCGTGCACATGAGCCTGGCGCTGGCCGCCGTGACTGGCGTGGCCGTGATGGCCCTGGTGCAGCGCCTGGTGAGCAACCGCCACAGCGAGGAAGACCTGAGCCCCTCGTCCGCCTTCAAGATGCCCCAGGCCGAGACCACGCCGGACGCGGGCCTGCGCCTGGTGGTGAGCATCGAGTACTTCATCAACCCCGCGCGCGCCGCGGAGTTCCGCGCGGTGATGCAGGAAAGCCGCCGCGCGCGCCTGCGTGCCGGCGCCCTGAGCTGGGAGCTGCAGCACGACATCGCCGACCCGCGCCGCTACGTGGAGCGCGTGGTGGACGAGTCCTGGACCGAGCACCTGCGGCGCTTCGACCGCGTCACCGCCTCCGACGTGGCGCTGCGCGACCGCAAGTTCGCCTTCCACGTGGGCGACGCGCCGCCCGTGGTCTCGCGCTACGTGGTCGAGGGCGAGTAGACCGCTCCTTTATTGATAGCTTTTAGCGCTTACTGGCAAAGCGCTTCAGGCCATTTTTGCCATCAATCTGCGCCGCCCGGCAGGCTGCGCCGCAGCACGCCCAGCAGCATGGTGTGCAGCTGCGCCTGCAGCGCGTCGGCCGGCGCCGCGCCCGCGCGCAGGGCCGGCTCCAGCCGGTCCCAGTGGGCGGCCACCGTGCCCGTGACCTCGGCGTGCCAGCGCTCGGCCAGGCGCGCGGCCTGCGCCGGCGGCACGCGGGCCTGGTGGGCGATCACCAGGTAATGGGTGCACGCGGCCTCGGCGGCGCGGCGCAACACCTCGCCCGCCGCGCTCCGGTGCTGCTGCGCGCGCAGCACCCAGGCCGCGGTGGCGCCCAGCAGCCCGCCCAGGGCCGTGCCGGCGCCCAGCGTCACCCCACCCAGTCCCAGGTCGATCAGCGCGCCGGCCTTGGCGCCCGCCGCGGCACCGGCCGCCGCGCCCGCCGAGGTGCCCACGGCCAGCGCCGTGCCGTGCGCGTGGCGTGTCCGCTGGGGGGTGCCGTCGCCCTGCGGGGCGGCGGGCTCGGGCGGCGCCACGGGCTGGCCGTGCAGCGCGCACAGCGCGGCGTCCAGCGTGCGCAGCTGCTGCGCATAGGCGGCGGCGTCACCCGCGTCCAGGGCCGCGCAGGCGCGCAGGTGCTGCGCCAGGGCTTGCAGCGACTGATTAAAGCGTTCCTCGTTGCGCCGCTCCCAGGCCTGGCGCAGGCGCTGCAGCGCGCGCTGCTGCTGCGGCAGCAGCGGGGCCAGGCGATCGAACAGCGCGGGCTCCATCAGCCAGCTCTCGCCCCAGTGCGACCAGGGCAGCGCCAGCACGGGCGCGCCCTGCCAGGCGCCGGGCAGGGGCTCGCCCTCGCCGGCCGGTACCAGGGCGACCACCGCGTCCACCGGCTCCGCGGCGTCCGCGCCGGTGAAGCGCAGCCGGTCGTCCAGCCCGGCCTCCGCATGCGCGGCCACGATGGCTTGCAGCGCCCGGGCCTGTGCGGCGCTGGCGCCCTGCAGGCCGAGCACCAGGTCGCCCGGTAGGGCGGCGCGCAACGCGTCGAAGGCGGCGTCGTCCGGGTCGATGCGGCATTGCCCGGCCAGCCGCGCCTCGCGCCAGCGCGCCCAGGCGGCCAGCAGCAGGCGCGGCAGCACGACGACCAGCGCCAGCAGACCCACGTACATCCACACCCAGCGGCTGCCGGCCGCGCCCTGGCCCGCAAAGTTCTGCGTGGCCGCGATCTCCGCCAGCGTGAACGGCGCCAGGCCGAACACGGCGGTCAGCGGCGAGAACAGCACGGCGACGATGGCGTGCACCTGCTGCGCGTCGAGGAAGGTGCTCTCCCAGCCGAACTGGTAGCGCACGACCAGCCCGCGCGCCAACAGCGACAGCGCGATGCCCGCGCCCCAGGCCGCCGCGCACAGGTGCAGCACACGCGCCGCGCGCTGCCCGAACAGGCCCGCCGTGTGCGCGAACCACTGGGCCTGGAATGGCGCCGCGATGCGCCCGGCCAGACCGCGCCGTCCACCGCGCCCGCCCGGCGTCTGCCGCGCCCAGCGGCGCAGCGCCGGCGCCAGCTCGGGCTGCCCGGCGCCGCGGCAGGCACGCCAGGCCAGCAACGCGTACATGGCCAGGTTCCAGGCCAGCACCAGCAGCAGCGGCGGCGACAGCAGGTCCACGCGATGGGCGTTGGCGATGCGGTCCGCGGCCAGCCCCAGCAGAAGCGCCGCCACGGGCAGGCCGCGCGCCAGCCAGCGCAGGCGCACGCTGGGCTGGGCCAGCGCGGCCACGGCGGTGTCCCGGCCGCTGGCGCGCCGCACCACGGACTGGGCCCAGTCGAGGGCAATGTCCGCCACGTCCACCCGCGCCGCGCCGCGCTGGCGCGCGGCCGCGACGGCGCTGCGCACGGCCTCGTCCCGCTCGGGCTCGCTGACCAGCACGCGCTCGGCGTCGGCCTGCACGATCGCCTGCGCCAGCAGCACGCTGCGCAGCTGCGGCTCGGTCACGCGCGGGCCGGTGGGGCTGTCTGTCACCCTGTGGTTCCTGTATTGGTCCTGTTTTGATAGCTGCCAGCGCTTGTCCAGCAAGCGCCGCAGGCCATTTTGGCCATTATTTCGGCCACAGCGCCCACAGCCGCAGGTTCTGCTTGAGCCGGCCGGCCACGTCGCCCGCCTCCTGGCCCCAGCCGGTGAAATAGTCGGCGCGCACGGCGCCCAGGATGGCGCTGCCCGTGTCCTGCGCCAGCACCAGCCGCGACAGCTGCACCGTGGGCCCGCTGGAGGCCAGCCACACGGGCGTGCCGTAGGGAATGCTCTGGCGGTCCACGGCGATGGAGCGCCCGGGCGTGAGCGGCACGCCCTGCGCGCCCTTGGGGCCAAAGCCCGCCTCCAGCGCGTCGAGCGGCTCCTCGCGGAAGAACACGTAGCGCGGGTTGGACCACAGCATCTCGTTCACGCGCTGGGGGTTTTGCTGCACCCAGGCGGTGATGCCCGGCCAGGTGGCGTCGCGCACCAGGCCCTGGTCCAGCAGCCAGCGGCCCACGCTCTTGTAGGGCTGGTCGTTGGTGCCGGCGAAGGCCACGCGCACCATGCGCACGCTGCCGTCGGCCTCCTGCACGCGCAGCCGGCCCGAGCCCTGGATGTGCAGCACCATGGCCTCCACCGGGTCGCGCACCCAGGCGATGGCGCGGCCGGCCAGGGCGGCCTGGGCCTGGGGCAGGGTGTCGATCTGCTGGCGCGAGTACCAGGGCTTGCGCGTGCCCAGGTCGGCCGGCGGCCGGTACAGCGGCACGCCAAAGCCGTTGCCCGGCTGGCGCACGGCATCCAGGTAGGGCTCGAAATAGCCCGTCAGCAGGCCGTCGGCATTGCCCTCGGGCGATTCGACGCGGTAGGGCTGCAGGCGCTGCGTCATCCACTGGCGCTGCTCCTGCGGGCCGGCGATGGTGAGGCGGCGCACCTCGCCGCACAGCGGCGCGAACGCCGGCGCCGGGCGCTCGCAGCTGCGCAGCCAGGCGTTCCAGGCCTCGTGCAGCGCATCGTCCTCGAAGCCGGGCAGCTCGCTCCAGGCCACGGGCACCCAGCGGCTCTTGGATTGCGCCAGCGTGCCCGGCACGGGCACCGGCGCGGCGGGCACGGCCGGCGGCTGGGCCACCGGCACCGGCACCGGCGGCGCGACGGGCGCGGGAGGGCGGGTGGAGCAGGCCGCCAGGGTTCCTACAATCAACGCCATTGCAACCAGGCGCAGGAGACGGGATTTCATGGGGCTGATTTTGCTTGAAGCATTGCTGGCGCTGCTGATCCTGGTGGGGATTGTCTGGTGGACCATGTTCTCCGGCCGCACGAAGGGAGAACTGCCCCCGCCGCCCTCCGGCGAGGGCGAGGCCGATCCCGCCCGGCGCGCCCCGCCACGCGACTGACCCGTGCCCCTGGGGCCCGGCTTGGCACCCCGTCCTACAGGCCGCGCGGGCGGCGGTTGCTACGCTGCCTTGGTCATGCATCCGTGCCACAGTAGCGGCTTGAACCACCAAGGAGTTCCCCCATGCGCAAATCTCTTCTCATCAGCAGCCTGGCCGTGGTCCTGCTGGCCACCGGCTGCGCCAACATGACCGACACCCAGCGCCGCACGGCCACCGGCGCGGGCGTGGGTGCCCTGGGCGGCGCCGCCATCGGCGCCATGACCGGCGGCCGCGCGGGAACGGGCGCCGTGATCGGTGCCGGCGTGGGCGCCCTGGGCACCTACATCTGGTCGCAGCACATGGAAAAGCAGAAGCAGGAGATGCAGGCCGCCACGCAGGGCACGGGCGTCAGCGTGACGCAGACGGCCGACAACCAGCTCAAGCTGGACATTCCGAGCGACATCTCGTTCGCCACCAACCGCTCGGACATCCAGCCCAACTTCCAACCCATCCTGGACCGCTTCGCCGAGGGCCTGCGCAACAACCCGGCCACCGAGGTGCGCATCGTCGGCCACACCGACGCCACGGGCAACGACGCGATCAACAACCCGCTGTCGCTGGACCGCGCCACGAGCACGCGCAACTACCTCACGGCCCGCGGCGTGAGCGGCGCACGCATCCAGGTGGAAGGCCGCGGTGCGCGCGAGCCCATCGCCACCAACGACACGGCCGACGGCCGGGCACGCAACCGCCGCGTGGAAATCTACGTGGGTGAACGCCAGGGCTGACGCCCTGCGGCGCCCGCGTCGCTATGAAAAGCAGAGCTGCCAGCGCTTACCCCATAAGCGCTAGCAGCCTTTTTTATGCCGAACTCTATTGCGGCGCCGAACGCAGCAGGTTGGCCAGCTCCACGGCCGACTTGACCTGCATCTTGTCGAACACGCGGGCCCGGTGCACCTCCACCGTGCGCACGCTGATGTCCAGCTGGTCGGCGATCAGCTTGTTGGGCAGGCCCTCGACCACCAGGCGCATCACGTCGCGCTCGCGCTCGGTCAGCTCGGCCAGCTTGTCCTGCAGCTGGTGCTGCGCGCGGCAGTCCTCCAGGTACTGGGCGGACAGCGCCAGCGCCGCCTGCACGCGGTCCACGAGCTGGTTGTCCGAAAAGGGCTTCTCGCAGAAATCGAACGCGCCACGCTTGACCGTGGCCACGGCCGTGGGCACGTCGGCATGCCCGGTGAGAAAGATCACCGGCATGCCGGCCGTGTCGCCGCGCTCCACCATCTTGTCGAACAGCGCCAGCCCGCTCATGCCGGGCATGCGCACGTCCAGCAGCAGGCAGCAGGGGTGGCGCTGGCGCAGGCCGCTGGCGGTGCGCTCGGCCAGCATCAGCTCGAAGGCCTCGGCGCTGGCGAAGGCCTCGCTGAGCACGCGGCGCGAGCGCAGCAGCCAGGCCAGGGCCTCGCGCACCTCGGCGTCGTCATCCACGATGTACACGGTGGCGTTGGTGGCGGGTTCCATCAGAGGTCGGTGTCCTGAAATGCGGGCAGTGTGAAGGTGAATACCGTACCACGCGGTTCGCGCGCCGCGTGGCCCAGGTAGCCGCCATGCTGCTCCACCACGGTGCGGCACAGGCTCAGCCCCAGGCCCATGCCCTCGGCGCGCGTGGTGTAGAACGGCGTGAAGAGGCGCTCGGCCACGTCCTCGGCGATGCCGCCACCCATGTCGGCCACCGAGAATTCGAGCCAGCTCTTGGCGGCATTGGAGGCCGCGCGGCGCACCCGCAGGTCCAGCACGCGCGGGTGGATCTGCGGGTCGTCCATGGACTGCATGGCGTTGCGCGTGAGGTTGAGCAGCACCTGCTCGACCATGGTGCGGTCGCACAGCGTGGGCGGCAGGTCTTCCTCGATGTCCAGCGCCACCCGCACGCCGATCTTGCGCGCCTGCAGGCGGATGATGGGCAGCACGGCGTCGAACAGCTCCTGCGCCGTGACCCGCTCGCGCGACTGGTCGCGCCGGCGCACGAAGTCGTGCACGCTCTTGATCACGCGGCCCGCGCGCTCGGCCTGCTGCGCGATGCGCTGCACGGCCACGCGCACGTCGGCCAGGTCCTGCGGCGGCGGCAGCTCCATGCCCACCGGCGGCGTGAGCAGGTTGAGCGAGCCGTTGGCGTAGCTGGAGATGGCCGCCAGCGGCTGGTTGAGCTCATGGCTCAGCAGCGAAGCCATCTCGCCCACGGTGGCCAGGCGCGCCGTGGCCTGCAGGCGCTCCTGCGAGGTGCGCGAGAGTTCCTCCACGCGGCGCTGCTCGCTCACGTCGAGGAACGAGCCCATCCAGCCCGTGTGCAGGCCCTGGGCGTTGATCAGCGGAGCCTCGTAGATCATGACCGGAAAGCGCGTGCCGTCGCGGCGCATGAAGGTCGATTCATAGCCCTCGCGCGGCGGGTCGAGCTGGCCCGACATGCGCACCACCTGCCGCTCGCCATATTCCTGCGCGTGCTCGGGCGGCCAGTAGGGCAGAGGCGAGGTCTGGCCCACGAGTTCGGCCGCCGAGAAGCCGACCATGTCGCAAAAGGCCGGGTTCACGTAGGTGATGCGGCCCTTGAGGTCGCGCGCGCGCAGGCCCGTGACCAGCGAGTCCTCCATGGCCTTGCGAAACGCCAGCGCATCGCCCAGGTCGCGCTCGGCCCGCAGGCGCCGCCGGTTGTCGCGCACCAGCACCACCAGCACCGACACCAGCGCGATCGACATGGCCGTGACCAGCGCCGTGAGCACGTTGGGGAACACGCTGGGCGCAGCGTGCCAGCCGTCCATGCGCAGGATCAGCGTGTTGCCAGGCAGGTCGAACAGCTGCTGCGCCGTGAACATGCGCGAGCCCCGCCGCATGGCGCCCACCAGCGCCAGGCGCGTGCCGTCGGCCTCGGTGAAAGACACCTCCTGCGTGCGCTGCAGGCCGGGCGCCACCAGGTCCTGCAGCACGGTCTGCAGCGCATAGGTGGCCACGACGAAGCCGCGCACGCGCCCGTCCTGCAACAACGGCAGGCAGACCTCCATCATCTCGGCGCCCATGCCGTCCGGCATGGGCTGGAAGTAGCTGGTGGAGTACGACGGGCCGGTGATGCGGCGCGCGTTCGTGCAGGCCAGTGCGGTCTCGGAATGCGTGCCGCCACGCTCGTTCGGCTCCCAGTGCAGGGGGCGGTAGGGCGATTCGGCATGGGCACGCATCTGCAGCTGGGTGTCGCGCCACTCGATGCGCACCAGCTCGCGGCGCGTGCCCAGCAGCTCGGCTGCCCGCGCCTCCCAGGAGGCCAGATCGGGGGCGCCCGCCTGCAGCGCCTGCAGGCTCTGCAGGTTGTGCGCGAAGGCATTGCGGATGTCGGCCACGGCATCCGCCGTGTCGCGCTCCAGCCGGCTTTGCACCTGGCTGGCCTCGTAGCGGCCGGCCAGCCACACCTGCGTGACCAGCATGCTGACCACCAGCGCGACCAGCAGCGTCCACAGCGACCAGCGCCGCCACGCCCCCATCCAGCGGCGCCAGCGCCGCGGCGCCCGGCCCAGTGCCTGCAGCGCCGGATCGGCCGGCAGCCCGGAGTCAGCTTCGTGCATCCCGCCTTCCACGCCCTGTTCCACCGGCTCAGGCCCTCACAGCACGCAATGCTCGAGCGCCGGCAGCTGGCCGCGCACCTGGCGCAGATGGGCCGCATCCAGCTCGCCCAGCACCACGGCCGCGCCTTCCGCCTGCTGCGCCAGCACCGTGCCCCAGGGGTCCACGAGCATGCTGTGGCCCCAGGTGCGCCGGCCGTTCTCGTGCGTGCCGCCCTGGGCCGGCGCCAGCACATAGGCCAGGTTTTCCACGGCGCGCGCGCGCAGCAGCACCTCCCAGTGCGCGCGCCCCGTGGTGTGGGTGAAGGCGCTGGGCACCAGCAGCAGGTCGGCGCCGGCGCGCGCATGCTGGCGATACAGCTCGGGAAAGCGCAGGTCGTAGCACACGGACAGGCCCACGCGCCAGGTGCGGCCGTCGCGCGCCGTCAGCGTGAAACGCACCGGCTCGCGGCCAGCCTGGATGACGCGGGCCTCGTCGAAATGCTCGCGCCCGTTGTCGAAGCGAAACAGGTGGATCTTGTCGTAGCGCGCCACGCATGCGCCCGCGGGCGAGAACACCAGCGTGCTGTTGTGCACGCGCTCCTCGCTGTCGCAGGCCAGCGGCAGCGTGCCGCCCACGACCCACAGCCCCAGCTCCCGCGCGGCGCCGGCAAGAAAGCGCTGGATCGCGCCGTCGCCCATGGCCTCGCGCAGCGCCAGCTTGTCGCTGTCGCGCAGGCCCATGGCGCCGAAGTATTCGGGCAAAACGGCCAGTTCGGCGCCGGCCTGCGCGGCCTGCTCCAGCAACCGCCGCGCCTGGGCCAGGTTGGCCTCCAGCGCCACGCCGGACACCATCTGTAGGGCTGCAACCTTCATGAGCGTTCTCCTGATGCGGTGGGTTCGGTGGTTCCCGCGCCGCCCGTGGGCGTGCCGGGCTTGCGGCGGTTTATGCGCTCCACGCGCGGCTCGTCCCAGGTGCCGTCGATGTGGAATTCCTGCGTGGCCGCCTGGATCAGCGGCCCGCGCAGGAAGACCTGGGCCAGGAAGCTGCCCAACCCGATGACCGGGTTGATGGCTGTGGCGACGAGCGAGGCCGTCATGGCATTGATCTCCGGCACCACCACGACATGCAGGTCCTGCGTTTCGCGTGCGATGTCGGCGCTGCCCTCCATGAGCACGGCCGCATTCACGCCCTTCATCTGCAGGTTGTTGGTGGTCGCCACGCCCTGCTCGATGCGCATGTCCCCGCGCACGAAGTCAAAGGCGAAGCCCTCGCTGAACACATCGCGGAAATCCAGCGCAAAGCGCCGCGGCAGCGACTGCAGGCTCAGCACGCTGAGCAACTTGGCCAGGCCCGGGTCGGCCTTGAGAAACTGCCCCGCCTCCATGTTCACGTTCATCTGCCCCGTCATGGAGTGGTAGTCGGGCGACAGCGGCGAGCCCAGCCATCCCACCTGGCCCTCGATGCGGCCCTTGCCATGGCGCACCACGCCCTCCATGCCAAAGCGCGCCAGCAGCTCGCCCGAGTCGCGGATGTCCAGCTGGAAGTTCATCGCCGTGCGCCTGTGCGCCTCGCTGCCCGAGCCGCCCAGCAGCGCCCAGTTGCCGCTGGAGGTGAGCGTGGCCTCGGGCGCCGCGAGATTGAACTTGGCCAGCCGCCATTCGCGCTGGCCGTCGTCGGCGATGCGGTTGCGCGCCTCGACCTCGATGCGGCCCAGGCGCCGACCGCGCAGCTCGAAATCCTGCACCACGATGTCCAGCGCCGGCAGCGTGCCGGGCTGCTGCGCATCGAGCAGCGCGTTCACCTGCATGTCCGCCGCCTGCGGAATGGCCAGGCGCGCCAGGCGCGCGTACAGCTGGTCCTGAGGCGCCCCTCCGCGCGCGGCGGGCGCGCCCCCGGGGCGGTATTCGAGATAGCCGTTCAGCTCGGCCGCATCCACATTGGCACGCCAGACCGCGCCCTCGCGCGTGGCGCCGGCCACCACATCGCGCAGCGTGCGCCCGTGCAAGGTGAGCGTGGAGGCACGCACCGCCAGGCGGCTGGGCAGATAGTCCTGGGCCAGGCCATCGCCGAAACGGGGCGCGGCCTGGGCCGCGGCGGACGCCGGGGCGGGCTCCTGCAGCAGCGCGCTCCAGGCATCGGCATCCAAGGCGGAAAACACCGCCTGTGCTGCAACGCCCTGCTCCGGCAGGGGCTGTGCCTCGCCCGCGGGCACGCCCACGGAGATCACGCCGCGCAGCACGCGCGCCTGTTCGCCGTCGAGCGCACGCACATAGCCGAACCGGCCCACATCGCCCAGTTCCAGCGTCATCCGGTCCTGCAGCGGAGCCGCGTCCGATGCCGCGGCCTCGCGCGTGAGCTGGTTGTCGAAGCGCACGGGCAGCGGCGTCTGCGCCGTCTTTCCCAGCGGCGCCGGCACCGCCAGCGCCATGCCCACCAGGTCGCTCGCCACCTGCATCTCGGCCACGCCCCGGCGCACGCCCAGGGCCAGCGTGTAGGCCGTGCTGCCGCTGGCGCTGCGCGCCAGCCGCGACAGCAGGCCCAGTTGCGCCGATTCGCGCAGCCCCTCGGCCGTGGCCGTGCCCTGCGCGCGCACGCGCACGGCCGATTCCCGCGACGACTGGGCCGGCGGAGCGCTCATGCCGCCCTCCAGCCGCACCTCGCCGCCCAATGCGCGGCCCTGCACGCCGACCAGCGTGAAGCCGCTCTGGCTGAACTGCACCACGCCGCGGGCACCGCTCACGGTGGGCGCCTCGGGGACGAAGCGCACGTCATTGCCGGCCAGCGTGACGCTGCCGCGCACGGTGGATTGGTCGATGTGGCTGATGGGCAGGGTCAGCCCCAGCTGCAGCTCGGCCGGGCCGGTGGCCGTGGCGCGGTCCAGCGCCCCATGGGTGAGCTGCGAAATCTGCGACGCACCCACCAGGGCCAGCATGTCGGACAGCGGGCCGCGCACTTCGGCCGCCACATCGACGATGGTGTGCTCCAGATCGGGAATCCGTGCGCTCACCTTCTGCACCCGCAGCCCGGGCCGGTCGGCGAAACGGCCCGCGGCATTGCGCACGGTCATGCCGGCGCGGTCGAAGACCAGCTCGCCGCTCAGGCCCACCAGCGCCGGCCACGGCCGGTCGCCGGGGTGCAGCAGGGCCGGCGGCACGTAGCCGTAGGTGACGTCCTTGACACGCGCCGTGATGTGGAACTCGCCGCGGCGCGGCGCATGGCCATAGGGAAAGTCATGCAGATCGCCCTTGACGCGGAACTGCACCTGGCTCGCGCTGCCCGCCAGGATGGCATCGCGCACATAGTGGCGCGACTCGACGGGGATGGTGAGCGGCAGATAGCGGTGCACGCGCGTGCCGTCGGCCCGCGACAGCTGGCCCGACAGATCCAGCACCCCCGGAAAGCGCGACCGCGCGGGCGATGTGGCCGGGTCCGCCGTCTGCCAGCTCAGGCGGGCCTCGCCCTGGGCATCGGCATTGGCGAAGCGCAGGTCGCTGGCCTGCACGGCCACGCGCTCGCCCTCGATCTGCCAGCGCACCGTGCCGCCCAGCTGCTGCACCGGCACCACCGGGTCCTCGAAGACACCGGGCAGCAGCAGCGTGCCGCCCTCCATGTCCAGCACGGCCCGTCCACCCGCCTGGGTGAGGTCGAACTCCACGTTCGCGCCGCTCAGGCCCGCCACCGCCGGCGTCTTGTCGGCCGCAGCCAGCGCCAGCCCCGCCACCCTGCCCCGCGCCTGGTACTGCCGCGGCTGCGCCAGCGGCCCGCGCCATTCGGCCTGCAGCTGCTCCACCAGCCCCTGCGGCGCATAGGCCTGCAGCGCCGTGTGCACGGCCTCGTCCAGCGGCAGGCGACTGGCCACCTGCGACAGCGCGGCCAGGTCCAGCCGGTCGGCGCGCAGTTCGCCCTGTTCCGCGCCGGCCCGCCCCTGGCCGGTATGGCGCAGCGTGAGCTTGCCGCCGGGCCAGCGCAGGCCGTCATCCGCCAGGAACTGCAGGTTCTGCGTGTTCAGCTCGAAGCCATCCTCCAGCCACCGCCCGCCCACGCGGCCCGTCACCGTGCGCAGCGCCAGCGCGCGCAGGTCCTTGCCCAGTGTGGCGTTAACCTCGTCCAGCGCCATGTCGGCCGTGCCGCCCGCGATCTTGCCGCGCCGCACGTCCACCCAGGCGCGCAGCGCGCCATGGCCCTGGGCCACCTGCAGGGCGCCCAGATCCGCATGCCGGTTGAGCCGGGACACATCCACGCGCGCGAAATGCGCGAACAGCTGGCCGCTCCAGCGCTGCCAGTCACCGCCGTGGGTGCTGAGCAGCGGCTGGCGGAACTGACCGCGCAGCGTGAAGGGATCGCCCCATTCGGGCGGCGGCGTGGCGTCCAGCCGCACGCCATGGCGCCAGCCACTGTTGCGCAGCACCAGGTCGACCTGGGTGAGCGCCAGCGGTTCGGCGCCGCGCAGCTCGTCGGTCCAGCGCAGCGTGCCCCCGCGTATCGCCACCTCGGTCTGTGAAAACAGCCAGTCGGACGCGGCGCTGCCCTCGTCCGCGCTCTCGCGGAACGCCAGGCCGGCGATGAAGATGCGGCCGTCGCGCTCGCGGCGCATGTCGAGCTCGGGGCCCTCTATGTAGATCTGCTCGAAGCCGAAGCGCAGCAGCGAGCGCGGCGACAGCGCCACCACCACGCGCGGCAGGCGCAGCGCCTCGCGGCCCTGGGCGTCCAGCAGGGCCACGCCAGACAGCTCCACGGTGGGAAACAGCCCCTCGCTGCGCGCCGAGACGGCGGCAATGCGCACGGGTACCCCCAATGCCCGCCGGGCTTGGGACTCCAACTGGGGACGGAAGTCGCCGATACGCGGCACAATCCAGCCATGCAGCCCCCCCCAGGCGGCCGCCAGCAGCAACCAGAAGGCCACCAACAAGGCCAGCGCCCATCGCGCACAGCCCGCCACGACTCTGAGCAGGCGGGAAGGATGGGATGGAGACTCTGTCATGGCGGGCGAAAACGGTGGCAGGAATTATGACCCGCCCATCCCCTGAGGGTTCAGCACCCAACGGTGTCGTGATGTACGCCCGCGCCCCGGCGCGGACCGCATGCGCGCCGTGCAGCCCTTGCCATGCAGATGCCTTCGACTGATCCCGTGGCCGCCAGCGGTCCGCTCTCGGAATATTCGCGCTTTCAGCAGCGCCTGCACCGCCGTTATGGCGCGGAAGTGGCGCTGCTGGCGCCCGGCGTGCCCGACCGCGATGCCATGGACCGGGCCTGCGACGCCCTGCTGGCGCGCGGCCACGACCTGGGGGCGGCGCTGCGCATCCTGCGCCAGCTGGCGATGGAGCGGCTCATCACGCTCGACTGCGACCACGGCGCCCCGCTGTCCGACATCACCCGTACCGTGACCCAGCTGGCCGAGCTGGCGTTGGACCGTGCCTGCCGCCATGCCCGCGCGGAGCTGGACGCACGCCATGGTGCGCCGCTCGGCCCGCAGGGCCAGCCGGTGCAGCTGTGGATCATCGGCATGGGCAAGCTCGGCGCGCGCGAGCTCAACGTGTCGAGCGACATCGACCTGATCTACGTCTACGAGCATGACGGCGAGACCGCGGGCCTGCCCGACGGCCGGGGCAAGCTCTCCAACCACGAATACTTCGCCCGCGCCGTCAAGGCCATCTACAGCCTGGTGG
Source organism: Diaphorobacter oryzae DSM 22780 (assembly GCF_059568935.1). NCBI lineage: Bacteria > Pseudomonadati > Pseudomonadota > Betaproteobacteria > Burkholderiales > Comamonadaceae > Diaphorobacter > Diaphorobacter oryzae. The sequence goes on along the minus strand of NZ_JCANUL010000002.1, from coordinate 178,256 downwards.
GCGACACCACCGAGCACGGCTTCGTGTTCCGAGTGGACCTGGCCCTGCGGCCCAACGGCAACTCCGGCCCGTCGGCCGTCTCCCTGGCGGCGCTGGAAGAATACCTGCAGGTGCAGGGCCGCGAATGGGAGCGCTTTGCCTGGCTCAAGAGCCGCGTGGTGGCGCCGCTCGATTGCCTCTCGACGCCCAATGTGCAGGCCCTGCGCGGCGTGGTGCTGCCCTTCGTGTTCCGCCGCTATCTGGACTACAGCGTCTTTGACGCGCTGCGCGCGCTGCACCGCCAGATCCGCGACCACGCTGCCAAGCGCAGCGCCGGCCACCCCGAACGCGCCAACGACGTGAAGCTCTCGCGCGGCGGTATCCGCGAGATCGAATTCACCGTGCAGCTGCTGCAGGTGGTGCGCGGCGGCCAGTTCCCCGAGCTGCGCTGCCGCCCCACGCTGGAGGCGCTGGAGCGCCTGGCGCGCGCCGGCCTCATGCCCCAGGAAACGGCCGCGCAGCTCGCCAGCGCCTACACCTTTCTGCGCCGCGTGGAGCACCGCATCCAGTACCTGGACGACCAGCAGACCCATGTGCTGCCCACGCGCGACGACGACCTGGCCTGGATCGCCCGCAGCATGGGCCTGGGCTGCTGCGACTTTCTGCGCGAACTCGACGCCCACCGCGAACTCGTGGCCCAGGAGTTCGACACCCTGCTGGGCGGCGCGGGCCACAAGCAATGCAGCAACGGCGGCTGCGGCGGACCGCGCGCTGCCGCAGCGGCGCCCGCGCCCGATCTGGATGCGCTGCTGGAGCAGTTGCCGCCCACGGTGCGCGAGCGCGTGGCCGAATGGCGCAGCCACCCGCGCGTGCAGGGCCTGCGCGACGAGGCGCGTGCGCGCCTGTTCCGCGTGGTGCAGCGCACGGGCCGCTGGCTGGCCGAGGGCCGGGTGAACGAAGACGCCGCCGTGCGTCTGGTGGGCTGGCTGGAGCCGCTGCTGCGCCGCGAAAGCTACCTGGCGCTGCTGCTGGAGCGCCCCTCGGTGCATGAACACCTGCTGCATCTGCTGGGCGCGGCACGCTGGCCGGCGCGCTACCTGCTGCAGCATCCCGGCGTGATCGACGAGCTGGCGGGCGAGGCGCTGCTGGCCGAACGCTTCGTGGCCCCGGATTTCGAGCACGAACTGGATCTGCGCCGTACCGCGTTGCGCTCCACTGGCGAGGACGACGACGAGAACCTGCTCGACCTGCTGCGCCGCGCGCACCACGCCGAGGTCTTTCGCACACTGGCGCGCGACGTGGAGCAGCGCATCACCGTGGAGCAGGTGGCGGACGACCTCTCCGCGCTGGCCGACAGCGTGCTGCGCGTGACGGCCCAATGGTGCTGGGAGCGCCTGAAGACGCGCCACCGCGAGGCACCGCAATTCGCCATCATTGGGTACGGCAAGCTCGGCGGCAAGGAACTGGGCTACGGCAGCGACCTGGACATCGTCTTCGTGTTCGACGACGACGACGAGCGCGCCCCCGAGGTCTATCCGGCCTTCGTGCGCAAGCTCATCAACTGGCTCACGGTGAAGACCGGCGAGGGCGATTTGTTCGAGATCGACACCGCGCTGCGTCCCAACGGCAACTCCGGCCTGCTCGTGACCAGCTTCACCGCCTATGCCGACTACCAGCAGCAGCGCGGCAGCAACACGGCATGGACCTGGGAGCACCAGGCCATGACGCGCGCGCGCTTCGTGCTGGGCAGCGAAGACCTGCGGGCGCGCTTCGACGCCGTGCGCGAGGCCGTGATCACAGCACCGCGCGACCCGGCGGCCCTGCGCGCCGAGATCGTCTCCATGCGCGAACGCGTGCGCGCCGCCCATGCGGTGCGCGGCGAGGGCTTCGACGTCAAGCACAGCCCCGGCGGCATGGTCGACGCCGAGTTCGCCGTGCAGTACCTCGTGCTCTCGCAGTCCGGCGCGCACCCGGAGCTGGTGGGCAACGTGGGCAACATCGCGCTGCTGCAACGCGCTGAGGCGGCAGGCCTGCTGCCGCCCGGCGTGGGCGCCGCCGCCGCCGATGCCTACCGCGAGCTGCGCCGCGTGCAGCACAAGGCGCGGCTGAACGAGACCTCCCTGCAGGTGGCGCCGGACCAGCTGGGCGCCGAGCGCCAGGCCGTGCTGGCGCTGTGGACGGCCGTGTTCGGCGCACCGCACTGAGCCCTTCCCCTGCGGCGGCGCAGGATTAAAACAAACGTTTGATTCATTGTGGTGTAATGCGCCGCAATGACCCGCGCGCTCCCCCCATCCACCGACTCTTTCGACACCGTTTCCCCGGAGGGCGGCGCGCCTGCGCGCACCCGCCTGCTGCTGGCCGCGCTCAGGCTCTTTTCCGAGCAGGGCTACGCCAAGACCTCCATCCGCGCGATCGCGGCCGCCGCCCAGGCCAATGTGGCGGCGGTGAGCTACTACTTCGGCGACAAGGCGGCGCTCTACAGCGCCGTGTTTTCCGAGCCGCTGGGCAGCATGCATTCGCTCATCCCCGACTTCACGCACCCCGACATGTCGCTGCAGGAGGCCCTGCAGAACTACTTTCGCGGTGCGCTTGAGCCGCTCAAGCAGGGCGAGCTGATGCGCCAGTGCGTGCGCCTGCACATCCGCGAAATGATCGAACCCACGGGCCAGTGGGAGCGCGAGATGGACCGGGACGTGCGCCAGCCCCACCAGGCCCTCGTGGGGCTGCTGTGCCGCCACATGGGCATGGCGCAGGCGGACGATGGCATGCACCGCCTGGCGCTGACCATCGAAGGCCTGGTCTTCCAGCTCTGGAGCCACCGCGAGGTGATCGACGCCGTGCGTCCCCAGCTGCTGGACACGCCCGAGGCGGTCGACCTCTGGATCGAACGCATGGTGACCTACGCACTGGCCATCGTGGCCACCGAACAGGCCCTGCGCGCCGCCGACGCGCCGCCGCCTTCGCCCACCGCCGCGCGCGCGCCGCGCAGAAAGAAGACCTTGCAATGACGCCCCTCCTTCGCCGCCTGCTGCTGGCCGCGTCTCCCCTGGCATTGGGGGCCTGCGCCGTGACCACGCCGCCCCCCCAAGTGAGCGCACCGGCGCCCGCGGGCTGGCAGGCCCCGTTGCCGCACGGCGGCAGCGTGGCCGACCTCGCGCAGTGGTGGAGCCGGGTGGACGACCCGCTGCTGGTGGAGCTGATCGCCGCGGCGCAGGAGGTCAGCCCCGGCATCGCCCAGGCCCGTTCGCGCTGGGCCCAGGCGCGCGCCAGCCAGGTGGTCGCGCGCGCGGCCCTGCTGCCGGGCGTGGATGCGCAGGCCACGGCCCGCCGGGGGCTGAACGAGCAGCAGGGCGGGCTCAGCACGACGGTCCAGGGCACGCTGCAGGCCAGCTGGGAGGTGGATCTTTTCGGCGGCAATGCCGCGCAGAGCGAGGCCGCGGCGCAGCGCCTGGCCGGCGCCCAGGCCCAGTGGCACGAGGCGCGCGTGTCCGTGGCTGCCGAGGTGGCGCTGGCCTACAGCGACTGGCGCCAGTGCAAGCAGCTGCAGGCCGTGGCCGAGTCCGATGCGCGTTCGCGCAGCGAGACGGCGCGGCTGGCCGACCTGTCCGAGCAGGCGGGCTTCACCGCCCCCGCCACGGCGGCGCTGGCCCGCGCCAGCCGGGCCGAGGGCCAGGCGCGGGCCGTGCAGCAGCGCATGCAGTGCGAGGTGGGCCTCAAGGGGCTGGTGGCGCTCACGGGCTGGGACGAGTCCGCCCTGCGCGAACGCCTGTCCGCCACGCCGGATGCGCCGGCGCCCGCGGCGCTGTTCGCCATCGCCGCGCTGCCGGCCCAGGCGCTGGCGCAGCGGCCCGACGTCTACAGCGCCGAGCGCGACGTGGCCGCTGCCAGCGCCGACGTGGGCAGCGCCCGGGCCGACCGCTACCCGCGCCTGGTGCTCAGCGGCACGGTGGGCGCCGGCTGGCTGAGCATGGGCGGGCAGCAGCAGGGCGCCAACGCCTGGGCGCTGGGGCCGGCCACGCTGAGCCTGCCCATTTTCGACGCCGGCCGCCGCGCGGCGCAGGTGGATGCGGCGCAGGCGCGCTACGACGAGGCCGTGACGCTGTACCGGGCCCGCGTGCGCCAGGCCGTGAGCGAGGTGGAGCAGGCCCTGGTGCGCCTGCAGGGCGCGGCCGAGCGCAGCGCCGACGCGGACAGCGCCGCCCAGGGCTACCACATCGCCTACCAGGCGGCCGAGGCGCGCTGGCGCGGCGGCCTGGCGAGTCTGGTGGAGCTGGAAGAGGTGCGCCGCAACGCGCTGGCCGCCCAGACCACGGTGGTGACCCTGCGCCAGGAGCGCATGGCCGCCTGGGTGGCCCTGTACCGCGCCGTGGGCGGCGGCTGGGAGGCCAGCGCCCCCGGGCCCGAGGCCGCCCCGGCAGCCGTGGCCGCACGCGCCACCCCATGACAACGGTTTTTCGTACCTGACCCTATGAATGGATCTGCCATGCAGCGTCTGCAGCGACTGTCTCCCTCTTCCCTGGCCTGGGCCCTGGCGGCGGCCGGCGTTCTGGCCCTTGGCGCGTGGCTGTGGCCCGCGGGCGCATCGCGCGCCGCGGACGATCCCGCCACCGCCGCCCAGCCCCGGCCCGCGCTGGCCGTGACCACCGTGCAACCCGTGCGCGCCACCATGGCGCTGCAGCTGCCCGCCAACGGCACCGTGGCAGCGTGGCAGGAGGCCAGCATCGGCGCCGAGAGCAATGGCCTGCGCCTGACCGAGGTGCGCGTGAACGTGGGCGACGTGGTGCGCAAGGGCCAGCTGCTGGCCACCTTCTCCGACGAGACCGTGCAGGCCGACGTGGCGCAGGCCCGCGCCAGCCTGATGGAGGCCAAGAGCGCCGCCGCCGAGGCCGCCGCCAACGACGAGCGCGCGCGCACGCTGCAGGCCACGGGCGCCCTGAGCGCGCAGCAGATCCAGCAGTACGCCACGGCGGGCCAGACGGCGCAGGCCCGCGTCGAGGCCGCGCAGGCCGTGCTGCGCGTGCAGCAGCTGCGGCTGGCGCACACGCGCGTGCTGGCGCCCGACGACGGCGTCATCTCCGCGCGCAGCGCCACCGTGGGCGCCGTGCTGAGCGCGGGCACCGAGCTGTTTCGCATGGTGCGCAAGGGCCGCCTGGAGTGGCGGGCGGAGGTCACCTCCAGCGACCTGCCGCGCATCCGCCCGGGCGCCAAGGTGCGCGTGACGACCGCCAGCGGCGCCCAGGTCGAGGGCCAGGTGCGCATGCTCGCGCCCACGGTGGACCCGGCCACGCGCAACGCACTGGTCTACGTGGACCTGCCCGCGCATGCCGACATCCGCGCTGGCATGTTCGCGCGCGGCGACTTCCAGCTGGGCCAGCGCGAGGCCATCTCCGTGCCGCAGTCGGCCGTGGTGGTGCGCGACGGCTTCCACTATGTCTTCGAGGTGGCGGCGGACGGCCGCGTGGCCATGCGCCGCGTGCAGACCGGCCAGCGCAACGAGGGCCGCGTGGAGATCACCGACGGCCTGTCGCCCCAGGCGGTCGTCGTCGAGCGCGGCGGCGCCTTCCTGAACGACGGCGACCTGGTGCGCATGCCGCAGGCTGCGGCCACGCAATCCAAGCCAAAACAGCCTCCAGCGCCCTCCAATAAAGCGCAATAAGCTACAAAATTAGGAGCAACCATGAATCTGTCCGCCTGGTCGATCCGCAACCCCATTCCGGCGGCCATGCTGTTCGTGCTGCTCACGCTGGCCGGCCTGCTGTCGTTTCGCGCCATGAAGGTGCAGAACTTCCCCGACATGGACCTGCCCGTGGTCATGGTCACGGCGGCGCTGCCCGGCGCCGCGCCGGGCCAGCTCGAGTCCGACGTGGCGCGCAAGATCGAGAACGCCATCGCCTCCACGCAGGGGCTCAAGCACATCACCAGCACGCTGGTGGACGGCACGGCCACCATCGCGGCTGAGTACCAGCTCGAAAAGCCGGTGCAGGAGGCCGTGGACGACGTGCGCTCGGCCGTCTCGCGCGTGCGCGCCGACCTGCCGGCCGACCTGCGCGACCCCATCGTCACCAAGCTGGAGCTGACGGCCCAGCCCATCCTGGCCTTTGCGATCGCCTCCGACAAGCTCGACGACGAGGCGCTGTCCTGGTTCGTGGACGACACGCTCAAACGCCGCCTGCTGGCCGTGCCCGGCGTGGGCGCGGTGGACCGCGTGGGCGGCGTCACGCGCGAGGTGCGCGTGGCGCTCGACCCGCTCAAGCTGCAGGCCCTGGGCGCCACGGCGGCCGAGGTGTCGCACCAACTGCGCCAGGTGCAGCTGGAGAGCGCGGGTGGCCGCGCCGACCTGGGCGGCGCCGAACAGCCGCTGCGCACCCTGGCCACCGTGCAGACCGCGCAGGAGATCGCGGCCCTGGAGATCGCGCTGCCCGGCGGGCGCCACATCCGCCTGGACCAGGTGGCCAGCGTGAGCGACACGGTGGCCGAGCCGCGCTCCGCGGCGCTGCTGAACGACCGGCCGGTGATCGGCTTCGAGGTCGCGCGCAGCCGCGGCGCGAGCGAGGTGGAGGTGGGCGCGGGCGTGCAGAAGGCGCTGGACGAGCTGGTGGCCGCCCACCCGCACCTGCAGCTCACGCGCACGGTGGACTTCGTGGACATCGCGCAGGACGAGTACGACAGCTCCATGCAGTTGCTGTACGAGGGCGCCATCCTCGCCGTGGTGGTGGTGTGGCTGTTCCTGCGCGACTGGCGCGCGACCATCGTCTCGGCCGTGGCGCTGCCGCTGTCGGTGCTGCCGGCCTTCATCGGCATGCACCTGCTGGGCTTTTCCATCAACATCATCACGCTGCTGGCGCTGTCGCTGGTAGTGGGCATCCTGGTGGACGACGCCATCGTCGAGGTGGAGAACATCGTGCGCCACCTGCGCATGGGCAAGACGCCGTACCAGGCCGCCATGGAGGCAGCCGACGAGATCGGCCTGGCCGTGATCGCCACCACCTTCACGCTGATCGCGGTGTTCCTGCCCACGGCCTTCATGAGCGGCATCGCCGGGCGCTTCTTCAAGCAGTTCGGCTGGACGGCGGCGCTGGCGGTGTTCGCCTCGCTGGTCGTGGCACGCCTGCTCACGCCCATGATGTCGGCCTACCTGCTCAAGCCGCTGGTGGACGCCGAGAAGGAGCCGCGCTGGCTGGCGGCCTACATGACCGCCTCGCACTGGTGCCTGCGCCACCGCCGGCTCACGCTGATCGGGGCGCTGGCGTTCTTCGTCGGCTCGCTGGCGCTGATCCCGCTGCTGTCCTCGGGCTTCATCCCCCCCGACGACAACGCCCAGACCCAGGTCACGCTGGAGCTGCCACCCGGCACCCGGCTGCAGGACACGCGCGCCGCGGTCGCCCAGGCCACCGCGCTGGCCATGGGCGTGGGCCATGTGCAGAGCATCTACACCACGATCGGCGGCGGCAGCGCCGGCGCCGATCCGTTCGCCGGCGGCAGCGCCGGCGACCCGCGCAAGGCCACGCTCACGCTGCGCATGGCGCCGCGCGGCGAGCGCCCGCGCAAGCAGGAGATCGAGCAGCGCCTGCGCGCCGCCATGGCCGAGCTGCCCGGCGTGCGCGTGAAGGTGGGCCTGGGCGGCTCCAACGACAAGTACATCCTGGCCCTGTCCAGCGAAGACCCGCAGGCCCTGGCCGACGCGGCACGCGCCGTGGAGCGCGACATCCGCACCATCGCCGGCATCGGCGGCGTCAGCTCCACGGCCAGCCTGGTGCGCCCCGAGATCGCCGTGCGCCCCGACTTCGCGCGCGCCGCCGACCTGGGCGTGACCTCGCAGGCCATCGCCGAGACCCTGCGCGTGGCCACCGTGGGCGACTACGACCAGTACCTGCCCAAGCTCAACCTGGCGCAGCGGCAGGTGCCCATCGTCGTGCGCCTGCAGGATGCGGCGCGCGAGGACCTCTCGGTGCTCGAACGCCTGACCGTGCCCGGCAGCCGCGGGCCCGTGCGCCTGGGCGAGGTGGCCACGCTGTCGCTGGCCGGCGGCCCGGCCGTCATCAGCCGCTACGACCGCGCGCGCAACGTCAACTTCGAGATCGAGCTGGGCGCGCGCGGCCTGGGCGAGGTGACCGAGGCCGTGCGCCAGCTGCCCGCCGTGCAGGGCCTGCCGGCCAGCGTGCGCCTGATCGACGTGGGCGACGCCGAGATGATGGGCGAGCTGTTTGCCAGCTTCGGCCTGGCCATGCTGACCGGCGTGGTCTGCATCTACATCGTGCTGGTGCTGCTGTTCAAGGACTTCCTGCAGCCCGTCACCATCCTGGTGGCGCTGCCGCTGTCGCTGGGCGGGGCCTTCGTGGCGCTGCTGGTGGCGGGCAAGAGCTTTTCCATGCCGTCCCTCATCGGGCTCATCATGCTCATGGGCATCGCCACCAAGAACTCCATCCTGCTGGTGGAATACGCCATCACGGCGCGCCAGCGCGGCATGGAGCGGCTGCCGGCCCTGCTCGACGCCTGCCACAAGCGCGCGCGCCCCATCATCATGACCACGCTGGCCATGGGCGCGGGCATGATGCCGATCGCGCTGGCGCTGGGCGGCGCGGACATGAGCTTCCGCTCCCCCATGGCCGTGGCCGTCATCGGCGGGCTCATCACCTCCACCGTGCTCAGCCTGCTGGTGGTGCCCGCCGTCTTCACCTATGTGGACGACTTCGTGCAGTGGCTGCGCCGCCGCGTGCTGCGCCGGCCCGCCGCCCAGCCGGGTACCAACCACGACAGCCCCCCCGCGGCCGGCTGAGAGGGAATTTTCCAGGCATTTTGGCCTGCAGCGCCCGTCCACAAAGCGCCAAAAGCTATATATTTGATAGCAAATGACGCAGCAAGGACGGGCGCCATAACGCAACAAGATGAAACCCATGCTGCAGGCATGGCCGATAGCCAAAGCCTTTGGACTTGCCCGGCCGCCATGGTCCAATGTGCAGCCCTTCACGATTGCCGCACCCCTCCGGTCTGCCATGCCGCGCCCCACCCTGCCGCTGATCGCGTGTGCCCTGCTGCTGCTCGGCCCCGCCACGCATGCCGCACCCGGCACGGAAGCCTCCACGAACACCGGCGCCAGCGCGTGCCCCGCGCTGCTGCAGCACACCGTGGCGCGCCTGCAGGACGAGGCGCCCCAGGCCCTGTGCCAGTACGCCGGCAAGGTGCTGCTGGTGGTCAACACGGCCAGCTACTGCGGCTTTACCGGGCAGTACCAGGGCCTGGAAGACCTGTACGCCCGCTACCGCGACAAGGGGCTGGTGGTGCTGGGTTTCCCGTCCAACGACTTTGCACAAGAAACTGGCAGTAACACCGAGATCGCCGCATTCTGCGAAAACACGTTTGGCGTGCGTTTTCCGATGTTTGCCAAGAGCCATGTGAAGGGCGCCGACGCCTCGCCGCTGTACCGCCAGCTGGCGGCCGCAGCAAACGGACAGGCCCCGCGCTGGAACTTCCACAAGTACCTGGTCGGCCGCTCCGGCCAGGTGGTGGGCAGCTACGGCAGTTCGGTGGCACCGGACAGCGCGGCGCTGGTCCAGGCCATCGAGCGGCAGTTGGCCCTGCCGCGCTGAGCGCATGCCGCAGGCGTGATTTTTTTGTGAAAAAGGACTGGAACTTTCGCCGAACACCCCTAATCTAGGAGTCATGCGTGGCCGTGACAGTGTCGCGGCCGTTGGTCACCACAAGTTTTACCGTTGCGAAGTCTTCCGGGCCTGCCCGGTTGCAACCCTGGGGCGCTTCTCCTCCCTCCCTCTCTTAATTCGTTTCGGGGCGCTTCGCAACTTTTTTTATTCCGCAGCAAAAAGCGCGCACTTCCTCACGGAAGGCGCGCTTTTTTGTGGCGCGTGCCGGTTCGGCTCAGCGCGGCTGGGTGTCAATGAAGCTCTGGCGCTGCATCAGCTTGTCCATCAACCGGGCCAGGTTGGGATGGTCGGTACGCCAGTCGATCTGCGGGAAGCGAAATTCCAGCCAGCCCAGGGCGCTGCCCACGGCGATGTCCGACAGGCTCAGGTGGATGCCGCTGCAAAAGGGCTTGTCGCCCAGGCCGCGGTCCATGGCCTGCAGGCTGGCACGCACCTTGTCCATCTGGCGGTCGATCCAGGCCTGGCTGCGCTCGCCGTCCTTGCGGCCGGCCCAGGTGGCCTCCAGCCGCGCGAGCACAGCGGCGTCCAGCAGGCCGTCGGCCAGCGCCTCCCAGGTCTTGACCTCGGCGCGCTCGCGGCCCTGCGCGGGGATCAGCTTGCCCACGGGGGACAGGGTATCCAGGTACTCCACGATCACGCGCGAGTCGAACACCGCCTCGCCGCCCTCCATCACCAGGCAGGGCACCTTGCCCAGCGGGTTGGAGACACCGATGGCTGTGTCCTCGGACCACACGTTTTCCTCGTGGAAGCGGTAGTCCAGCTTCTTTTCGGCCATCACCACGCGCACCTTGCGCACATAGGGGCTGGAAGCAGATCCGATCAGTTTCATGGTTGCCTTTGTTCCGCCTGCGGCGGCCAGGGTCACTCGATTCAATGGGGCGGCCGATTCTATCGGCAGCCCTTCGCCGCCGCCGGCCAAGGGCTGCCACCTACAATTGCGCCCCATGAGCCTGTCCACCATCACCGCCCTGTCGCCCCTCGACGGCCGCTACGCCGCCAAACTCTCCGCCCTGCGCCCCATCATGAGCGAGCACGGCTACATGCACCGCCGCGTGCAGGTCGAGGTGGCTTGGTTCATCGCGCTGTCGGACGCAGGCTTTGCCGAGTTCAAGCCCCTGAGCACCGGCGCGCGCGCCTACCTGCTGGGCCTGGTGAAGCATTTCTCCGAGGCCGATTCCGCCGCCATCAAGGACATCGAGAAGACCACCAACCACGACGTGAAGGCGGTGGAGTACTGGATCAAGTCCAAGTTCGAGGCCCGCCCCGAACTGGAGAAGGCCGCCGAGTTCGTGCACTTCGCCTGCACCAGCGAGGACATCAACAACACCAGCCACGCGCTGCAGATCCGCTCGGGCCGCGACCAGGTCATCCTGCCGGGCTTGGACCGCATCGTGCTCAAGCTGCGCGAGATGGCCCACCAGTTCGCCGACGTGCCCATGCTCAGCCGCACGCACGGCCAGACCGCCAGCCCCACCACCGTGGGCAAGGAGCTGGCCAACGTGGTGGTGCGTCTGCAGACGGCGGTGGACCGCATCGCGGCAGTGAAGATCCTGGGCAAGATGAACGGCGCCGTGGGCAACTACAACGCCCACCTGGCCGCCTGCCCCGACTTCGACTGGGAGGCCTTCAGCAAGAAGGTCGTGGAAACGCACGAGCCCCTGGGCCTGGGCCTGACCTTCCAGCCCTACAGCATCCAGATCGAGCCGCACGACTATATGGCCGAGCTGTTCGACGCCGTGGCCCGCGCCAACACCATCCTGGTGGACCTGTCGCGCGACATCTGGGGCTATGTGAGCCTGGGCTACTTCAAGCAAAAGCTCAAGGCGGGCGAGATCGGCTCGTCCACCATGCCGCACAAGGTCAACCCCATCGACTTCGAGAACGCCGAGGGCAACCTGGGCCTGGCCAACGCCCTGCTCAAGCACCTGTCGGAAAAGCTGCCCGTGAGCCGCTGGCAGCGCGACCTGACGGACAGCACGGTGCTGCGCAACATCGGCGTGGCCCTGGGCTACGCGGCGCTGGCCTACACCTCCCTGATGACCGGCCTGAACAAGCTGGAACTCAACGAAGAGGCCCTGGCCGCCGACCTGGACGCCAGCTGGGAAGTGCTGGCCGAGCCCATCCAGACCGTCATGCGACGCTACGGCGTGCAGGGCGCGTATGAAAAGCTCAAGGAAGTCACGCGCGGCAAGACGGTGACGGCCGAGGCGCTGCACGCCCTCATCCACGGCCTGGAGATCCCCCAGGCCGACAAGGACCGCCTGCTGGCCATGACGCCCGGCAGCTACACCGGCAAGGCCGCCGAGCTGGCGCGCCGGGTCTGAGCCCTCGCGCCGCCGTGCACGACGCCGCACACTCCCGCAGCAACAACTTCGACGCGCTGCGGCTCGTCGCCGCCCTGCTCGTCATCTGGGGTCACCAGTTTGCGATCATGGGACGGCCCGTACCGCTGATGTGGCACAACGAACCGGGAGCCGTCGGCGTGGTGCTGTTCTTCGCCATCAGTGGCTACCTGGTCACTATCTCCTGGCTGGCCGATCCGCATCTGCTGCGCTTTGCGGCGCGTCGCGCGCTGCGTATCTGGCCCGGGCTGTGCGCCGCCGTGCTGCTGTGCGTCGCACTGCTGGGCCCCCTGGTGAGTACGCTGCCCGCTGCCGACTACTGGCGCCATCCGCTCACGCGGGAGTATTTCGCCAACCTGTGGCTGGATACGCGCTACGCACTCCCCGGTGTGTTTGACGGCAACCCGTTTCCCTCGTCGGTCAATGGGCCGCTGTGGACGATCCCGCTGGAGGTGACCTGCTACGCCGCCCTGGCCGTACTGGGCATGCTGGGTCTTGTGCGCCTGCGCCCCTTCGCCCCGATCCTGCTGCTGACGCTGGCGGTCGCGCTGCAGTGGCGCTACAGCCCGCCACCGGGCCAGCCTATGCCCGCTTGGTCCCCGTTGCTCCAGTACGCCATGATGTTTGCGCTCGGCGCCAGCCTGGCTTGCTGGCGCGCAGTATGGCTACCACGACGCCTGCAGACAGCAGCGATGCTGGTGGCGCTGCTGTTGCTGCTGCGCCTGGCGGGCCCGGCCGTCATCGCCGGCCAGGTGCCGCTGCTCATCATTGCCACGCTGGGCGTGATCTGGGGAACGGCCTCCACCCCGGTGCTGCACCGTGCGGGGCGATGGGGAGACTTCTCCTACGGCCTCTACATCTACGCCTTTCCCGTGCAGCAGCTCATTGTCTGGGCCTATGCCAACCAATGGGGCTTTGCCACGGCCCTGAGCCTGAGCATTGCCGGCGCGCTGCTGCTGGCCGCCCTGTCCTGGCACCTGCTGGAAAAGCCGGCCCTTGCGTTCAAGCCGCGCCGTGCTAACCCCGCAGGGGCTGCCGTCGTCGCCTGAGCCGCCGCACGCCCTTATCCACTCCCCTTTCCATGGCCCTCAAATCCACCATCTTCAAGGCGCATCTGTCGATCGCCGACATCGACCACGGCTACTACGCCGACCATGCGCTCACGCTGGCGCGCCACCCGAGCGAAACCGACGAGCGCATGATGGTGCGCCTGGTCGCGCTGGCGCTGCAGGCCCATGAGCTGCAGGACACCTGCCACGGCGACGGCACGCTGGCCTTCGGCGCGGGCCTGTCCGACCCCGACGACCCCGATGCCTCGCTGACCGACTTCACGGGCCGCAAGCGCCTGTGGATTGAGGTCGGCCAGCCCGAGGACAAGCCCCTGGCCAAGGCCTGCAGCAAGGCGGATGCCGTGGTGGTGTACTGCTTCCACCACGCGGCCGAGGTCTGGTGGAAGGGCATCGAGAACAAGCTCACGCGCCTGGACAAGCTGGCGGTCTGGCGCCTGCCCACCGACGCGGCGCAGCAGCTCGCCACCCTGGCCGAGCGCAGCATGCAGCTGCAGGCCACAGTGCAGGAGGGCGGCCTCACGCTCAGCAGCAACCTGGGCAGCGTGCATGTGGAGCCGCTGCGCTGGAAATAGGCGCGCGGCCTGCCGTTTGATACAAAAACGGACCCTAGCGCCCTTGTATCAAACGCAAGCAGCTATTAAATAGATAGCAAACTCACTGCGGCATCAGCGCGCCGCAGTTCCAGCACTGCTCGAAACCGCCCTCGATGGATTCGCCGCACGCGTGGCAGTGCCACTGGCGCTGGGGCAGGCGTTCGTATTCGCGCAGCAGTGCGCGGGCGCGCTCGGCGTGCTCCTCGTGCGCCAGCCAGATCTCCGGCAGGCATTCACCGGGCGGCAGGTGACCGGCGGCCGCGCCCAGATGCTGGCGCTGCACGCTGGCGGGCATGCCGGCCTCGCACAGCAGGTCGCTCCAGAGCGTGGCGATGGCGATGTTGGGGGCCTGGGTCAGACGCAGCATGCGCCCACCATAGCCGTGGCGCGCGCCGCCGTAAAGCAGGCCGGCGCACTCAGGCCGTGCTGTCGACCGGCACCGCCCCTTCGGCCGGCCGCTCCGCCGCCCGCTCGGCGTAGCGCGTGAAGCGCAGAGCCGTGCCCTCGCCGGTGATGCGCCGCCACACGGCGCGCTTCTCGGCTGGGCCCATGGCCAGCCAGTGCTGCACCTCGGCAAAGCTGCGCCCGCAGCCCTTGCACCAATCGTCGCCCTGGCTGGTAGAGCAGATGGCGATGCACGGCGTGTCGGGCGTGGTCTCGTACCAGGCCAGCCATGCGGCCAGGGCCAGCGGCCCGAGCTGCCGCTCGGCGATCTCGTCGGCGCGCGCGAACACCATGCGCCCATACACCTCGGCCAGCGCCACGAGTTCGGGCGCCAGCGCCACCCCGTCGGGCGAGGGAGTGCGCGCGCGCCAGTGGTTGATGGCGGCCTCGATGTCGGTGATGTGGATGGCGACGGTCATGGGCTGAAGAAAGGAGGCGGCATGATAGTCCGCCCTCCGCCGCCCCTGCCGCATCCGCGGTTATGCCTTATTGGCTTTTGCCGGCATCTTGCTTTGCGGGGGATCAGGAACTGTGTTCAAATCGCGCCCTTCAAGGGGGAGTAGCTCCCCGTGGGCAGGCGGCCTTTCCTCGGGGTCGCGTGCCGACGGATGCCAGGTCGTCAAGACGAAGCCATGCGCTTCCGGCCTGCCAGGCGCGGTCATTACCGCCGCCGAGCAAGACCTTTGGGCCACTGGCAACCCATGGTCGGCTCAAGGCGCTTCCCACCTTCCTGCAAACAGGCGGACAGGCAGGCGCCCCCACCTTCCAGAGTGCCCGGTATTTTGAACGCGGCCAGCTCCCCCGAGCCGGCATTCGACAACAAGGTATTCGCAACATGGATTTGGACTTTCTCACCCACACGCCGTTCTGGATCGCCCTGGGGCAGATCATCATCATCGACATCCTGCTAGGTGGCGACAACGCGGTCGTGATCGCGCTGGCCTGCCGCAGGCTGCCACCGGCCCAGCGCGCCAAGGGCATCATCTGGGGCACGGCGGGCGCCATCATCCTGCGCGTCGTCCTCATCATCTTCGCCATGACGCTGCTGAACCTGCCGTTCCTGAAGGTGGTGGGCGCGCTGCTGCTGCTGTGGATCGGCGTGAAGCTGATCGCACCCGACGAGGACGGGCATGGCGACATCGCCGAGAGCGACAAGCTGCTGGCCGCCATCAAGACCATCATCGTGGCCGACCTGGTGATGAGCGTGGACAACGTGATCGCCATCGCCGGCGCCGCGCAAAGCTCGGGCGAGCACTCGACCCTGCTGGTGGTGCTGGGCCTGCTGATCTCCATCCCCATCATCGTCTGGGGCTCGCAGCTGGTCATCAAGCTCATGGAGCGCTTCCCGTTCATCATCACGGCCGGCGGCATGCTGCTGGGCTGGATTGCCGGGGGCATGCTGGTGACCGACCCCGTGTTCGTGAACCCCGACAAATGGCAGTGGATGCCCAAGCTCGGCACCGTGGACGCGCAGGGCCTGGCGGTGATTTCGCGCACGCTGTACTGGACCGCTCACATCGGCGGCGCGCTGCTCGTGCTGGCCATCGGCAAGGCCATCATGGCCCAGCGCGGCCAGACCGCGCCCGCACAGCACGGCTGACCCCGCGCGCCACAGGCACTTGACGCACCGGCCCGGGGCCACAGGCCCCGGCGCCCCAGGAGAGCCGCCATGGACAAAATCATCGTGTACGTGGACGATGCCGCCCACGCGCAGCAGACCCTCCAGCCCCTGGCGGCGCGCGCCACGGCCGCCACGACCCACTGGGTGCTGGTGGCCTGCGCGCCGCGCATGACCCACCGCATCAGCAAATGGGTGAGCCACAGCGCGCGCGAGAACTGGCGCGCCAAATGGGCCGACAAGCTCTTCGCGCAGCTGCTGCCCTGGCTGGGCGCCACCGGCTGCACCGTGAGCACGGTGATGGCCAAGGTGCCGCTGCCAGACCTGCTGGCCCAGCTCCAGACCGAACATGGCGCCCACACCCCGGTGGTGGATGCACGCCGGCCCAAGCTGGAGCAGGAGGCGGTGCCGAATGCTTCGGCCCCAGCCGCGGCAGCGCCCGTCATCATCCGCAAGGCCCCGCGCCGCTGGTCCGTGCCCGGATCGCTCTCCGGCCTGGGCCTGCTGTTCATACTGGCGGCCGACTGATCCGCCGCCCGGGCGACCCCGGCCCTAAGGCGCCTGCCCAACCAGCCCGCCGCGCACCGTACAGGCGCCCGGCGGGCTTTTTTCCGCCCTGCCGCCGCCGCAGGCCGGTGCTATGCTGCGCGCCATGCGACTACTGCTCAAATGGCTGCTGAGTGCGGCCGCCCTGCTGTGCGTGGCCTATCTCTACAGCGGCGTGGAGGTCAAGAGCTTTGGCGCCGCCATGCTGGCCGCCTTCGTCATCGGCCTGTTCAACGTGGTGCTGCGCCCCGTGCTGGTGATCCTCACGCTGCCGGTGACCATCGTCACCGTCGGGCTGTTTCTCTTCGTCATCAACGCGCTCATGTTCTGGGCCGCCGCCTCGGTGCTGGGCGACGGTTTCCATGTGCACGGCTTCGCCGCGGCGCTGATCGGCTCGCTGATCTACTCGCTGCTGGGCCTGGTCATCGAATCAGCGCTCGGCGGCCTGTTCCTTCAGAAGTGACTCCATGGCGCGCAGCCGGGTGTCGATGATCGACGCCTCGATGTAGTCGGCCGCCGCGCTGCTGCGCCGCGCCAGATCCTGCCCGGCCTTGAAGCGGTCCACCGCCGCGGCATAGTCGTAGCGCGCGGCCTGGGCCTCGGCCTCGGCGCGCACGGCGCGCAGCGGCTGCTGGCTCTGCTGCCACACCTGCGCCAACGCCTGCCACGCGGCCGCATCACGCGGGTGCGTGGCCACCCAGGTCTGCAGCGGCCCCGCCATGTCGGCGGCCGCACCCGTGCGCAGCAGCGCCTGCGTGCGCAGCAGCATCTCGGGCCGACCCTTGGCCGCCTGTGCGCCGCCCGGCGGCCTGCCCGCCTCCGCCACCACGCTGCCCTGCAGGTACGACAGGGCGGCCGGTGCATCGCCCGCCGCCAGCTCCAGCTCGGCCCCCAGTAGGCGCACTTGGCGCGCCGCGGCCGGGTCGTCGCGCACCGCATCGCGCAGCCCGCGCAGGGCCTTGCGCGCGGTCGCCATGTCGCCCAGCTGCACGGCGCTCAGCGTGGCCGCATACCAGGCCGCCGCACGCTGCGGCGCGGGCCGCACGGCAAAGCCCGCGTCCTGCGGCTCTGCCACCCACTGGCGCCAGGCGTCCACGCCCGGGCGCATCAGCACACGCGCGCGTGCGGCCATCATCAGGTGTTCCGTCGTGGCCGGCGCGGGCGCCGCGGCGCCCTGCGGGATGCGGCTGTGCATGTCGGCGATGCGCTGCGTGGTCAGCGGGTGGCTGCGCAGATAGGGCCAGCTGCCGTTGTCGTTGATGCGGTTGGCCTGCTGCAGCTTGTCGAACATGCTCACGAAGCCCTGGGGCGCGAAGCCCGCGGGCTCCATCAGGCCGTAACCCACGCGGTCGGCCTCGCGCTCCATGTCGCGCGAGAAGTTGAGCTGGTTCTGCACCGCCAGCGCCTGCCCGCCCACCATCAGCGCCTGCGCCGCATCGGGGCTGCGGCTGGCCGCCAGTGCGCCCAGGATCAGCGCCCCCAGCATCAGCGGCGTCTGCCGGCCCTGCTGGGCGATCAGGCGCGAGATGTGGCGCTGGGTCACATGGCTGAGCTCGTGCGCAAGCACCGACGCCAGCTCGTCGCGCGTGCTCACCACGCCGATCAGCCCCAGGTGCACGCCGAAATAGCCGCCGGGCAGCGCGAACGCGTTCACCGAGCGGTCGCGGCCGAGCAGGATCTCCCACGCGAAGCGCTCCTCCAGCTCGGGCGACAGCTCGCCACGCGCCTTGGCGGCCTGCACCAGGGGCAGGAACAGGCCCCGCACATATTCGCTGAGCACCGCGTCGTCGATGTAATCCGGGTCGCGGTACAGCTCGCGGATGATGCGGTCGCCCAGCTTGCGCTCGGCGCTGGTCGTCAGCTCCAGGCCGTCACCCAGAGTAGGCAACGCAGGCTGCGCCAGGGCAACGGGCGCCTGGGCCGCGCCACACGCTATCAAAATAGAAGCTGCTAGCGCTTTACCCATAAGCGCTAGAGGCCGATTTTTCTTGAAACTTTGCACGCAACTCCTCCGCCCAGGCAACCGGGCCGGCCGCACACGGCGGCTGTCAGCACATGGCCGTATGATGCCCCGGCCCTGCGAATGTTTCGCGCCCGCTTGTAATCCCGCCCGCCATGACCACACCCACCTCCCCGCTGACCCACTTCGACGCCCAAGGCCAGGCCCACATGGTGGACGTGGGCGCCAAACCCGCCACGCACCGCACCGCCATCGCCACCGGCCGCATAGCGATGCAGCCCGCCACCCTGGCTCTGATCGAATCCGGTACGGCCAAGAAGGGCGACGTGCTGGGCGTGGCCCGCATCGCCGGCATCATGGCTGCCAAAAAGACCAGCGAGCTGATCCCGCTGTGCCACCCCCTGGCCCTGACCCGCGTGGCCGTGGAGTTTGAACTACTGCCAGCCGACAACGCCGTGCAATGCACGGCCACCGTGGAAACCGTGGGGCCTACCGGCGTGGAGATGGAGGCCCTGACCGCCGTGCAGGTGGCGCTGCTCACCATTTACGACATGTGCAAGGCGGCGGACAAGCGGATGGTGATGGAGGGGGTGCGGGTGCTGGAGAAGCACGGGGGAAAGTCGGGAAGCTGGGTGCAAGCGCCTGCGTCCTAGCAACAGCGCCGCTGCAACGCCCGGAAGGGCCGCCCCCGGCCTATTGCTAAGGACAATGCATGCCCCAGTATAGGATAGGCGACACGGAGCAAGACAGAGCAGTAACCGTGGCTATCGCAAGCACTTGCACGCAACAGACCACCCGAAGCAGGAAGGCGCAACAAGCGAGGGACCGACTCAATGTTTAGAGGGGAATCGCTCTATTCGTTTGAACTACGGGCACATGTGCCAAGCAAAGCAGGGCCGTCATTGACGAACCACCAACCGGCTGCCAAATCAGCCTCCTTGCCCCGACTCTGGGCCCTGGCCGTGTGAAGCACATTACTTGTGTGTCAATCGTGCATTTCAGCGGCATTCCGCTGGTGCGTACTTAGCCGGCAGCGTACCCAGGCCCGTGGACAAACCACGGCCACCTGCCGTCGCCCTGGTAGTAGAGGCACAGGCCCAGTCAATAGCGCCCGTAACACCGGGAATCAGTTGAGCTTTCTGGACATTGGGCGTGAAAATCAACGTTTTGCCCTGTGCATCAGCAGGCAAGCCAGCAGCAGCTCCACCACTGGTCACTGTCACCACACCCAGGGTGGCGTGAATTTGCACATTGCCGACAAACTTTGATTGCTTTTCCGTCACCGGTCGGGCGTTGTATTCGGTGGCCATGCCCGTCACACCTGCCACACCGCCTGCCTGGAAGGCTTCAGTGACTGCCGCCTTGGCAGAAGTGCCAGCGACCATCATCTCCGTGACCTTCGCCCGGACAGTGTAGTCTTGGTAAGCGGGCAGCGCGATAGCAGCCAGAATGCCGATGATGGCCACCACGATCATCAACTCGATCAAGGTAAAGCCCTGTTGCAGGGGTTTCTTCATGGTGCGCGCCCTCCGATTGCATAACAGGCCAACTGCATGAGGCCTTCGCTTTGTAACAGCAAGAAACCTGCCAGCCTGGATTCTGCTCCTTGTACTCAAGGCCTGGCAGCAAAGCCATCTACTGGCGCATAGCCGACGATACGGCCCTGCACATCCAGCAACGCCACCCAGTCTTTGGTGTAGCGACTGGTCAGTGGCAGGTAGTTCAGCTGCGCGGCAGACAGTCCCGAGTCGGACACAGCGGCTTGCAAGGTAGCAGCATCTTGCGGGCGCCGCTGCAGGAGGTCGGGTAGAGGCTGGGCGCGCGCCTGCAAGGCGGCTTGCGCCTCGCTCCAGGGCTGCCACCAGCCGGGGCGCATGGCGGGGGAAATGCCAGCCAAGCTCAGGTCGACGCTGGTGAAATACTCCTCGCTGCTGGCAGCCTTGCGCGTGCCCACCTGCCGCACGCCCCACCATGGCAAGGTTTGCAGCCCCTCCGGCGCCTGCGCCAGGGCTTCGGCATCGACCTCATTGGCAGTGACGACGACGAGCCGATCGGTTTCAAACGCCAGCACCACTGGGCGCGCAGCCCATAGGGTGTGCAGGCCATACAGCAGCGCGGCCACTTGGACCAACCCCACTAAGCCCAGGTCCACCCAACGCTCGCGCGCCGATTTGCGGGGGCTGGCCAAAATTAAGGTCAACAGCGGGCCACATACCGCGTCCACCCCCAGCAGCAACACAAAGACTGCCCCCACCCCCAACATGGCCTGAAACGGCGGTGGGTACAGCACCCCAAACACAAACAGGGCGCACGCCGCCGCCGCCAGCATCGACAGCAACGCGTGGCGCGCCGCAAAGCGCAGTGCAAACCGCCAACGGTACAGGCGGGGCATGAGGGGGGCAGACGCACTTACAATGCCAGCTTCATCTGTGTAGTCGACCATCCATTTATCCAAAAAAGGGCGCCGAATGCGCCCTTTTTACTGTTACCGCACTGTACCGGGAAGCCCCGATACAAATCTGTGGCTGATTAACGGCACTCAGAAGGAGCGTACTTGGCGGGCATAGGGTCGGTGGCAGCTGCAGCAGCCAAACCACGCGCGCCAGCGGTTGTAGCAGTAGAAGAAGTGCATGCCCAATCAATGGCACCCGTTACGCCATCAGCCAGAGCGGCGCCTTGCACGTTGGGCGTGAACAGCAGGTTCTTGCCACGCGCCTCGGTGGGCAAGCCAGCGTTGGCAGTGGTGTCGCTGGTCACAGTAACTTGTCCAGTGGTGCCGTCGATCGCAATAGCCGAAACCACCTTCGATGTTTTTTCCGCAGCCGGGCGGGCTGCGTATTCTGTGGCCGCAGCAGTAACACCGGCAAGGCTGTCGGACTGGAATGCTTCGCTGACAAGAGCCTTGGGCGACGTAGCAGCAATCACCATTTCAGACACCTTGGCACGCACGGTGTAGTCCTGATACGCCGGCAGAGCCACGGCAGCCAGAATACCGATGATGGCCACCACGATCATCAGTTCGATCAGGGTGAAACCCTTTTGCAGAGTGTGCTTCATAAATTCCTCCTCGGATTAAGGTGATAAGGCCCACAGAAGACACCTGCGGGTTATCTGTGCTTGAGCAGCTTCCATGCCAGCTCTTGTTTGCAACAGAACGTTTCGATCTGAGGTTTTTTTCACTGGCAAATGTCAACGCACAGTTACATGGAATGCAGCCAGAACACACGAGGACACATTTGTCACTCTTGAATGTTCGATTGAGGGGAAGTGTGACGTTTAACGCCGACATGCCTTGCGCTCGACCACTGTCGCAGGTTCTGGCGGCTTCGCGCTCAAGCGCCCAATACAGCGGGCGCCCCCCAGACCAGCGGTCCCTAGCAAAAACCTACCCCTGCACGAACTCCATTTCGGTACTGGCCAGGGCGATACGGTCGCCACTCTTGAGGGATACAGGGTCAGCACCGACTGGCGCACCGTTAAGCAGAGGGAAGTCCCCCCCCTCCACATGGGCCAGCACGAAGCCATGGTGCCGCTTGGTGATGGAGGCCACAGCCACGCCGGGCTTGCCGATGGTGGTGACCACCTTGGTCAGCGCGACCTCGCGGCCGGCGGCGGGGCCGGTCACCACGCGCACGGCGGCGCTCAGGATGGCGGGCGCAGGCATGGGCGTCGCTGTCACGGGGCGAAGCGGCGGCAGCATGCCGGGCTTGAAGAGCATGGTCTTCTCGTAGTCATGTCCCGGCTCTTCGTGCAGGAAGCGGATCTTGTACTTGCCCACCTCCACCGTGTCACCATTGCGCAGCGCCTGGCGCTTGACGGATGCGCCGTTCACGTAGGTGCCGTTGGTGCTGCCCAGGTCCTCCACGTCCACCTCGTCGCCGGTCATCACGAACACCGCGTGTTCGCCGCTGACGGCCAGGTTGTCGATGACCACATCGTTGTATGGCCGGCGGCCCACCGTCGTGCGCTCCTTGGTGAGCGGAACCTCTTTGATGACGACACCGTCAATCGACACGACCATTCTGGGCATGATCCATCTTCCTTCTTCGTATGTACTAACCGTAGCTGAACAGTAGCAAGTTTCGGGCTCAGGCCGTTCCCAGCAGGCGGGACACCAGGCCGCGCCTTTTGTCCTGCGCGCTGGCCTGCACGAGCAGCACGCTGATGTTGTCCCGCCCGCCCATGGCATTGGCCATGGCCACCATGCGTTCGGCCTTGTCTGGCAGCGCAATGGGCATGCGGGCCAGATCGGCCAGGTCGTCGTCGCCCAGCATGTCGGTCAGGCCATCCGAGCAGAGGATGAACAGGTCTTGCGGCTCCACCTGGAACTCGTTGATCTCGATGTGCACCGTCACATCCACGCCCAGCGCCCGGGTAACCAGGTTGCGCTGCCCCGACGCGGCGGCCTCGGCCGGGGTCAGCAGGCCGGAATCGATCTGCTCCTGCAGCCAGGAGTGGTCGCGCGTGATCTGCCGCAGCACGCCCGCGCGCAAGCGGTAGCAGCGCGAATCGCCAATGTGGCCCAGGATGAGCCGATCTCCACGGAACACGCCCACGACCAGCGTGGTGCCCATGCCCAGGTACTGCGGATTGGCAAGCGATGCGCCCAGAATGGCGTGATTGGCGTTGTCCACGCAGGCTGCCAGGGCGTGACGGACGTCCGCCGTCTGAACATCGGCACCTTCACCCTCCAGCCACCGGGCCATCTCGGTGCCGATGTAGGTCGTGGCCATGCCGCTGGCCACTTCGCCGGCGCTGTAGCCGCCCATGCCGTCGGCCAGTATCGCCAGCTGGACGGCCTCATGGATGGCAACGGCGTCTTCATTGTTGGAGCGCACGCGCCCCGTATCCGTCAGCGCGCAAAACTCGTAACTCAGCATCGGCAGAGGTTTCATAGGACACCCAAGGACCCGCTACGCGCCGAGGCTCCGGATGGCACAGGCATTTCGATGACCGTCGGCTGAAAGTCAGCCGTGTCGCCGTCGGATGCGCCGTGCTCCACGCAGGGTTCCGCATCATAGACGACACTTTCCGTTGCGCGGTGCTCCATAGGCACAGCCATGACTTGCCCGCGCTGATGCACTGTAGGGGGCCGTTGGACATTGGCTTGAAGCCGGCCCTCGCTTTGCTCCAGACTGGACGTTGCCGGCATGTCACCGGCCGCATTCGGGAGCGTGGCGGAAGCAGCCGGCGGGGTTCTGGCCCTCACCAGGGCATGCTGAATCTCTCGCACCCGCTGGTAGCCTGCACGGGCCGGCCCATGCGTGTCGTCGCGCTTGAGGACATGCTTGAACACCTTCCTGGCCTTGGTCAGTTCGCGCTTGCGTTCGAAGTCCAGCGCCAGATTGCACAGGTTGTCCAAAAGCTCCGGCGACGTGGGCAGCACGCGAAACAGCCCGAAGGCCTGCTCCAGCTGGCCCTGGCCCTGCAGAACCAGACCGTGCATGCGCTGCCTGTCATGCTCCGGACGGCCACCATGCGCCCTGGCATGCACCACGACGGGCTGATGCACAGCCCACACCCCGAGCAGGCACAGCACCAGCATGCCAACGGGAAAGGCCAAGGGGAGCCAGAGCCCGCGCCACAGCAGCAACGCTTGCACCACGAAGGCTGCGCAGACGAAGGCCACCAGCCAGGCCCCAGAGGCGCGGCTGGGCGCACGCGGCCCCAGCGCCATAGCATAGAGCGCCGCGCACAGCGCCAGAAACCAGGTGCACGCCTGAGCCCAATCCGGTTGAGCGGGTGGGCTGCCCGCGCCCATCAGGCCGCCCGTAGTACGCAGCAGCACCTCGTCCAGTACCTGGATGACATTCGTGAGGGCATAAATGAGCACCAGGACGCAGGCAACCCCTAGCGGCACCCACCGTTTTGCTCCTCCCTCTGCTTGGCGACCCACCCTGACGATATGCACCGGCTGCTGACCTGTTGTGTTGACATGCGATCCACCTGTCAAAGCAATTCGCGCGCCGAGGAGTGGCATGGCGGCAACCCAGTGGTGCCGCCGTTCCGGGACGGCCACGATCAACGGCCTTGTCATTTACAGCAAGCACCACGCCTTGATGCTGCCATTTTTGTCACACATACTTTATGTCTCAGGACGGCCTCGTGAATAGGCCTTTCGGAAACGAAAAACGCCAGCCTGATGCCAGGCTGGCGTTTTGCAGGAATTCCGGGACGGGGGCTCGCCCCCGTGCCAACGAATTACAGCAGGCCCTTGAGGATGCGGCCCATCTCGGAAGGATTGCGCGTGATCTTGAAGCCGCACTCTTCCATGATGGCCAGCTTGGCATCGGCCGTGTCGGCGCCGCCGGAGATCAGCGCGCCGGCGTGGCCCATGCGCTTGCCGGGAGGGGCCGTCACGCCAGCGATGAAGCCCACGATAGGCTTCTTCATGTTGGCCTTGCACCATAGGGCCGCCTCGGCTTCGTCGGGGCCGCCGATCTCGCCGATCATGATCACGGCGTCGGTGTCGGGGTCATCGTTGAAGGCCTTCATCACGTCGATGTGCTTCAGGCCGTTGATGGGGTCACCACCAATGCCGACGGCCGACGACTGGCCAATGCCCAGCTCGGACAACTGCGCCACGGCTTCGTAGGTCAGCGTGCCGGAGCGGCTCACCACGCCCACGCGGCCCTTCATGTGGATGTGGCCGGGCATGATGCCGATCTTGATCTCGTCGGGCGTGATCAGGCCGGGGCAGTTGGGGCCCAGCAGCAGCGTACGCTTGCCGCCCGCGGCTTCCTTGGCATTCATCTTGTTGCGCACTTCCAGCATGTCGCGCACCGGAATGCCCTCGGTGATGCAGATCGCCAGATCCAGGTCAGCTTCCACGGCTTCCCAGATGGCGGCGGCCGCGCCTGCCGGAGGCACGTAGATCACGGAAACCGTGGCGCCCGTGTCCTTGGCGGCGTCCTTGACGGAGCCGTAGATTGGGATGTCGAAGATCTTTTCGCCGGCCTTCTTGGGGTTCACGCCCGCCACGAAGCAGTTCTTGCCGTTCGCATACTCCTGGCATTTTTCCGTGTGGAACTGGCCGGTCTTGCCGGTAATGCCCTGGGTGATGACCTTGGTGTCCTTGTTGATGTAAATCGACATGTTTTTCTCTCCAGGGCTTAACGGACGGCTTCGACGATCTTCGTGGCCGCTTCGGCCATGGTGTCGGCGCTGATGATGGGCAGGCCGGATTCGGCCAGCATCTTCTTGCCCAGCTCTTCGTTCGTGCCCTTCATGCGCACGACCAGCGGCACCTGCAGGTTCACGGCCTTGCAGGCAGTGATCACGCCGGTGGCGATGGTGTCGCACTTCATGATGCCGCCGAAGATGTTGACCAGGATGCCCTTGACCTTGGGGTTCTTGAGCATGATCTTGAAGGCTTCGGTGACCTTCTCGGGGGTGGCGCCGCCGCCCACGTCCAGGAAGTTGGCCGGCTCGCCGCCGAACAGCTTGATGGTGTCCATGGTGGCCATGGCCAGGCCGGCACCGTTCACCAGGCAGCCGATGTTGCCGTCCAGGCTGATGTAGGCCAAGTCGAACTTGGAGGCCTCGACTTCCGCCGGATCTTCCTCGTCCAGGTCGCGCAGGGCCACGATCTCGGGGTGGCGGAACAGGGCGTTGGAGTCGAAGTTGAACTTGGCGTCCAGGGCGATGATGTTGCCCTTGGAGTCGCGGTTCAGGGGGTTGATTTCCACCAGGGCGGCATCGGTGTCCATGTAGCACTTGTAGAGCTTTTGGCACACGTCGATGAATTGCGCCACGGAATCGGCGGGCATGCCGATTCCCTTGGCCAGCTCTTCACCGTTGGCCTGCGTGAAGCCAGCCAGCGGGTCCACCAGCACGGTGATGATTTTTTCGGGCGTGGAATGGGCCACTTCCTCGATGTCCATGCCGCCTTCGCTGGAGGCGATGAAGGCCACCTTCTGCGTGCCGCGATCGGTCACGGCAGACAGGTAGTACTCCTGCTGGATGTCGGCGCCGTCCTCGATGTACAGGCGGCGGACCTTCTGGCCTTCGGGGCCGGTCTGGTGCGTGACCAGTTGCATGCCCAGGATGTCGCTGGCGCGTGCCTTCACGTCGTCGATGGTCTTGGCGACCTTCACGCCGCCGCCCTTGCCGCGGCCGCCGGCGTGGATCTGCGCCTTCACGACCCACACGGGGCCGCCGAGCTTTTGTGCGGCTTCCACGGCTTCCTGCACCGTGAAAGCGGGAATGCCGCGCGGAACGGGCACGCCGAAACTGCGCAAGATTTCCTTGCCTTGGTATTCGTGAATCTTCATGAGGTCTGTCTCTCTCAGGGGAAGGATGGTGTTTACCCGTTCAGCCGAAGAGCGGAAATCCGACCACAGGCCCGGGGCATGGCAGCCGGCAACTGTATCATGCTGCGACGCACCATTCATGTGGTTATAACTTACACCCGGGCAGGCCCATGCCGCCCGGGCAGGAGCTTTTCCATGCCCAAGGTCTTTATTGATGGCGAGGCAGGCACCACCGGCCTGCAGATTCGTGAACGCTTGCAGGCCATGCCCCAGGTCGAACTGGTCAGTATCGCCCCCGAGCTGCGCAAGGATCCCGCGGCCAAGCGCGACCTGATCGCAGGCGTCGACTTGGTCGTGCTGTGCCTGCATGACGATGCCGCACGCGACACCTCGGCCCTGGTGGATGCCATCACCGCCGAGACCGGCAAGGCCATCAAGATCATCGACGCCTCCACGGCCCACCGCACGGCGCACGGCTGGGTCTTCGGCTTTCCCGAACTGGCCGCCGGCCAGCTCGAGGCGGTGCGCGGCGCCACGCGCGTGAGCAACCCCGGCTGCTACGCCACGGGCGCCATCGCGCTGCTGCGCCCGCTGGTCGATGCCGGCCTGGTGCCGGCCGACCACCCGCTGGCCCTGCCGTCGGTGAGCGGTTACTCGGGCGGCGGCCGAACGATGATCGAGGCCTACGAACAAGGCCAGGCCGCGCCGTTCGAGCTGTATGCGCTGGGCCTGTCGCACAAGCATCTGCCCGAAATCATGAAGTACACCGGGCTCACGCGCCGGCCCATCTTCGTGCCGGCCGTGGGCAACTTCCGCCAGGGCATGCTGGTGCAGCTGCCGCTGCACCTGGACCTGCTGCCCGGCGCGCCCAAGGCCTCCGACCTGCACGACGCCCTGGCCGCCCACTACGCCCGCAGCAACACGCCCGAGCAGTGGGTCAAGGTGCTACCCCCCACCGAGGACGGCAAGCTCGACGCCCTGGCGCTGAACGACACCAACCAGCTCGAACTGCGCGTGTTCGCCAACGAGAACTACCGCCACGCCGTGCTGGTGGCGCGCCTGGACAACCTGGGCAAGGGTGCCAGCGGTGCCGCGGTGCAGAACCTGAAGCTGATGCTCGGGCTGTAAACAGCAAAAACCATAGCTGTTCGCGCTTGCACACAGCCAGTTTCAGATAGAAAACCACCTGAAATCAGCAACTGGCAACCGCTGGCAGCTCTCTTTTCAGCAGCACCTCAGCCCCTGCCCATGCGCTGAAACAGCCCGCCGGGCAGCCGCGCCACCTGGCCGTCGAGTTCCAGCTCCAGCAGCCGCACCTGCAGCGTCGCGGCATCCATGCCGGTGCGCGCCACCAGCGCATCCAGCCCCAGCGGATCGAAGCCCAGCGCGTCCAGCAGGCACTGCTGCTCCGGCGTGGGCGCTGGCCCTACGGCCGCGCCCGCCGGCCGGTCATCGGCCCCCTTGGCAGCCGGGACCGCGGCGGGGAGTGGCAGGTGCAACTCCTCCAGCACATCCTGGGCGGACTCCACCAGCTTCGCCCCCTGCCGAATGAGCGCATGGCAGCCGCGCGACTGCGGCGCGTGGATGGAGCCCGGTATGGCAAACACCTCGCGGCCTTGCTCCGCCGCCAGCCGCGCGGTGATCAGCGAGCCCGAGGCCAGCGCCGCCTCCACCACCAGCGTGCCCTGCGACAGGCCGGCAATGATGCGGTTGCGCTTGGGAAAGTTGGCCGGCAGCGGCGGCGTGCCCAGCGGGTACTCGCTGACCAGCAGGCCAGCGCGGGCGATGCGGTGGGCCAGCTCCTTGTGGGCCCGGGGATAGACCCGGTCCAGCCCGGTGCCGACGACGGCAATCGTGGCCGGCATGGCCGGGTCCGGCGGGTCGATCAGCGCGCCCTCGTGGGCCGCAGCGTCGATGCCCAGGGCCAGGCCCGAGACGATGCACAGCCCCGCGGCGCGCAGCGCACGGGCGAACTGCCGCGCATGCTCCGCCCCCTGGGCCGTGGGGTTGCGGCTGCCCACCATGGCCAGGCAGCGCTGCGGCGCGAACGGCTCGGCGCCGGCGCCCACGAACCGGGGCGCACCCAGCAGGTACAGCATCAGCGGCGGGTCCTCGGTGGCCAGCAGAGCCGGGGGATAGGCGGCGTCGCCCAGCGTGACGATGCCGCGCGCCGGCGGCTCCTCGGCCTGCAGCCATTGCCAGGTCTGTTCCAGCAGCGCGTCCAGCCCCTCGGGCCTGACGGCCAGCGCCCGCGCCTGCGCGGCCGTCACGCAGGACCGCCAGGCGGCCTCACCCTGCGCGAAGATGTTCTGCGGCAGGCCGAAGGCGGCCAACAGGCGCCGCGCCGCGCCGTTGCCCACGCCGGGCGTCAGGGTCAGGCGCAGCCAGGCGGCCAGTTCGTCGCGGTCCATGCACTGGATGCGGCGGCGGGCCGGCGTTGCGTGGCTTACTCGGGGTTGACCAGCCGGTCGCCCACGCGCACGGCCTGCTGCGACTGCAGGATCAGGGCGTAGGACACGCGGTCGAAGGTGAGGAACACCATCGCCACGCCGTTGGACTCGCTGGGCAGCTTGATCATGGCGCGCTGCTCGTCGGTCTTGTCCTTGAGACGCTCGCCCTGGGTCAGCAGCTGCAGCACATGGCCGGCTTCCATGCCATCCCGCGCGCCGCGGTTGATGGCGATCACCTGGTTCTGCCCCGCATGGGCCACGGCGGCGCTGCCGTAGATGGACACCACGCTGGCATCCACCGCCGACTGCGGCGCGCGCGGCGCATAGCTGTTGAAGCCGCGCTGCGGCGCGGGCAGCAGGCGGTCGCCAATGCGGGCCTCCTCCTTGACGCCCAGCAGGTCCACGGTGGCGGGCACGATGTCCACGGCGACCCGGGTCTGGCCATCGAGCACCTCGCCGCGGGCCTCGCTCGCGCTCTTGCCCTGGGCCTTGTCGGGCTGGGGCACGGTGGATTCGCTGCGCACCAGTTCGGCACGGCCAACAAACTGCGCCTCGTAGCCCAGCACCTCGCCCGTGCCGGGGTCCTTGAGCGGCACGGCATTGCGGAACACGCGGTACTGCCGCGGCACGCCGGGCGCCAGCACCAGCGGGCTGCCCTGCGGCCCCCGCACGTAGGCGCGGTCGCCCGTGGCCATGATCATGCGCTCGTCGCGCGTGGCCACGATGCGCGGGGCCTGCAGCAGCGTCAGCTCGTCGACCACCAGCGGCTCGACGAGGAAGGGCTCGATCAGGTGCGGCTGGAGCGTGGGCAGGGCCGTGCCGGCCAGGCTGTCGGCACGCGTGCGCGGCGACACGCGCACGGTCTCCGAGCTGCCGCTGCCGCGGGTGGTGCTCAGGCGCGCATAGCCATCGGACTTTTCCAGATACAGCGTCTGGCCCGGAAAGATCAAATGCGGATTGGGAATGGCCTGCAGATTCATGCCCCACAGTTCGGGCCAGCGCCAGGGGCGCGTCAAATACATGCCGGAAATACCCCACAGCGTATCGCCGCGCTTGACCACGTAGGTATCCGGTGCATTAGCGGCCAATTCGGAGAGGGGAATGCCGCGCGAGGCCACCTGCTGCGCCGTGGAGCGCTGCTCGGAGGTAATGGGGTAATTCTGGGCCTGGGCCGCCGGGGCCAGCGCGGCCCCCGCCAGCAGGGCCAGTGCGCCGAGCGCGGTCACGCGCACACGGGCCGGAGCCGTCATATTGTTCCTCTTGTCATGCATTGAAAAACGTCCCTCTCGCTGACAGTGCAGTTAATTGTTTTACAAAAGAAACTGCAGCAGATACGTTACAAACCATTTGAGATTCTGTGCCCAAGCCCTTGATTGGGCAACGATTATTGCGGGCGCTCCCGGCATCGCGCGGCAAAAGTGGCGAAAATAGCGACATATTGAGCCCGCTGCCATGGCAATTCTTCCCATTCTCTGTTACCCCGATCCCCGTCTCCACAAGATCGCCCAGCCGGTGGCTGCGGTGGATGACCGCGTCCGCGCCATCGTGGACGACATGTTCGCCACCATGTACGACGCCAACGGCATCGGCCTGGCGGCCACCCAGGTGGACGTTCACGAACGCATCGTGGTGATCGACGTCTCGGAAGAGCGCGACCAGCCCCTGGTGCTCATCAACCCCGAGATCACCTGGGCCAGCCCCGAAAAGCAGCTGGGCGACGAGGGCTGCCTGTCCGTGCCCGGCATCTACGACGGCGTGGAGCGCTCGCTGGCCGTGCATGCGCGCGCGCTGGACGCGGACGGCCAGTCCCGCGTGATCGAGGCCGAGGGCCTGCTGGCCGTGTGCATCCAGCACGAGATGGACCACCTGCTGGGCAAGGTGTTCGTGGAATACCTCTCGCCCCTCAAACGCAACCGCATCAAGACCAAGCTGCTCAAGCAGCAGAAACAGGCCACACGCGCATGACCCCCCTGCCAGCGCCTGTGGGTTCACTGCGCTGGAGCACAAGCGGCGCGGCCGGCCTGCTGCTAGCCGCGGCCCTCTCGGGCTGCGCCGTGCCCGAATGGCAGGAGCCCGGCACGCCGCGCGCCGACATCGAGCGCGCCATGGGCCGCCCCACGCTGGCGCTGCCGCTGGCTGGCGGTGGCGAACGCCTGGTCTACAGCCGCCAGCCCGCGGGGCAGCAGGTCTACCACATGGAATTCGACGGCGCGCAGCGCCTGGTGCGGGTCACCCAGGTGCTGACGCCGGAGCACTTTTACGCCCTGCGCAACGGCGTGGACACGCGCGATGACGTCCGGCGCACCTTCGGCCCGCCCGCGCTGGTGGAGAAGGTGGCCAGCTTCCATGGCGATATCTGGACCTACCGAATCCTGGACAATGGAACGCCCCGCCAGGCCCATGTGCACATCGATCCATCGGGCGTGGTGCAGCGCGTGATGTTCACCGACGAGCGCATGAACGACCCCGACCCCCGCTTCTAACCACCCTTGCCGCCCTCCGCATGAGAGTCATTTTTGCCGGCACGCCCGACTTCGCGCGCGTGGCCCTGGAACGCCTGCTGGCCGCGGGCTTCACCGTGCCCCTGGTGCTGACCCAGCCCGACCGCCCCGCCGGCCGCGGCATGAAGCTGCAGGCCTCGCCCGTCAAGCAGTGCGCGCAGGCCGTCGGCATCGCCGTGGCCCAGCCGCTGAGCCTGCGCCTGGACGGCAAATACCCCGAGGACGCCGCCGCCGCCCGGGCCGCCATCGAGGCCGCGCGGGCCGACGTGATGGTAGTGGCCGCCTATGGCCTGATCCTGCCGCAGTGGGTTCTCGACATGCCACGACTGGGATGCTTGAACATCCACGCCAGCCTGCTGCCGCGCTGGCGCGGCGCCGCGCCCATCCACCGCGCTATTCAAGCCGGCGACGCCGAGACCGGCGTGACCATCATGCAGATGGATGCCGGCCTGGACACCGGCGACATGCTGCTGCTGGAGAAGACCGCCATCACGCCCACCGACACCACGGCCACGCTGCACGACCGGCTGGCGCTGCTGGGCGGGCGGCTGATCGTCGAGGCGCTGGAGATGGCCGCCTGCGGCGGCCTCACGGCCACGCCGCAGCCCGCCGAGGGCGTGACCTATGCGCACAAGATCGACAAGGCCGAGAGCGCCATCGACTGGCACCAGCCGGCCGAGGTGATTGCCCGGCGCGTGCGCGCCTTCGACCCCTTCCCCGGCGCGGCCACCGCGCTGGGCGCCGATGCCATCAAGGTCTGGAGCTGCGAAATTGATAGCTATCAGCGCTTGCCAGATGCGCCTTGCGGGCAGATTTTATTCATCAACGATGGCGGCATCGGCGTGGCCTGCGGCGCGGGCACCGTGCTGCGCCTGACGGTGCTGCAGCGCGCCGGCGGCAAGCGCCTGCCGGCCTCGGACTTCCTGCGCGGCTTCGCGCTCGCGCCGGGCATGCTGCTGGGATGAAGCAGCACCCCCCTGAGGCCCTGCGGGCCTTCCCCCCGCTCTCGCAGCACTGCGCGCTGCGGGCAGGGGGACGCCGCCCGTGCGGCGGGGCGGCCCTTGCACGGCGGCCCTCGCCTGGGTTGCGCCAGTGGCAAACGCAGTGCCATGGATCACTGAGATGAACACCCATGCCCTGCGCCGCTGGCTGCGCGACCCGTCCTTTCGCCAGGGTGTCAGCGACATGGCGGGCACCTGCCTGGGCATCGCCGCCTGGGGCCTGGTCACGGGCGTGGCCATGGCCAAGAGCGGCATGTCCGTGCCGCTGGCGCTGTTCATGTCGCTGGCCGTCTACGCTGGCAGCGCGCAGCTGGCCGTGCTGCCGCTGATGGTGGCGGGCGCGCCGCTGTGGGTGGTGTGGCTCACGGCCACCTGCGTGAACCTGCGCTTCGTGATCTTCAGCAGCATGTGGCGCAGCTACTTCGCCCATCTGCCGCGCCGCCAGCGGCTGGCGCTGGGCTATTTCAGCGGCGACGTGATCTTCGTGAGCTTCATGAAGCGCTTCCCCCGGCCCAAGCCCCAGCCCGAGCAGGTGCCGTACTTCTGGGGCGCGGCCGCGGCCAACTGGCTGGCTTGGCAGGTGCCGTCCATCGCCGGCATCCTGCTGGCCAACGCCATCCCGCTGTCCTGGGGCCTGGGCTTCGCCGGCGTGCTGGCGCTGCTGGGCATCTTGCTGTCCATGCTGAACGACCGCACCACCTGGCTGGCCACCGCCGTGGCCTGCACGGCGGCCATCGCCACCTTCGCGCTGCCGCTCAAGCTCAACATCCTGGTGGCGATCGCCGCGGCCGTCACGGCCGGCCTGGCAGCCGAGACGGCCGAGCGCGCGCTGCGCCGCGCGCGCGCCCGTGCGGCGGGAGGCGACGCATGAACTGGTCCTGGGTCGAACCCGCCATCGCCATCCTGGGCCTGGCGGTCATCACCTTGCTCACGCGCACGTTCTTCATGATTCCCGAGCGCGAGCTGCCCATGCCCGACTGGCTGCGCCGCGGCCTGAAGTACGCGCCCCTGGCGGCCCTGGCCGCCGTGATCGCGCCCGAGCTGCTGATGAGCCAGGGCGCGCTGATCCGGACGTTCCTGGACGCGCGGCTGCCCGCCCTGGTCTGCGCCACCGGCTACTACTTCTGGCGCCGCGACATCCTGGGCACCATCGTCGTGGGCATGGCCATCTACCTGCCGCTGCACATCGGGCTGGGCTGGTAAAGGGTTACAAGGCGGTTACCGGGCCGCCTACAATCCGCGCAGTTTTCATGACCGCACCGTGACGGCGCGGCACCTTTCCCCCTCGAATCCCATGCACATTCTTCGCTTCTCCGACCTCTGCGCCCAGGGCCAGGCCCGTGGCCAGCGCGTGTTCATCCGTGCCGACCTCAACGTGCCGCAGGACGATGCCGGCCGCATCACCGAGGACACGCGCATCCGCGCCTCCGTGCCCTGCATCCAGATGGCGCTCGACGCCGGCGCCGCCGTCATGGTGACCAGCCACCTGGGCCGCCCGACCGAGGGCGCGTTCCAGCCCGAGGATTCGCTGGCCCCCGTGGCCCGGCGCCTGTCCGAGCTGCTGGGCCGCGAGGTGCCGCTGGTGGCCGACTGGGTGGACGGCGTCAGCGTGCAGCCCGGCCAGGTGGTGCTGCTGGAAAACTGCCGCGTGAACAAGGGCGAGAAGAAGAACAACCCCGAGCTGGCCCAGAAGATGGCGCGCCTGTGCGACATCTACGTGAACGACGCCTTCGGCACCGCCCACCGCGCCGAGGGCACGACCTACGGCATCGCCGAGTACGCCAAGGTGGCCTGCGCCGGCCCGCTGCTGGCCGCCGAGATCGACGCCATCACCAAGGCCCTGGCCAACCCGAAGCGCCCGCTGGTGGCCATCGTGGCCGGATCCAAGGTCAGCACCAAGCTGACCATCCTGCAAAGCCTGGCCAAGAACGTGGACGGACTGGTGGTGGGCGGCGGCATCGCCAACACCTTCATGCTGGCCGCGGGCCTGCCCATCGGCAAGAGCCTGGCCGAGCCCGACCTGCTGGGCGAGGCCAAGGCCGTGATCGCCGCCATGGCCGCGCGCGGCGCCGAGGTGCCGATCCCCACCGACGTGGTGGTGGCCAAGACCTTCGCCGCCGACGCCCCGGCCACTGTGAAGAAGGCCACCGAGGTGGCCGAGGACGACATGATCCTGGACATCGGCCCCGAGACCGCGGCCCGGCTGGCCGCGCAGCTCAAGCAGGCCGGCACCATCGTCTGGAACGGCCCGGTCGGCGTGTTCGAGTTCGACCAGTTCGCGGGCGGCACCCAGGCCATTGCCCGGGCCATCGCCGAATCCAGCGCCTTCAGCATCGCCGGCGGCGGCGACACGCTGGCGGCCATCGCCAAGTACGGCATCGACAAGGACGTGGGCTACATCTCCACCGGCGGCGGCGCCTTCCTGGAGGTGCTGGAGGGCAAGCAGCTGCCCGCGTTCGAGATCCTGCAAAAGCGCGCGGGATAAACCCGATCGCTATTAAAACAAGAGCTGCTGACGCTTACCCCATAAGCGCCAGCAGCTCTTTTTACTTGTATTCCTGCGCCTGCGCGGCCCGCGCCGGCCACAGCACCGAGGCGATCGCCAGCACCATCAGCCCCACGGCGGCCCAGTCCTGCCAGCGCAGCACCTCGCCCAGCCACAGGGAACCGCTGAACACGCCCAGCACCGGGATCATCATCACGCTGAGCGTGGAGGCCACGGGCGGCAGCGTGCGCACCAGAAAGAACCAGGCCGTCTGCGCAAAGCCCAGCACCAGCAGACCGTTGTAGAGGATGGCGATCCAGGCCTGGCGGTCGGGCACCTGCCAGCGCTCATGCTCGAACAGCGCCGCCAGCACCGTGAGCACGGCGCAGGTGATGGCCACCATCCAGAACGACAGCGTGAGCAGCGGCACAGGTACGTGCAGGCGGCGCAGCAGCTGCGTGCCCATGGCCCAGCTCGCGGCGGACACCAGGATCAGCACCATGCCCGCGGGCCGGCTGCCCAGGGCGCCCACTTCGTGCCACAGCAGCAGCACCACGCCCAGCGCCGCGGCCGCCACGCCGCCCCAGGCGCGGCCGGCCAGCCGGTCGCCGAAGAACAGCGCGCCGATCACGGCCGAAAAGATGGGCATGGTGTAGCCCAGGATGGCCGCGCGTCCGCTGGACAGCAGCGGGATCGCCAGGATCATCAGCGCATGCCACAGCACCATGTTGGTGAGGGCCAGCAGCGCCACCCGCCCCCAGTGCGCGCGCGGTATGGTGAAGGGCAGCCTCTGCCGCCACATCACCAGCGCCAGGACGGGCAAACCTATCCACAGCGAGCTCATCCGAAAGGTGAGCGGCGGGAAGTGCGACACGCCCATCTTCATCACCGGCCAGTTGAAGCCCCACACCAGGGTCAGGAGCACGAGGACGATGAGCTGGCGGCGGGAAAAGGCGGGCATGGCGCGCGATTGTGCCGTGCCCGGGCTATTCCTGCTCCGCGGCGCAGGCGCGCTGCCACAGGCTGCCCCGCCGGGCGCCCCCATGGTGTGCCAGCAGGGCGGAGAAATGCCGCCGCTCCCCCCCGCGCAGCTTCACCAGCGGCGCGCTGGCGCCCTGCGCGGGCATCAGGCACAGCCGGGGGTACAGCAGGTACCACTTCCAGAACAGCGCCTTCTGGTAGTAGTAGGCCGTGTCCTCGGCGCACAGCAGCGCTAGGCGGTAGGCATTGTCGCGGCGCAATACCTGCTGGGCCGCCACGTGGATGAGCAGGTACTCGGGGTCTGCAATACCCTGCAGCAGCTCGGCACCCGCCGGTCTGCCGTGCAGCTGCGCCAGGTAGGCGCCGCTGCCCTGCCCGATCAGCGCGTGGTGGAACTCCTGCTGCCACGCGGCCACAAAGGGTGCATGCGCGGGGGCACCGAAGGCCCAGCTCTCCACCACCGGCCAGCGCGCATCCCGGGTGAAGCCCTGCAGGAAGAAGCCCACGAATTCGCTGCCCTGCGCCTGCTGGTGCGCCTGCAGCCAGTCCAGCGACTGGGTCAGCACGATGGATGCGTCCAGCCAGAAGCCGCCATGGTGGCGCACCAGGTACAGGCGCAGCCAGTCTGCCTGCTTCGTGGGGTCGAGCCGCTCGAAGCCCTGCGGCAGGTCCCCGGGCGCCACGAAGCGCTCCAGGTTGCCCGCGTTGAGCACCTCAATGGCATAGCCCGGGCACTGCCGGCGCCAGTTATCGATGCACCGGGCCACCACGGGATCCTGGTCCGGGCCATTCCAGTAGCTCCATATGCGCCGCGGAATGGGGCCGCGCACCGCAGCCGCCGCGCCTGCCCCCCGGAATACCGTGGGCACCGCCGAGCCCGGATACGCGGCGGCGCTGGCGGGCCGCAGCAGGGTCAGCAACTGGAGGGCGGCGCGCAGCACGCTGGCGGGGACGAGGGTCGGCATGGGGGGCGGCGGTGCAGGAAGAAAGAAAGGAAGGGATGGCGGCGCGCGCCGCGCCGGCGCCCGATTGTCGCCTGCGGTCCACGCCGTGCCGGCGGTCTCCTAAAATCACGGCCATGACCTTCCTCGACATGCTGCGCGACGCCACCACGCGCAACGACTCCCTGCTGTGCGTGGGCCTGGACCCGGAACCCACGCGCTTTCCCGAGTCGGTGCGTGGCGAATCCCACAAGATCTACGACTTCTGCGCCGCCATCGTGGATGCCACGGCCGACCTGGTCTGCGCCTTCAAGCCGCAGATCGCCTACTTCGCCGCGCACCGCGCCGAAGACCAGCTGGAGCGGCTGATGCAGCACATGCGCTGCAACGCACCGCATGTGCCGGTGATCCTGGACGCCAAGCGCGGCGACATCGGCTCCACGGCCGAGCAGTACGCGATCGAGGCCTTCGAGCGCTACGGCGCCGACGCCGTGACGCTCTCGCCCTTCATGGGCTTCGACTCCATCGCGCCCTACCTGGACTACCACGACAAGGGCGCCTTCCTGCTGTGCCGCACCTCCAACCCCGGCGGCGACGACCTGCAGGCCCAGCGCCTGGCCAGCGTGGAAGGCCAGCCGCTGCTGTACGAGCATGTGGCGCGCCAGGCCCAGGGCCCGTGGAACAAGAACGGCCAGCTCGGCCTGGTGGTGGGCGCCACCTACCCCGCCGAGATCGAGCGCGTGCGGGCCCTGGCGCCCACGCTGCCGCTGCTGATCCCCGGCGTGGGCGCGCAGGGCGGCGACGCCGCCGCCACTGTGCGCGCCGGGCTGCGCCCGGACGGCCCCATCATCGTCAACTCGTCGCGCGCCGTGCTCTACGCCTCGGGCGGCGCCGACTTCGCCGCCGCCGCCCGCAGCGCGGCCCAGGCCACGCGCGCCGCGCTCAACGCCGCCCGCAGCTGACGCCCCGCGGCCAGCCATGCAGCTCAAATGGCTGGAAGACTTCATCACGCTGGCCCATGAGCGCAGCTTCACCCGTGCGGCGGAGCTGCGCCATGTGACGCACCCGGCCTTCGGGCGCCGCATCCGCGCGCTGGAGGCCTGGGCCGGCACGCCGCTGGTCGAGCGCGGCGGCGGGCCCGTGCGGCTCACGCCGGCGGGCCAGTCCTTTCTGGAGACGGCCGAGCAGATGGCCCGCGGCCTGGCCCAGTCGCACGAGGAACTGCAGGCCATTGCCGGGCGCCACGCCCGCACGGTGACGCTGGCCACGGGCCGCACGCTGGCCCGCACCCTGGTGGCCGACTGGCTGGTGCGGCTGCGGCCCCTGCTGGGCACGGACGGCGAACTGCGCATCCGCACCGGCTCGCTGGCCGAGACGGTGGACGGCCTGCAGCGCGGCGAGGCGGACTTCGCCATCCTCTACCACCACCCCACGCTGGTCGTGCCGCTGGACGCGCGGCAGTTCCAGCACCTCACGCTGGCCAGCGACCGGCTGGTGCCCATGGCCCGCGCCGATGCCCGGGGCGCACCGCTCTACACCCTGGACAGCCAGACGCCGGTCCCGCATGTGGCCTATGCGCGCACGCTAGCCCTGGGCCGGCTGCTGGAGGACCACCTGGCCCACCACCCCGCCCGGCCGCGGCTGCAGCGGCTGCTGGAATGCGACTCGCCGGACGCGAACTACGAGTACGTGCTCAAGGGCCTGGGCGTGTCGTGGCTGCCCTGGTCCATGGTGCATGCGGACTGCCAGGCCGCTCGCCTGGCGCCCGCGGGCGACAAGGCCCTGGAGCTGCGCTTCGACGTGCGCCTGTACCGCCCCAAGCGGCGCCTGAGCCCCCTGGCCGAGACGCTGTGGAGCGCCATGGCGCGGCGCTGACCCGCCACGAATTGGCACAGGGCCGTGCCATTTTTGCACCGTGCTGCAGTGCACGGCTTCGCACAATGCGGCCACCCCACACAACGCATACCAGAGGAGACCCATGCCCACCACGACTCCCACCCCCTCGCGCCGCCACGCCGCGGCCCTGCTGGCCGGCGGCCTGGCCCTGCTGTGCACGGTGCCCGCCACCGCGCAGGAGACCGCCTACCCCGCCAAGCCCATCACCCTCGTCGTGGGCTACCCGCCCGGCGGCAGCACGGACCTCATGGGGCGCCTGGTGGGCGCCGAGCTGTCCACCCGCCTGGGCCAGCCCGTGGTGATCGAGAACCTGGGCGGTGCGGGCGGCACCATCGGCGCGCAGAAGGTCGCCAACGCCGCGCCCGACGGCTACACCCTGCTGGTGGGAGCCAGCAACGAGCTGGCCATCGCCAAGCTGGTCACCAAGAGCGTGAAGTACAGCCCCGCCCACTTCACACCCATCGGGCTGATCGGCTCGCAGCCGCTGGTGCTGGTGGCGTCCACCGCCACGGGCGTGAAGAACGCCAACGACTTCACGCAGCGCGTGAAGCAGAACCCCGGCAAGTTCAGCTACGGCAGCTCGGGCGTGGGCACGGCGCTGCACCTGGCCGGCGAGATGGTCAAGGAGCAGGCCGGCCTGTTCATGACCCACATCCCCTACCGCGGCGTGGCGCCGCTGACCAACGACCTGGTGGGCAACAACCTGGAGTTCGGCGTGTTCGTGCTCTCCAGCGGCCTGCCGCACATCAAGGCCGGCAAGGTGGTGGCCCTGGGCACCACGGCGGCCCAGCGCGCGCCGGCCACGCCCGACATTCCTGCGCTGGCCGAGTTCCCGCAGTTCAAGAACGTGGACATCTCCAGCTGGTTCGCCCTGATGGGCCCAGCCCACCTGCCCCCGCCGGTGGCGGCCAAGCTCAAGAAGGCGCTGAACGACACGCTGCAGTCGCCCGACTTCCGCCAGAAGATGGCCGCTGCGGGCTCGGGCGTGGCCTCGCCCGACGTGAACCTGCCGAAGTTCTGGGCCGAGGAAATCGCCAAATACACCAAGATCGTGCAGTTCGCGAAGATCGAAGAATGAGCCATTCCCTGCAATTCGACCTGCCCGCGCCCGACCTCGGCGCCTGGC
This sequence comes from Diaphorobacter oryzae DSM 22780, assembly GCF_059568935.1. Classification (NCBI taxonomy): domain Bacteria; kingdom Pseudomonadati; phylum Pseudomonadota; class Betaproteobacteria; order Burkholderiales; family Comamonadaceae; genus Diaphorobacter; species Diaphorobacter oryzae. The sequence continues at coordinate 138,412 of NZ_JCANUL010000002.1, read as the reverse complement.
GCGCGGGCAACACCGGCACCGAGGGCGTGTGGCGCTTCGACTCGGGCCTGCCCGGCCGCCACGTGATGATCAGCGCCCTGGTCCACGGCAACGAGCTGTGCGGCGCCTGGGCGCTCAAGGGCCTGCTGGAATCGGGCCTGCGCCCGCAGCGCGGCACCCTCACGCTGGCCTTGTGCAACCTGGCGGCCTTCGACCGCTTCGATGCGGCCCGCCACGACGCCTCGCGCTTCGTGGACCAGGACATGAACCGCCAGTGGAGCGACGCGCGCATCGACGCCGCCGACACCCAGGAGCGCCGCCGCGCCGCCGCACTGCGCCCCTTTGTGCAGCAGGCCGACTGGCTGCTGGACCTGCACTCCATGCATGAGCCCTGCGCGCCGCTGCTGCTCACCGGCGTGCAGCCGCGCAACCTGGAACTGGCCCGCGCCATGGGCGCGCCCGAGCACATCGTGGTGGACGCCGGCCACCAGGACGGCACGCGCATGCGCGACTACGGCCGCTTCGGCCTGCCCGACGCCGAGGCCGGCGACAGCCGCTCGCTGCTCGTCGAATGCGGCTTCCACGGCGACCCGGCCAGCCGCGCCGTGGCGCAGGACCAGTGCCTGCGCTTCCTGCAGGCGGCCGGCACGCTGGATGCGGCCGCGCTCGACCGCCTGCTGCCCGGCTGGCGCCTGCCCGACGCGCCGCGCCAGTGGGCGCTGGAGGTCACCGGCCCCGTGGTCGCCGCCAGCGAGCGCTTTCGCTTCACCCAGCCATTCACCGGCCTGGAGGTGATCGCCCAGGCGGGCACCGTGATAGGGGACAACGACGGCAAGCCCGTCACCACGCCCTACGACGATTGCGTGCTGGTCATGCCCAGCACGCGCCAGGCGCGCGCCGGCGTGACCGTGGTGCGCTACGCCACGCGCCGGGCCCTGTAGCCAAGCTCTGTGGACGGGAATTGGGGGCCGGCACGGCGCGGGGCCGGCCCAAATCGGGGATGATGGCGCCCCTTTTTTTCTTTCCGGCTCCCCGCCAGCGCGCATGGCTCTCCTTTCCGACACCACCCTGGGCATCGACTTCGGCACCTCCAACTCCGCCATGGCGGCCAGCCGCGCGGGCGGACCCGTGCGGGCCATCGCGCTGGAGGGCAGCGCCAGCGCCATGCCCACGGCCCTGTTCTTCAACGCCGAGGAACACACCACCCACTACGGCCGCGACGCCGTGGCCCAGTACCTGGAGGGCACGGAGGGGCGGCTGATGCGCTCGCTCAAGAGCCTGCTGGGCAGCGCGCTGCTGCAGGAGCAGACCGCCGTGCACGACCGGCTGGTGAGCTACCAGGACATCATCAGCCTGTTCCTGCGCCGCCTGGCGCAGCAGGCCCAGGCCGCGCTGGGCGGCATGCCCGCGCGGGTGCGCCTGGGCCGGCCCGTGCACTTCGTGGACGACGACCCCGCGCGCGACCGCCAGGCCGAGGACGCCCTGCGCCAGGCCGCGCTCGACGCCGGCTTTGCCGAGGTGTCCTTCCTGCCCGAGCCCATCGCCGCCGCGCTGGACTACGAGCGGCGCGTGGAGCGCGAGACGCTGGCCCTGGTGGTGGACATCGGCGGCGGCACCTCGGACTTCACCGTGGTGCGCCTGGGCCCGCAGCGCAGCAGCCGGGCCGACCGCAGCGGCGACATCCTGGCCACCACCGGCGTGCATGTGGGCGGCACGGACTTCGACCGGCGCCTGAACCTGGAACTCGTCATGCCGCTGCTGGGCTTTCGCCACACCGGCCCCTCGGGCCGCGAGGTGCCGGCCAGCGTGTTCTTCGACCTGGCCACCTGGCACCTGATCCAGTGGCGCTACGGCCCCAAGGCGCTGCGCGAGGCCCAGGCCCTGCGCACCGACTACGCCAACCCGGCCCTGCACGCGCGCCTGATGGCGGTGCTGGAGCAGCGCCTGGGCCACCGCGTAGCCGACGCGGTGGAGCGCGGCAAGATCGCCGCCTCGCAGGCCGACGCCGACGCGCCGCTGCCGCTCGGCTGGATCGCGCCCGGCCTGGCGGCCCGCGTCACGCCCGACGGGCTGGCCCGCCACCTGGCCGCGCCGCTGGAGCAGGTGGTGGCCTGCGCGCTGGAATGCGCGCACCGCGCGGGGCTGGACACCGGGCACATCGACGCGCTGTACCTGACCGGCGGCTCCTCGGCCCTGCGCCCGCTGCGCCAGGCCCTGGCCCGGGCCTTCCCGCACACGCCCCAGGTCGAGGGCGACCTGTTCGGCGGCGTGGCCGCCGGCCTGGCCGTCACGCCCCGCGAAAGCTCCTGATTTAATAGCTTCAAACGCTTTATCTACGGGCGTCAAAGCCATTTTTCATAAAGATTACACAGCCTCAGCGGCCCCGTGATCGCCCGGGACGTGGCGGCGACGCACTCAGCGCAGGTGGCGCCCCAGGAACCCCCGCGTCAGCTGGCGCACGCGGGAGATCTCGGTGGTCGCATCGCCCTGGCCGATGCCAAGGGCCTCGGCAAGCTCGGGGGTCAGCACACCCTTGTGCAGGCTCAGCAGGTACTTGGTGTCGGTGAAGCTGTTGTGCTCCATGCCTGCCAGCTCCACGCGCTCCGCCGCGGCTCCGCGCGCGCTCCACACGGTTTCGAGGGTCGGATCGCGGGGCGCGCCCTGCAGGTGCTCAGACTCCAGCAGGAGGAAGGGGAAGTTCCAGCTGCCGGACAGGTCCCCGAACACCGAACCGTCCAGGTTGACCCCCGCCTGCACGCGGGAGTCCGAACGCGCCAGCTGGAGCGCCGCGGACCCGCCATACGAATGGCCATAGGCACCCACGCGCCGCAGGTCGAGCCGCTCGCCCAGTAAATGCGCAGCGTCGGCATTCTGCGCAACCAGCCAGTTCAGGACGAAGCGCAGGTCGTCCACCACCACATGCGATAGCGTGAACAGCAGTTCGGGGTCCAGGCCATCGTTCACGGCCAGGGTTCCGTCCAGCAAGCGCACCGGGCCGGAAACATAGGGGTGGTCCACCGCCACCACCACATACCCGTGGCTCGCCATGTCTTCCGCCAAGCTGGCATGCAGCGCCGACAGGGAGCCGACGCCCGGCGAGAACAGCACGACCGGATGGCGCCCGCCGGCCACGGGCACGCCCCGGCGGGAGTGGGTGCCAACGTCAAAGACCGCCGCGCCCAGTCCGGCCAGGTCGGCCCCCAGGATCTGGGCGATCTCGGGCGCCAGATACTCCGACACCGCGCCACCCGCCTGCTCCGTCGTGGGGTACCAGATGGTGACGCCCACTTCGCGGTGGCGCTGAACTTCGCTGGGGAGGGGCTCCACCCGGTGCGTGTCCTGGAGCGTGTAATACGCCTTGCCCAGGCAATGCGCGCCCGTCGGTACGGGCAGTCGCCGGGCGTCCTTCTCTGCGCTGGCCACGGAGCAGCGCTTGGCGTACTGCTGCTCGCGGCTGCCACGATCGTCGGTGCCCCCTCCGCAAGCCGTCAGGAGAAGGGAGATGCCTGCGGCCAATGCCGCTAGCAGGACTGGTTGTTTCATATGCAATGTGCCAAAGAGATGGGAAAGGGAGCGGGGCGCACCCGGATGCGGGTCGCGCACCACGCCTCAGGACCAGCCTCATCCGTGCGGGGAGCGGCGCGCTCCGTCTGCCTCGGGCTGGTTCACCGCAAATGTGCCGAGCCAAGCTGATGGTTTCCCCAACCCAACATGAAGATTGGATGAAGAGGGCGGGCGCTTCTCCCGTCGATACTTCGCCCCTCACCGGCCCAACCACGAGAGACTGTCCGCATGAATGTGTTGCTCGTCGAAGACGATCTGGAGCTTGGCAACGGCATCCGCCTGGCGCTGTCCGCCCAGGGGTTCGGGGTGTGCTGGGTGCGCCGGCTCGAGGATGCCCGCGCCCGCCTCGAGGACGCCTTGCACGATGTCGTGGTCCTGGACCTGGGCTTGCCAGACGGCGACGGCCTGGCGCTGCTGTCGGACCTGCGCCAGGGGGCGCACAGGCTCCCCGTCCTGATCCTGAGCGCGCGCGATGGCCTGAACGACCGGCTCAGGGGCCTGGACAGCGGCGCGGACGACTACCTGGTCAAGCCCTTTGCGCTGGCGGAGCTGATTTCCAGAATCCATGCGCTCATGCGCCGCACCTACCGCACGACCGGCAGCACCCTGGTCGTCGGCGGCCTGTCGGTGGATGAAGCCACCCGGCGCGTGCAGGTGGACGGAGAGACGGTCGAGCTGTCGCGCTGCGAGTTCGACCTGGTGAGCCTGTTGCTCAAGCGCCGCGACCATGTGGTGTCGCGCAGGCTGCTGGAGGAACAGGTGCTCCCCGGCGGCCTGCAAAGCAGCAACAGCCTGGACGTGCACATGTCCAACCTGCGCCGGAAGATTGGCAGCCAGTACATCCGCACCGTCCGCGGCGTGGGCTATGCCATTGAGTCCCCAGCGCCCACGGCCGCCCGCCCATGACACTGGAGAGACTCGCGCACTGGCTGCGCCGGGTACGCCAGCCATCCCTGATACGGCGCCTGCTAATCGCCCAGATGCTCGGCCTGGCGGTGCTGTGGGGGCTGGTCACGACCGCCATGCTGCATGACGCGCAGGACAACGACGACCTGCTCCGCATGGACTCGATCTACACGGTGGCGGGCACCATCGCCAGCCACCTCGCGGGCGACCCCGGCGGCCGCCAGCAGACTCTCGCCGCGTTCACCGCGGCGCTGCACGCCTCGTACGGCGACGGCATCATCGTCCCCCAGCTGTTCGTCTGGCAGGAAGGGCAGCTGGTCTACCACAGCGCGGCGGTCCCTCCCGGGCTGCAGCCTGCGCAGACCGACCAGATCGTGCAGATCCAGGCCGGTGCAGAAACCCTGCGTGCGCGCACCGTGGCCCCGTTGCCGGGCAACATCCAGGTCACCCTGGTAACGCCAGGCCTGCCCACGGCGGTGCTGAGCTTTCACTCCCACGGCTTCTATCTGATGCCATTGGTCATCAGCCTGCCCCTCCTGGCGCTGCCGGCCTTCTTCTCGCTGCGCGTGGCACTTCGCCCCTGGCAAGGCGTGGCCGACGAGATCACGGCGCGCAAGCCCGGCGACCTGAACCCGCTGCAATCATCGCCCCCGCACCATGAGCTTCGGCCTCTGGTGGACAGCGTCAACGCGCTGCTGGCGCAGGCGCGCACCAGCCTGCAGCGCGAACGCCATCTCATCGCCGATGCCGCCCATGAACTGCGCACGCCGCTGGCCGCCTTGCGCGTCAACGCCGAGGCACTGGGCACACAGACCTTCGCAGGCGCCGAGCGCGAGCTGCTGGGCAACCTGCTGCGCTGCAACGAGCGCGCCACGCGGGTGGTGTCCCAGCTGCTGCAGCTGATGCGCAGCGAGGCCGAACCCGTGCATGAGAGGCGCCAGCCCCTGTGCCTGTACGCCTTGGCCCAGGACCGGCTGACGGTGCTCGATGCCCTCGCCCGGACGCGCCGGATCGAGGTCGAGCTGCTCTCCGACGGCGACCCGCCCTTCACCGTGCGGGGCAGCGAGGAGGCCTTCACCTCCTTGATCGACAACCTGGTGGAAAACGCCATCAAGTACAGCCCCGCCGGCAGCACCGTCTCCGTCGGCATGGCGCGGGTGGGCCCGCATGTGGAAATGCAGGTCACCGACGCTGGCCCGGGGATACCGCAGGCGCTGCACGAGCGGGTGTTCGACCGGTTCTACCGCCTTCCCACGGCCACCCAGAGCGGCAGCGGCCTGGGGCTCACCATTGCACGCACCGCAGCCGAACGGCACGGCGGCAACGTCGCGCTCTTCACCCCTCCCGCAGGCGGGCTGACAGTGGTGGTCCGCCTTCCACTCGCCGTGGAAAGCGGTTGACGCACCCGCCATCCACCCCGCGCCTGCGCGGCCTGGCGCCAGGCAACTCCTGAATCAATATCTGCTTGCGCTTTATCCACGGGCGCTGAAGCCATTTTTGCCTCAAAACCACAGGCCACGGGCCGGCAGCACAGGCAGGCGCCGCCCTGCGCGGGCCGCGGGCCCGTCAAGAATTGATGTGCATCAAGGGTGGCGCGTTTTTGACCCCGCCACCCATGCGGCTGTCCCGGTTCCGCGGGGGTGCGCTTCCTACACTGGGTTACAGATTATTGACAACCCGGATAACCCCATGCAGCTCCTCGACCGCCTGCACCTGTCCCACAAGTTCCTGATTCTGGGCTGCCTTGCGCTGGTCATGATGGCCCTGCCCGCAGGCCTGCACCTGCGCGACATGGGCAGCCAGGTACAGGCCCTGCGCCTGCAGGCGCGCAGCATGCCGGCGCTGCAGGGCCTGGGCCAGGCCGTACAGCTTGTCCAGACCCACCGCGGCCTGTCGGCCGCCATGCTGGGCGGCGACGAGCAGCTCGCCGCCCGCCGCCCCGCCGTGCGCGAGGCGCTGGACCAGGCGCTGCAGGCCACCGCCATCCAGCTGGACGCGGCCTCGCCCGCGCAGGCGCCCGACTTCGCCCGCCTGCGCCAGGACTGGCAGGCGCTGCAGCAGGCCGTGGACGACCGCTCCATCCCGCCCGCCCAGAGCATGGCCCGCCACACGCAGCTGGTGACGCGCCTGCTGGCCACCTCCGAGGCGCTGGTGCACGCCAGCGGCCTGAGCACCAGCCCCCGCCGCGACACCCAGGCCCTGATCCAGGCAGCGCTGCAGCAGCTGCCGCTGCTGGGCGAGCAGCTGGGCCTGCTGCGCGGCCAGGGCACGGGCTTTCTGGCGCGCGGCGAGCTGCCGCCCGACAACCGCGGCCAGCTGCGCGGCCTGCGCGCCCGCGCCGACGAACTCAACACCGCCAGCCAGGCCAGCCTGCAGCGCGCCCTGCAGCAGGCGCCCGGCGCCCAGGCGCAGCTGGCGGCGCCCCTGTCCGCCCAGTCCACGCGTGTGGCCGAAGGGCTGCGGCTGGTGGACGACGGGCTGCTGAACGCCGCCGAGCTGCGCCTGCAGCCCGCGCAGTATTTCGACACCCTCACCGCTGGCATCGAGGCCGTGAACGCGCTGGGCAGCCAGGCCACGGCGCTGCTGCTGGCCCAGGTGCAGGAGCAGGCCACGGCGGCGCAGCGCACGCTGTGGGCCGTGGGCGGCGTGCTGGCCGCGCTGGTCCTGCTGGGCGTGGCGCTGGGCAGCGCCTTCGTGCGCTCCATCACCCGGCCACTGGCGCAGGCCGTGCAGTTGGCCCGCGACGTGGCCGCGGGCAACCTGGGCGGAGCCGACCGGCCGCACGGCAGCAACGAGGTCGGCCAGCTGATCGCCGCCCAGCAGCAGATGCGCGCACGGCTGCGCCCCACCGTGGCCCAGGTGCGCCAGGGCGCCGAGAGCGTGGCCCTGGCCAGCGGCGAGATCGCCCAGGGCAACCGCGACCTGTCGGGTCGCACCGAGGCCCAGGCCAGCGCGCTGGAGCAGACCGCCGCCTCCATGGAGCAGCTCAGCGCCACGGTGCAACACAACGCCGACACCGCCCGCGAGGCCAGCCTGCTGGCCGAGCGCACGCGCGACATGGCGCGCGAGGGCGGCGCCACCATGGAGCGGGTGGTGGGCACCATGCACGGCGTGCGCCAGGCGGCGCAGCAGATGGCCGACATCATCCAGGTGATCGACGGCATCGCCTTCCAGACCAATCTGCTGGCCCTCAACGCCGCCGTGGAGGCGGCGCGCGCGGGCGAGCAGGGCCGGGGCTTCGCCGTGGTGGCGGCCGAGGTGCGCACCCTTGCGCAGCGCAGCAGCGACGCGGCCAAGCAGATCCGCACGCTGATCGAGGCCAGCCACGCGCGCGTGAGCGACGGCGACCGCCAGGCCACGGCCGCGGGCCGCACCATGGCCGAGGTGGTGGACAGCATCCAGCGCCTGAGCGCCATGGTCGGCCAGATCAGCAGCGCCAGCCAGGAGCAGGCCAGCGGCGTGGCCCAGGTGGGCGAGGCCGTCACCGCGCTGGACCAGGTGACGCAGCAGAACGCCGCCCTGGTGGAAGAAATGGCCGCGGCCGCCGACAGCCTGAACGGCCAGGCCCAGTCGCTGGTGCAGGCCGTGGCGGTCTTCCGCGCGGGGGACGGCCAGGCGGCCCATCAACTCCTGAATTAATAGCTATCAGCGCTTACCAGATAAGCGCAAAAGGCCTTTTCAGCTCAAATACCTGCGCAGATACCGCCCCGTGTGGCTGGCCGGGTGGGCCGCCACCGCCTCGGGCGTGCCTTCGGCCACCACCTGGCCGCCGCCGGCGCCGCCCTCGGGGCCCATGTCGATGATCCAGTCGGCGGTCTTGATCACATCCAGGTTGTGCTCGATCACCACGATGGTGTTGCCCGCGTCGCGCAGCTGCAGCAGCACCTGCAGCAGCAGGTCGATGTCGGCGAAGTGCAGGCCCGTGGTGGGCTCGTCCAGGATGTAGAGCGTGCGGCCCGTGTCGCGCTTGGACAGCTCCTGCGCCAGCTTCACGCGCTGCGCCTCGCCGCCCGAGAGCGTGGTCGCGCTCTGGCCCAGGCGGATGTAGGACAGGCCCACCTGGAGCAGCGTCTGCAGCTTGCGCGCGATGGTCGGCACGTCCTTGAAGAAGGCGTGGGCGTCCTCCACCGTCAGCTCCAGGATCTGCGCGATGTTGCGGCCCTTCCACTGCACCTCCAGCGTCTCGCGGTTGTAGCGCTGGCCGTGGCACACGTCGCAGGGCACGTACACGTCGGGCAGGAAGTGCATCTCCACCTTCACCACGCCGTCGCCCTGGCAGGCCTCGCAGCGCCCGCCGGCCACGTTGAAGCTGAAGCGCCCCGGGCCGTAGCCGCGCTCCTTGGCGGTGTTGGTCTCGGCCATCAACTCGCGGATGGGCGTGAACAGGCCGGTGTAGGTGGCCGGGTTGCTGCGCGGCGTGCGGCCGATGGGCGACTGGTCCACGTTGATGACCTTGTCGAAGTAGTCGATGCCCTCGATCGCCTCGTGCTCGGCCGGCTCCTCGTGCGCGCGGTAGAGCTGGCGCGCCACGGCCTTGTGCAGCGTGTCGTTGACCAGCGTGCTCTTGCCCGAGCCCGACACGCCCGTCACGCAGGTCAGCAGGCCCACGGGGAACTGCACGCTCACCCGCTTCAGGTTGTGGCCCGTGGCCCCGACCACGCGCAGCGCCTGCAGCGCGCCCTGCGTGGCGCGGTGCTCGGCCAGGCGCTCCTTGCGGCGCTGGGCGGCCGCCGTTTCGGGAAAGCGCGACTTGCCCGCCTTCTCCGGCACCGGCGCCTCGGCCACCACCGGCAGCCAGGGCGTGCGCCGCGCGGGCACGGGCAGGGTCTTGGCGCCGCTCAGGTACTGGCCCGTGAGCGAGGCCGGGTTGGCACACAGCTGCGCGTAGGTGCCCTGGGCCATCACGCGCCCGCCGTGCACGCCCGCGCCGGGGCCCATGTCCACGCAATGGTCGGCGGCGCGGATCATGTCCTCGTCATGCTCCACCACGATGACGCTGTTGCCGATGTCGCGCAGGTGCTGCAGCGTGCCGATCAGGCGGTCGTTGTCGCGCTGGTGCAGGCCGATGCTGGGCTCGTCCAGCACGTACATCACCCCCGTGAGGCCCGAGCCGATCTGGCTGGCCAGGCGGATGCGCTGCGCCTCGCCGCCGCTGAGCGTCTCGGCGCTGCGCTCCAGGCTCAGGTAGTTCAGGCCCACGTCGTTCAGGAAGGTGAGGCGCGCGGCGATCTCGCGCACGATCTTGTCGGCGATCTCGGCCTTGGCGCCGTGCAGCTGCAGGTGGGCGAACCAGTGCAGCGCGTCTGCCAGCGTCATGTGGCTCACGTCGTAGATGCCGCGCGCCGCCTCGCCCTCGCCCACCTTCACGAAGCGCGCCTCGCGCCGCAGGCGCGCGCCGTGGCACTCCGGGCAGGGCTGGGTGCTGCGCAGGCGCGCCAGGTCTTCGCGCACCACCGTCGAATCGGTCTCGCGGTAGCGCCGCGTCATGTTGGGCAGGATGCCCTCGAACGGGTGGTTCCTGACGATGGGCTTGCCCTTGTTCGGGCCGCTGTCGAGCAGGTAGCTGAAGGCGATCTCTTCCTCGCCCGAGCCGTGCAGGACGACCTGCCGCACGCGCTCGGGCAGGGCCTCGAACGGCGTGTCCACCTCGAAGCCGTAGTGCCGGGCCAGGCTCTCCAGCATGGCGAAGTAGTAGCCGTTGCGCCGGTCCCAGCCCTTGATGGCGCCGCTGGCCAGGCTCAGGGAGGGGAAGGCCACCACCCGCGCCGGGTCGAACACCTCCTGCTGGCCGATGCCGTCGCAGGCCGGGCAGGCGCCCGTGGGCGAGTTGAACGAGAACAGGCGCGGCTCCAGCTCCGGCAGCGAATAGCTGCAAACCGGGCAGGCGAACTTGGCCGAAAACAGGTGCTCGCGGCCCGTGTCCATCTCCAGCGCCAGCACGCGGCCCGCGCCGTCGGTGCCGCCCACGCGGGACTCCAGGCGCAGGGCGGCCTCGATGCTCTCGGCCAGGCGCTGCTGGGCGTCGGGGCGCACCTTCAGGCGGTCGACCACCACGTCGATGTCGTGCTTCTCGGTCTTCTTGAGCGGCGGCAGGTTCTCGTACTCGTAGATCTGCCCATCGACGCGAAAGCGCACGTAGCCCAGCGCCTGCATCTGCTGGAACAGCTCGACGAACTCGCCCTTCTTGTGCCGCGCCACGGGCGCCAGCAGCATGAGCTTGGTGTCCTCGGGCAGGGCCAGCACCGCATCCACCATCTGGCTCACGGTCTGGGCGCTGAGCGGCAGGCCGTGGTCCGGGCAATACGGCGTGCCCGCGCGCGCAAACAAAAGGCGCAGGTAGTCGTGGATTTCGGTCACCGTGCCCACGGTGGAGCGCGGGTTGTGGCTGGTGGCCTTCTGCTCGATGCTGATGGCCGGCGACAGGCCCTCGATCAGGTCCACGTCGGGCTTGTCCAGCCGCCCCAGAAACTGCCGCGCATAGGCCGACAGGCTCTCCACATAGCGCCGCTGGCCCTCGGCATACAGCGTGTCGAACGCCAGGCTGGACTTGCCCGAGCCCGACAGCCCGGTGATCACCACCAGCTGGTTGCGCGGAATGTCCAGGTCGATGTTCTTGAGGTTGTGCGTGCGCGCGCCGCGGATGCTGATGCGCTGCTCGCGCAGGGCGCGGGCGAGGTAGGCGCCGTCGGGGGCGGGAGGTGCGGTGTCAGGCATCGGCGGGACGCAAAAAAGTCGAACCCACCATGATAGGTGAGGCCCCGTTTTCCCGCCCCTGGCCGCCATGACCGTTCGTCGGATTCACCAATTTCAGGGATACACAAAATTTGACAATTCCTCTAGTATTGATACTTTTGCAAGCGATTTCGGCATCAAACGCATACCCAGCAAGCGGTTGCAGCTACAAATATCGAAGCAATGAAAGCCGCGCCCACCCCCATGGCCTCCGCCCCATCCGACCTGCATGCACAGCCCCTTACCGTGACACGCGGCGCACGCGAGCGGCTGCACGGCCATGCCGGGCGGGTGCTGTGGCTCACGGGGCTGTCGGGCGCGGGTAAATCCACCATCGCCAATGCACTGGAGGTCGCACTGCACGCCCGGGGGCAGCACACCTACCTTCTGGACGGCGACCATCTGCGCCACGGGCTCAACCGCGACCTGGGCTTCAGCGAGGAAGACCGGACCGAGAACATCCGCCGCGCGGCCGAGGTGGCCCGGCTGTTCGTGGATGCGGGCACTGTCGTCATCGCCGCCTTCATCTCGCCCCTGCGCGCGCAGCGCGATGCGGCCCGTGCCTTGTTTGCGCCCGGCGACTTCCTGGAAGTGTTCGTCGACGCCCCCCTGGCCGTGACCGAGGCCCGTGACCCCAAGGGCCTGTACCGCAAGGCGCGCAGCGGGCAACTGCCCCAGTTCACCGGCATCGGCGCCCCCTACGAACCGCCGCTGGCCGCCGACCTGGTGCTGCCCACGCACGAATGGCCGCTGGACCGCTGCGTGGAGCGCCTGCTGGCGCTGCTGCCGCCCGCTCTTGCGGCCTGACCATGGCCCGCTTGCTTCCTATTCCGAAAGCCTGGCTTGGGCGCTTGCACGGAAAGTTTCGACTGCTCCTGGTTGTCTGTTCAGGGTCTTTTTTTGCCGCATATGCCAGCAGCGTCCTGGCCTTGGATCAGGAAGCATCGCGGCTGCCCATTGCCTTCTCCAACCTCGGGGAGGCGGTTGAATTGAAGCCGCAGGGCCTGGGCCACGTGCTGCAAAGACAGGCCGGGCAGCAAAACGTCAAACTGGCCAACCGCCTCTTGGTAAGGGCTGGGTCAACCATTGGCGCTCAAGACCTCAGGAACCTCAGTACCAACATAGAGGGCGCCCAGAAACTGGCGGCGCTGCAGACCAGCAACCTGTGGGTGCTGACCTTCTCCGGTGCGGACATGCGCGGCACCATGGACAGGGTGCGCGAGGGCGAGGGCGTCTTGTATGTCCAGCCGGACCTATCGCAGCCCAGGCAGGCCGCGCAAATGATGGCGCCCTCCCGCCCGCCAGCGGAAATACCCCATGCAGGGGCAATGCCGGAAACCGGCAGGGCGCGCGTTGCCATCATCGACGACGGCTTCCAACTCGAGCATCCCGCGCTTGCGAAGACCCGCCTGATCTTCCAATACGACGCCGACCAGCGCACGGAAGACGCCCACCCCAAAACCGCGCTGGACCAGCATGGCACGCTGGTCGCGGGCCTGGTTCTTTCAGCCACCGGCCTCGCCCCGGGTGCGGAGTTCATCGCCATCCGCCAGGTGTCCAGCTGGACGTCGGACATGGTGCTGGCCTTCTCCGTGGCGCGCATGCTCAAGGCCGACATCGTGAACAGCAGCTGGGCCGTGCCCTTTTTGCCCGAGCCGCTGTTCGACCTTCTGGCCGATTGGCTGGATGAAGCGCGGCCCTATCTGGTTTTTGCCGCAGGCAACAACCGGCAGGACGCCTGCGCGGCCAATGCGTTCAGCCAACTGAAGGGGGCGTGGCTGGTGGGCGCCTGGCAACCTTATTCCAACCATGGCCCCTGCGTGACGCTGCAAGCGCCGTCGCGCTTCATGAGCACGGCGTCGGCGGGCGGGTACCAGCCGTTCACGGGCACCTCGGCCGCCGCTGCCTACGTGAGCGGCCTTCTGGCCCGTGAACTGGGCCAAGGGCACAGGCCGGATGCGCAGGCCATGCAACAAATGATGAACCACCCGAAAGCAGCGAATGCGAAAGGCTCCTGATGCGCGAGCACGATGATTTGCCAGGGCCTGAAAACCGCGGGGCGCTGGAAGGCTCCATGGATTTCAGCGCCTCCTATTCCGAGAACCTGCCCGCGGTCTTGGAGCGGCTCAATATCTCCCTGGCCTTCACCTCGTACCAGGCCGGCAGGCTGATGCTGGTGCGCAGCGACGGCCAGCAACTGGACGTGAACTACAAGAACTTCCACCGTCCCATGGGGCTCGCCGTCACCCCGGACAGCCTGACGCTGGGCGTATTCACCCAGGTCATCAAGTTCCAGCGCGAAGACGGCCTTCTGGCCCAGATGAAGCAGCCCCTGCCGCCCATCGCGGACGACATGACCGCGCCCACAATCCACTTCAAGGATGCCGAGGCGCCAGCAGCCCGGGCGCAGCCGCACGAAATCGCCATGACGCAGCAGCGCTGGGAGGCCTACCAGCAGGAGCTGCACCAAGCCGTGGACGGCCGGGTGGACGGCTGCTTCATCACCCGCAGCGCGCACTACACCGGCATGATCAACATCCATGACATCGGCTGGGGCGCCCAAGGGCTGTGGGCGGTCAACTCCAGCTTCTCCTGCCTGTGCACCCTGGGCCCGGATGCCAGCTTCGTGCCGCGCTGGAAGCCCCATTTCATCACCGACCTGCAGCCCGAAGACCGCTGCCACCTCAACGGCATGGCGATGAACGACGGCAAGCCGGCCTACGTCACCACCTTCTCGCCCTTCAACGAAAGGGGCATGTGGCGCAAGGGCAGCCAGTTCAACGGCACCCTGATGGACGTCGAACACAATGAAATCATGCTCCACAGCCTGAGCATGCCGCACTCGCCGCGCTGCTACCGGGGCAGCGTGTACTACTGCAATTCCGGCGAGGGGCAGGTATGCCGCCTCAACCCGTCCACCGGTCAGGACGAGGTGCTTTTAGAGGTGCCCGGCTTCACGCGCGGCATGGATTTTTACGGCCCCCTGCTGTTCGTGGGCCTGTCGAAGCTGCGCCAGAGCGACGTGGCCACGGCGCCCCCCTTGGCGCGCAAGCATGGCGAGACTTTCTCGGGCCTGTGGGTTTTCAACCTCGATACCCGGCAGCTCGTGGCCACGCTGCAATTCACCGGCAATGTGGACCAGATCTATGACGTGGCGGTGCTGCCGGGCTGCCATTTCCCCGAGCTGATCGAGCCCTCGCACCCGCGCATGCGCAACCATTTCTGCTTTCCGCCGCTGGCCTGAAACAGGCGGCCGCTTTTTCAAAGGAGTCACCGATGCACCCGAAACTCAAAAGAAACGCCCTGCGCGCGCTGCTTCCTGGCCTGCTGCTTGCGCCGCCGGCATTCGCCTCGGTGCGCAGCGGTGTGGCGTCGCGCCATCCGCTGTCCAGATCCCCGGTGATCTCCAGCAAGACCTTGAATACCCCCGCTGCGCGTGAATGGCCGGAAGCCCCGCCATCCAGCCCTTTTGCAGCCTTCGGGCAGGCGAATGGCCAGGCGCCGCTGAAAGCGGCGGCGCAGGCCGGTCCAGCCGCCGAGGCCCTGGCGTTCCTGGCGCAGCAGGGCTTGCTGCAGCCTAGCGATGCACGCAGCGCCAGCGAATCCGGGCAGAACTTCGGGGACCGAAAAGAATTCATGTCCTCGTCCTGCATTTCTTATCCTTCGCTTCCCGGGTGCACCAACAACAGTTCACCAAGCAACCAAAGCCCCCCTGCCGTCAGCATCAATGGCGGTGGGCCGGCCATCGTGGGCAGCACACTTGCAGCCACCTCCGGCACCTGGACCGATCCCAATAACGACACCCTCACCTACAGCTACCAGTGGTACCGGGCCGACGACAACAGCGGCACCAATCCGGACCTGATTGCTGGTGCCACCAGTACCAGCTATACCCTGACCTCCAGCGATGCGCACAAATACCTGCGCGTGGTGGTCACGGCCAATGATGGCCGTGGCGGTACCCAGACTGCCACTTCGGCCTACACCCAAGTGACCAACTCCGCGCCGGTGAACAGTGCGGTGCCCAGCATCATCGGCATTGCCACCGTGGGCAACACGCTATCTGCGACCAATGGCACCTGGTCAGATGCCGATGGCGACGGCCGCACCTACACCTACCAGTGGTACCGGGCCGACGACAGCAGCGGCACCAATCTGGCGGCCATCGGCGGCGCCTCCAACGCCAGCTACACCCTGACCGCCAGCGATGCGCACAAATACCTGCGCGTGGTGGTTACCGCCAATGACGGTCATGGCGGCGTCCGAACCGCCGCCTCGACTTATACGGCGGTGATGAATGCCGCCCCGACCGACATCACCCTGAGCAACAACAGCGTGGACCAGGCCGGCGGCGCCAACGCCACCGTGGGGACGCTGACGGCCACCGACCCCGATGTCGGTGATACCTTCACCTTCACCCTGGTATCGGGAGCGGGCGACACCAACAACAGCCTCTTCAACATCAGCGGCAACACCCTACGCGCCAACAACCCCGCGGCGCTCAATGCGGGCACCTACTCCGTGCGCATCCGGGTCACCGACAGCTCCAACAGCAGTCATGACGAGGCGTTCACCATCATGGTCACCGACGCCGTGCCGCCCAGCGCGCCCTCCACTCCGGACATGACCAGCGGGTCAGACTCGGGCATCAGCAACACGGACAACATCACCAGCAACACCACGCCCGTCTTCACGGGCACGGCGGAGGCGGGCAGCACGGTCAAACTGTACGACGGCGTGGCGCTCTTGGGGACGGCCACGGCGACGGGCGGCAACTGGACCATCACCAGTAGCACCCTCAGCGAAGGGTCGCACAGCGTGACCGCCACTGCCACCGATGCGGCATCCAATACCTCCGCCATTTCGCCGCCGCTGGCGGTGACGGTGGACACCAGCGCCCCCAGCGTTTCCAGCATCGCCCTGGTGGGCACCCCCGGCGCCACGGCCACCAGCGTGCAGTTCCTGGTGACCTTCAGCGAGCCGGTTCACGGCCTGAGCACGGACGACTTCGCCTTCACAACGACGGGCGACGCGGCAGGCACGGTGGCCAGCGTGTCGGCCACCGGCGGCAGCACGGCCACCGTCACGGTCAACAGCATCACCGGCTCCGGCACGCTGCGGCTGGACGTGAAGGCGAGCACCAACATCACCGACACCGCGGGCAACGCACTGCCCGCCTACACCGGCGGCCCCACGCACGCCGTGCAGGCCGCGCCCGGCGCGCCCACGGGCGTGGCCGCCACGGCGGGCAACGGGCAGGCCACGGTCACCTTCGCCGCCCCCGCCAGCGCCGGCAGCAGCGCCATCACGCGCTACACGGCGACGTCCACGCCCGGCAACCACACGGGTGATTGCGCGCCCGCCGCCACCCCTGGCGCGGTCTGCACCATCACCGTGGCAGGGCTGACCAACGGCACCAGCTACACCTTCACGGTGAAGGCCGAGAACGCCAGCGGCCCGGGGGCCGATTCCGCCGCGTCCGGTGCCGTCATCCCGCGCCTGCTGCAGATCAGCACGCCCGCGGGCAGCGTGCCCGGCATGGCGGGTGCGGCCACGGCCACGCTGTCGGGCGGCGGCGCGGCCTGCACGCTGCAGGCCAGCGGCGGCTTTGGCCCGGCCGGCACCAAGCCGCCGGGCTTTGACGCGCCCAACGGCCAGTTCAGCTTCACGGCAGAGCATTGCACCACCGCCCCGGTCACCATCACCCTGCAGTACCCCGCGCCGCTGCCCCAGGGCGTGCGCTTTCGCAAGCCCGACGGCGCGGGCGGCTGGTTCGACCCGCAAGACCCCGCCACCTCGCTGGGCCTGACCTTGACCAACAACCGCCAGACCGTGACCTACCAGATCACCGACAACGGCCTGGGCGATGCGAATGCCACCCCCGGCACCATCGCCGACCCGCTGCTGGCCGTGGTGCCGCTGGCCGGTCCGGGCGGCACGCCGCAGGCCATCCCCACGCTGGGCGCGTGGGCGCTGGCCCTGCTGTCGGCCCTGCTGGGCGCGCTGGGCTGGCGCCAGGGCCGCAAGACCAAGGCATAGTTTGCTATTAATAATATAGCTGTCAGCGCTTGATACAAAAGCACCAATGCCCAATTTGGCTGTATATTCAAGCGCGCCACCGCGGTGCCGGCACCGGCACCGCGGCCTTGGGCGAAAATCCCTGCTTTCGCCCACCCT
This sequence comes from Diaphorobacter oryzae DSM 22780, assembly GCF_059568935.1. NCBI lineage: Bacteria > Pseudomonadati > Pseudomonadota > Betaproteobacteria > Burkholderiales > Comamonadaceae > Diaphorobacter > Diaphorobacter oryzae. The sequence continues at coordinate 121,054 of NZ_JCANUL010000002.1, read as the reverse complement.
CCCCACCCCAGCCTTGTGCCCGCCCCGCATTCCTCTTCCACCGCCACGTCCATGACCCCGCTGGAGCGGCGCTCCAGCGTCAGCCTGGCGCTGATCTTCGCGCTGCGCATGCTGGGCCTGTTCCTGGTGCTGCCGGTGTTCGCGCTGGAGGCGCGCAAGTACCCCGGCGGCGATGACCCGGCCCTGGTGGGCCTGGCCATGGGCATCTATGGGCTCACGCAGGCCTTTTTGCAGCTGCCGCTGGGCATGGCGTCCGACCGGCTGGGGCGCAAGCGCGTCATCGTCGCCGGGCTGCTGGTGTTCGCCGCGGGCAGCCTGACGGCCGCGCTGGCCGACACGCTCACCGGCCTGCTCGTGGGCCGCGCGCTGCAGGGCGCGGGCGCGGTGTCGGCGGCGGTGACGGCCCTGCTGGCCGACCAGACGCGCGACGTGGTGCGCACCAAGGCCATGGCGCTGGTGGGCGCCAGCATCGGCCTGATGTTCGCCATCGCCCTGGTGGCGGCGCCGCTGCTGGCCGCGCACATCGGCCTGGCCGGCCTGTTCGGCCTGACCTGCGCGCTGGCGCTGGGCGGCGTGGCCGTGGTGCTGTGGGTGGTGCCGCCCGAGCCCGTGCAGCACGCCGACGCGCCGCGCGGACGCCTGGCCGACGTGTGGCGCCACGCCGACCTGCTGCGCCTGAACCTGGGCGTGTTCGTGCTGCACACGGTGCAGATGGCCATGTGGGTGGCCGTGCCGGCCCTGCTGGTGCAGGCCGGCCTGGCCAAGGATGCCCACTGGCAGATCTACCTGCCGGCCGTGGTGCTGTCCTTCGTCGCCATGGGCGGGCTGTTCGCCATGGAGCGGCGCGGGCGGCTGCGCGCGGCGCTGCTCACGGCCATCGCCCTGGTGCTGGCGGTGCAGGCGGGCCTGGGCCTGCTGGCCGCCAGCGGCGCCACGCCCTCGCTGGCGGCGCTGGGCGTAGTGCTCTTCATCTTCTTTTGCGGCTTCAACGCGCTGGAGGCCACGCAGCCCAGCCTGGTGTCGCGCATGGCCCCGGCCAGCCTGCGCGGCGCGGCGCTGGGCGCCTACAACACGCTGCAGTCGCTGGGCCTTTTTGCGGGCGGCGCCCTGGGCGGGCTGCTGGCCAAGTGGGCCGGTGCGCCGGGCCTGTTTGCGGCCACCGCGCTGCTGACGGCGCTGTGGCTGCTGCTCACCTGGCCGCTGCGGCCCGTGGGACGCACCGGCGGCCACTGATTTTTTTCACCCCCCGGCACACGGGCCGTGCGCCGGACCGCTATGCTGCTGACCTGCGACCTCGCAGGGGGCGCTTGTTGGACTCATCTGGCCCGGAACCCACCCCTGCCGTCCGGGCTAAGCACAAGGAATTTCTATGGCATCCGTGAACAAAGTCATCATCGTCGGCAACCTCGGCCGCGACCCCGAAATGCGCACCTTCCCCAGCGGCGACCAGGTCGCCAACGTGCGCATCGCCACGACGGACCGCTGGCGCGACAAGAACACCGGCGAGAACAAGGAAGCCACCGAATGGCACAGCGTGGTCTTCAACGGCCGCCTGGCAGAAATCGTGGGCCAGTACCTGCGCAAGGGCTCGCAGGTCTATATCGAAGGCAGCCTGCGCACCCGCAAGTGGACCGACCAGAGCGGCCAGGAGCGCTACACCACCGAAATCCGCGCCGACACCATGCAGATGCTGGGCAGCCGCCAGGGCATGGGCGGCGGCCAGGGCGGTGGTGGCGGCGGCTATGACGACGGCGGCTTCGGCGACAGCAGCGGCGGCTACGAGGCCCCGCGCCGCGCCGCGCCCGCCCCACGCGCCGCCGCACCCGCGCCCGTGCCTCGCCCGGCCCCCGCGCCGGTGGCCCAGCCGCCGCGCGCGGCGTCGGGCTTTGACGACATGGACGACGACATCCCGTTCTAAAGCACGCTTCATCGCTTATTTCAATCGACCTCCTCGGTTGTATTGAAATAACATAACCGGTTCGGCACGCCGCGGCACCGCATGCACAGGCGCGCCATGTCCAGCCCAGGCGGCAGGTGGCCGCCTGATCCATAGCCCACCAGGCCGACTCCATGCGCTTTCCCTCCCTCGCCCGTCCCAGTTCCCTGCTTTCCCTGTGCCTGGCCGCGCTGCTCGCGGGCTGCGGCGGCGGCTCCGGCGGGGACGATGTGGGCCCACCGCCCGGCACGCAGCAGTACCCCGGCGGCGTCTGGGAGGGCACGGTGGGCACGGGCGCCGCGCAGCGCACGATGGTGGGCTTCATCGACGGCGGCGCCGACGGCAAGGGCGGCGAGTTCTACCTGGCGCGCGGCGCGACGGGCGCGGCCGGCTACGACAGCCTCTACGGCCTGCTGCGCACCAATGTGACGGCGGTGCAGGCCACCGGCGTCACGTACTTCTCGGTGCAGGACGGCAAGTTCGCCTCGGGCCTCACGCTGCGCGGCACCGCCAGCTCCAGCCCGGCCACCGGCAAGACGGTGGCCATCAGCGGCAACTACACCAGCCCCGCCGGCACGGCCGCGGCCACCGGCACGCCGACCTCGTTCAAGCTGAACTACAGCAAGCTCAACGACTACCCCGCGCGCCCCGACCTGATGGCGGGCACGTACCGCGGCTCGGGCGTGTTCGGCGGGCAATGGGTGTTCACGGTGACCGAGCGGGGCGTGCTCTCGGGCCGCGTGGGCGGCTGCAGCGTGCAGGGCACCGCCGCTCCGCGCGCGCTGGACTCGGCGCTGTACTCGATCACCATGAACCTGATCGGCGACGAGAGTTCGTGCGGCGCGCGCGCCGGCTCCCAGCAAACGGGCGTGGCCGTGCTGCGCTTCGACTCCAACAACGTGCCCAACGGCATCTGGGTGTTCACGCGCAATGCCACGGGCACGGACAACACCTTCGTGCTCAACGGCCTGGCCGACCCGCGCCAGACGACCACGCCCACGCCCACGCCGCTGTCGGCCGCCGGCAACTGGCAGGGCACGCTGACGCTGCCCGCCGGCGTGAATGGCGACCTGTCGGTCTGGGGCACGGTGCTGCCCGATGGCGGGCTGTTCTTCTATACCAACAGCAGCTTCAACCACAACGCGCTGTACGGACGCCTGATCCGCTACCAGAACGACCAGACGACCAACCGCTTCGTGACGGCCAACGACGGCGTGTTCTTCGACCGCCTGGCCGACGGCACGGGCAGCTACCAGGGCGGCTATGTGAGCGGCGTGCTGATCGATGCCACGCTGGAAAGCATGGGCGCCACCGGCACGGCCAACCGCCTCACGGGCACCTACAGCTACCCCTCGCAACCGGGCGGCTACCCCACCCGGTTCACGATGCAGCCCGACACCCTGTACGCCCTGCCCCCGAACCGCCAGGCCAACGTGAACCTGATCGTGGGCAGCTACCGCATGCCGGGCGTGGGCTTCGGCGGCCACACGGTGGACCTCCAGGTGGCGGTGGATGGCGCGATCACCGGCGAGACCAGCAACGGCTGCCTGATCGTCGGCAAGCTGCTGGGCGACCTGGGCAGCGGCCAGAACCTGTACCGCGTGGAGGCCTTCGGTTACCTGGACGGCCCCATGGTGCCCTCCAACACCATCGGCTGCGAGCTGTCCACCGGCCCCTCGCAGTCGGGCTCCGCCTCGGCGATGTTCGACGTGCACGGCAACGTGACCGGCCTGCGCATCCTGACGGCCGGCCTGCTCAGCTCGGGGAAGCGCGCCCACACGGTGATCGTGGGCGACAAGCGCTGAAGCGGTCCGGGGGCGGTACCGTCACCGCCCTTTGATGCATCCAATCGGCATGCAGCGCTTGATGGATAAGCGCAAACAGCTCTGCTTTTTATAGCAAAACCAGGCGCCCAAAAAAATCCCCCGCAGGCGGGGGATTTTTCTTTACCGGGGTGCCCGTCAGAACGCGTACGGCGACTTCAGCGGATTCACCGGCAGCGCCTGGCGCCCCGTGTAGGGCTGCAGCGCGTAGCGCACGTACAGCCCGCCCGTGAACTGGCGGTAGTTGCGCGCATTGTCCAGCGACAGGTGGCTGCCCAGGAACAGCTGCGGGTGCAGCTGGTATTCCATGGCCACGCCCAGGTTGTAGCCCAGGCCGGTCTTGCTCTGGCCCGGGTAGACGGCGGTGGTGTTGCCGCCCACCTCGCCGAAGGCCTCGGCGTCGCTCGCGGCCTGCGCGGCCGCGCTCTGGCGCGAACGGCTGGTGGGGAAGTACGGCGCCGCGTCTTCCTTGAAGTACTGCACGCCCAGGGCGCCCTTGATCTGGTAGCTCAGGCGGCCGCTGCGCTGCGCCCAGTCGAAGGGCACGCTCATGGCCAGGAACTGCTGCGGGCTGAAGTAGCCGCCATGGCCGTAGGTGAAGTAGCGCAGGTTCTTGTCGTAGCTCAGGCCCGTGAAGTTCAGGCCCGCGGTGAAGGCGGCGTCGGTGGAGCGGTGGATGCGCCAGTACATGCCGCCGCCCAGCTCGGCGCGGTGGTTGGAGCGGACGTTGTGGCCCTGCAGGCTGTGCAGGGCGCCGATGGCGTAGGCGCCGAAGCTGCCGTCGTCCCATGTCAGGTCCAGGCGCCCGCCGTTGGCGGACACCGCGCCCCAGCGCTCGCCCGTGCGCGCATCGCGCGCGCCGGCGAAGGAGAGCACGCTGTCCGTCACCGGACGGCGCGACAGCTCGCCCGTGAGGGTGGTCTGGTCGCTCAGGCCCATGCGGTAGCGCACGCCGCCCATGATGTCGTTCTGGCGGAAGCCCAGCGGCAGGGTGCCCACGTCCACGGCCAGGTCGGCCGTCTCGTAGCCGATGCCCAGGCCCACGCCGCTGTCGTTCTGCGAGCCCGGCGAGCGCAGCGGCATGTCCAGCGCCGTGGCGGGGCCGCCGCCGAAGCGGCTCAGGGTGCCGTAGGTGGTGTCGGGCGTGCCGGAGCTGACGCCCGTCGGCGTGGCGCGCAGGGTCATCATGCCGTCGCCGGCGCCGAACTTCAGCTCCACCGGCGCCTGCATGTCGGTCAGCCGGCTCATGCCCGACTCGCCCTGGCGCGCGCGGCCGACCACGCCCACGGACAGCGTGGGCGTGCGGCCCTCCTGCAGCTCGGACAGCTCGTCGAGCGCCGAGCGCGGGCGCGCGGGCTGCGGCAGTTGTCCGGCCGGCGCGGCCATGGGGGCCGTGGCCCACAGCGACGGCGCGGGCGCCGGTGCATAGGCCGCCTGGGGCGCCACCTGGCCCATGGCGGGCTGGGGCAGGTACGCGGCGGTTGGCATGGCGGCCGGAGCCACGTAGCCGGCCGGCGCGGCGGGCGCCAGGCTGGCCGCCCCTGCCGCCGCCGGCAGCGGGGCGCGCGCCGGCGCGGCCGCCTTGCCCGAGCGGCCGGAGGCCTGCTTGGGCACGGCAGCGGATGAGGCCGGCTGCGCTGCCGGCGCCGGCGTGCCGGCGTAGTAGCTGGCCGGCGTTGCCAGGGGCGCGGCGGCGGGCGCTGCCACGGGGAAGCGCGCCCCCCCCGCCGGTTGGGGAATGTAGGGCTGCGGCCCCGCCGCGGCGGGCTGCGCCACGGCGTAGGCGGGGGCCGGCATGGGCGCGGCGGCCAGGGGCGCGGCCGAGGGGAAGGCGGTGCGGCCGCCCCAGTGGGCCGGCACGGTGCGGCGGAAGGGGTTGCCGCCCGGCGCCGCCGCGTTCCAGGCCGAGGCCCCCTGCCCCGCGGCCCCGAGCAGGACGGCGCGCTGGCGGTTTTCCGCCTCGATGGCGGCCGCGAAGTACTGCCCCGCCTTGGTGGCCTGGCCCTTGGCCCGGTACAGGCGGCCGGCGGCCGTCAGCACCTCGGGGTCGTTGGGTGCCAGCTGCAGCGCGACCTGGATGGCGGACTCCGCATAGGCGAAGTCCTTGGTGGCCGTGGCGGCCGTGGCGGCCGGCAGCAGCAGCTTGAGGTTGCGCGGGTCCTTCTCCAGCAGCCGGTGGTACAGCTGCATGGCCTGCGTGTGGTCACCATGGTCGGCGTACATGCGGGCCAGCGTGCCGACCACCTCGGGATCGTTGGGACGCTCGGCCAGCAGCGGGGCCAGGGTGTCGTAGGCCGAGGCCAGGTCGCCGCCGCTGCGCAGCGCATCGGCCTGGCGCAGGATGTAGCCCACGCGGATGTCCTCGTAGCCGCGCCGCTCCTGGGCCGACATGGGCGTGGACTGCAGCTGCCGCAGGATGCCGGCCAGCTCCACGTCCTGGTGCGTCTTGAGCAACGCCGCGGCGTACTGCAGGCGCAGGCCGGTGTCGGGGCGCGGCGTGCGCGCCAGCATCTCGCGCACCATGGCCAGCGCGCGGTTCGGGTCGCCCGCGTCGGCGTAGGCCAGGGCCACGGCGCCCAGCAGCTCGGGGTCCTGCAGCACGAAGGGCTCGGCCTGGGCCAGCAGGGCCTGGGCCTGCTGCACGCGGCCCTCGCGGCCCAGGGCGGCGGCGGCGTCCGCCTGCACATGCACCCAGACGCGCTTTTGCAGCGCGGCGATGTCGCGCGTGCGGTTCTTCTCGGGGATGCGCTCCAGCGTGGCCAGCGCGCCGGCCCAGTCGCGCGCCTCGGACGCCAGCAGGGCGCTGGCGTACAGCGCCTCGGGCATGTGGGGGTTGGACACCAGCAGCCCGTCCATCACGCCGCGCGCCTCGTTCATCGCGCCCATCTTCAGGTACAGCCGCGCCAGGTCCAGCCGCACCCAGGGGTTGCCGGGGTCGTTGAGCAGCGCGTCCTCGAGGGCGATGCGCGCCGCGTTGTCGTCCCCCCGCTCGGCGGCGGCGCGGGCCTGGCCCAGGGCCTGCGTGGCGCGCAGGCGGCCCAGGGCGCCCACCTTTTCCTGCTGGCTGGGCGTGAGGCGCTCGACCAGCTGCAGCGCCTCGGCGGCCTTGCCGGTCTGCGACAGCACGCCCACCAAGCCGCGCAGGGCGTCGGGGTTGTCGGCCTGGCGCGCCAGCACGCGGCGGTAGGCGGCCTCGGCGGCTTCGAGCTGGCCCAGCTCGGCCAGCACGTCGGCCAGGTCGTTCTGGGCGGTGATCTCCTTGGGGTCCAGGCGCACGGCCTGTTCCAGCAGCTGGCGCGCGCTGTCGCGCTCGCCGGCGTCCCGCGCGGTGCGGGCCTGTTCGATCAGCGTCCAGTAGGTGGCGCTGTTGAGGGCCGACTTCCAGCGCGCGGGCGAGCCCTGGCGGACGGCCCGCTCCAGGTAGCTGCGCGCCTGGGTGAACTCCTCCTGGCGCAGGCGCAGCACGCCCATGCCGCCCAGCGCGTCGCCGTCGTTGGGGCGGACCTCCAGCACACTGCGGAAATCGGCCTCGGCGGCCTCGAGGTCGCCGTCCTCCAGCGCCTTGAAGCCCTCGGTGCTGCGCTGGCGCAGCGGGTCGCGCGTGGCCACGGCCTCGCTGCGCGCGGTGCGCTGGCGCGCCTCGATCTCGCGCAGCCGCGCGGCCACGGCCTCGTCGCCGGGGTGGGCGCGCAGGAAGACCTGGTACAGCGGGATGTCGGCCGTGCGGCTGCCCGTCCAGGCCAGGGCCTTGCGCCAGTTGTCGGTGGCGGCCTTGCCCACTTCGGGGTGGTTGGACAGGCGCGCGAGCTGCGCGATGCCCTCGCGCCGCGTGGACTCGCGGTAGGTGAGGTGCTGGGCCAGGGCCAGCGAGATCTTGGCGTCATCGGGCGATTCGCGCGCCAGGCGCTCCAGCCCGCGCCGCGCCTCGTCCCACCCGCCGGAGGTGCCGCCCAGCGTCTGGTAATACTCCAGCGCCAGCGGCCCCGTGGGCGCCTGCTTGCCCAGCGCCGCCTGGTAGCTGCTCATGGCCTGTTCGGCCTGGCCGGTTCGCGCGAGGTCGCGCGCCTGCTGCACCTGCGCGCTGTTGCGCTGGACGGCGATTTCCTGCTGCAGCCGCTCCACGAGGCGGTGGCCTGGATGGGCGCGGCGCAGCTGCTCCAGGTAGCGCTGGGCCTCGTCCGCGCGCTGCTCCTGCAGTTGCGCGCGGGCCATGCCGTACAGGGCGTCGGGCTGGTTCGGGTCCACGCGCAGCAGCTTTTGCCAGCTGTCCATGGCGCGCTGGGCGTCGCCGCGCGACTGCCAGTACTGGCCTTGCTCGATCAGCGTCTTGGTGCCCGCATCCTGCGCCTGGGCCATCGGGCCGCCCAGCGAGGCGATCAGCCCCAGGATCAGGGTGTGGTGGTGGCGCTTTTGTGCGGACATGCCTTTTCCCAGCGTAATTGCAGCCTGCCCGAGGGCAGGAATTGATAGCGTTGTTCCATCCAGCCCGTGCCGAAGAGGCCGAGGACCTGGTCGTAATAAGGGGGCTGGCCACCGGGTGGCGCCTCCAGCAGCTGCGTGCGCACGCGCTCTTGCTGTCCCTTCAGCGCGGCCTTGGCGCCCAGGGTCTGCAGGTAGGGCAGCAGCGCCGCCGAGAAGCCCACGGGCCCCTGGCCGTCGGCCTGGCCGCTGGCGGTCAGCACCTTTTCGGGGGGCACGGCGGCCGTGCGCAGCGCGTCGGCCATGCCGCCGAGCCGGCGGCGCAGCACCGGCGCCAGCGGGTCCGAGCGCGGCGTCATGCCGGCCCAGAGGTAGGTGCGGATGGCGTCGTAGCTGCCGGTGTCGCCCTTGTCCGGGTCGCGCACGAAGGCCCCGCGCGTGGCGCCCTCCGGCACCTGGTAGGCGACCCAGTCGGCGGCGAAGCCCTTGGGCGTGGTGCCCTCCAGCACGCGCTGGAAGCTGGCGCCGACGGCCTTCCAGGGGCCCTGGGGGTCGAGCCGCTCGAATGCGCGCAGCAGCGGCACGGGCAGGTAGCTGGAGTTGAGCCGCCACAGGCGGCCCTCGCTGCCGCGCACCGCGAAGCCCTTGGACGCGGGCAGCAGCGTGGGGCCGAGGCCCGGCAGGTCGGCCACCTCCTCCACCGCGACCTGGGCGAGCAGCGTGCGTGCCTGCGCCGTGTAGCGCGGCTCGCGCCAGACGCGGCCGGCCTCGGCCAGGGCGTAGGCGAACCAGAGGTTGGCGTCGGACGCGGGATTGGCGTCGATCACGCCCCAGGTGCCGTCGGCCTGCCGCCCCCATTGCCAGGCCGGCAGGCGCGCGCCGATGTCGCCGCCCGCGAGGTTGGCGATGCTCCACGCCCAGAGCTGGTCGAAGCGCGCGCGGTCGCGCGCCACCAGGGCGAAGAACATGGCGTAGGACTGCCCCTCGGACGTGGAGTGCTGCTGCGCGGTGGCGTAGTCGATGACCCGCCCGTCGGCCTGCACGAAGCGCTGCACGAACTGGTCCCACAGCGGCCAGGCGGCGGCCGGGCAGGACTCCTGGGCCATGGCCGCGGGCAGCAGCGCGCACCACAGGCCCAGCGCGCGCAGCGCATGGCGCGGCGCGCGGGGTCGTGTCGTGTCGGGGCTGCGGGCGGTGGATGGCATGGGCGGTTGCATCAAATTCAGGAGCTGTTTGCGCTTGTCATACCTGGATCTCAGCATCGAATCACCTTGAAATCCTTGAAGTACAAGCGTGAACAGCTCCTAAAGTTGCATTGTCTCAGCCCTTCGCCTGGAGCCGTGCGCGGGCGCGGGCGCGCAGCACGATGTACAGCATGAAGGCGATGAGGGCCGCCGCCGCCACGCCCAGCACGATCAGGGCCAGCGGGTGGCGCGACAGCCACCACCGCACGCGCGTGACCGGGTCCAGCTGCCCGACGTGGTAGGTCTGCTCGGCCACCAGGCTGCTCACCTGCTTGCCGCGCACGACCGCCGCGCTGCCCTGGATGTGCTTGAGCAGGTCGGGGTTGAGCAGCGCCGCGATGGCCTGCTGCAGGCCCGAGGCCTGGTTGCTGGCCAGCAGCACCACGCTGCGCCCGCTTTGCAGGGGCGACTCGAAGCCCGCGATCACCGCGTCGGTGCTGGCGCTGGTGAACACGATCTCGTTGCGGCCCGGCTTGACGCGGTCGCGCTGGTCCGGGTCCCACCAGTTGAGCAGGCGCGAGGCGTAGTCCGACAGGCGAAAGCCCTTGGTGTTCGCCTTCAGGCTGAACGGCAGGTGCTCGGCCCACTGTTCCAGCAGCGGCGCGTTGGCGCCGCTGGCGATGACCAGCAGGTCCTTGCCCGCCAGCGCCTCCATCTGCCCTTCGCCGAGCGCCACGGTGACGGCATGCGCGGGATAGCCGGTCACGTTGCCCATCAGGCCCATGAGCGACAGGTAGGCGCTGTAGTCGCCCTGCTCGGGCCGGGCCGGCAGCACCACGGCCGACTCCGACAGGTCCGCCAGGCGGCTGAACGGGAAGCCGCTGTTGCCGAAGGCCGCCAGGTCGGGCATGGCCAGGAAGTGCGAGAAGCCCGTGATGTCGATGGTGGAGTCGGGCTCCACGGTGCCGCGCACGTTGTCCAGCAGCACGTCCTTGCAGGCGCCTTCCTTCTTGATCTCGTGGAAGTAGTGGAACTGCAGCTGGCTGCGCGCGGGCAGCTTGAACAGCGGCACGCTGAAGAAGTCCTCCGCCGGCAGCAGGTCGCCCGTGGGCATGACCTTGTTCAGCCAGCGGTCCAACCGGCTGGGCGCTTCATGGTTGGCCGCACGCAGCGGCAGCGCGCGCAGGAACTGCGCGTTGGCGTTGATGTTCAGCGTGGACTTGGTGGTCTCGTTCGGCGCCGTGTACCGGTACTTGAGGTGCACGGGAATGTCCTGCTGGCGCCACGCGAACAGGTCGGGCGGCACCTGGAAGTTCACGCGGATGAGGTCCGGCGAGTAGCCGGACACGCTCAGCATGTCGGCCTGCGCCAGCTCGCCGAACTTGACCGGGCGGTCGCTCGCCAGCCAGTTGGGCGCATCGTAGGGCTTGCGCGCCGCGATCTGCTTGAACTCCGACACCACGGCCGTCGCGCCCGAGAGCGCCGGGGCGCCCACGGCCAGGGCCGTGGCGGCGCGCTTGAGCTCCTGCGCGTCGCGGCCGCTGATGACGAGCAGCTTGGCGGCGGGGTCGGTCGGATGGTTGGCCATGGTGACCGTGGGGCCGCCCGCGGCGGGCAGGCTCACGCCCGGCACGCCCTCCGCGCCCAGCGCCAGCACCACGGCATGGCCCTTGGGCGGAATCTGCCCCACGGAGGCGGGGAAGGACGCGCCGCGAAAGCCCGCCAGCGCACCGAACCACGACGAGATGGTGCCCGCGGCCTCCAGCTGCGCCGCATCGGGGGCGCGCGTGAACACGATGGGCAGGTGAAGCGGGCGCGCGTCGCGCCGGTCGAAGAAGGGTTCGGGCAGGAAGGCCAGGTCGTTGGCCAGCGTCAGCGGGCTGACCGACAGCTCCAGCATGCTGTCGTTGCCCACGTTGGCCCACAGGCTGGTATGCGCGGGGTCCTCGCACTCCATCGTGTAGTGGCCGATCAGCTCGACGTTCAGGCGGTTGAACTCGCCGATCAGGCGCGTGGGGATGTCGATCACCTTCTGCAGGCTCTGCCCGCCCTGCGCGTTGGGCACGGGAATGGTGGCGACGACCTGCTCGTTGACCAGCACGCGCAGGTGCGAGATGTCGGCCAGCAGCGCGGGCGAATACGCATAGTTCAGGTGCAGGCGCGCGCGCGTGACCACCTCGTCGCCGCGCACCCCGAACTGCACGCCGCTGGAGCCCTGCACGCCGCGCAGCTGCAGCGGGAACACGGCACCCAGCTGGCGGAACGTCACCTGGTGGTTGCGCCCCGCGGCGAGCGGCGTCTCGGGCTGCGCCGAGGCGGCGGGCGCGGGCTGGGCCAGCGCGCCGCCGGGACCCGACCAGGGTGCCGACAGCAGGGCGATGGCGGCGAGGACGGGCGCCATGCGCCTGGGGATACGGATGGTCTCGGTCATGGCTTGTCTTCGATGTGCATTACTTGGACACCACTTCGCGCCGGCCGCGCAGGATGTTCAGCGTGTTGGCGGCGACCTGGCCCAGGCCGCGCACGCCGATCACCATCACGCTCTTGAGCGAGGTGAGCGGCTTGTCGTGCTGGCGGTTGCCCCAGAAGTCGATCCAGGCGTCGGCGCGCGCGAAGGTCAGGCGCGCGATGTCGGCCTGCTGCTGCAGGCTCAGCCCGTCAAAGCGCAGGCCCAGACGGCCGCCGCCGCTGAAGGTGACCTCGGCGGGGAAGGTGCCCTCCTCGTCGGAGCGGAACAGCGAGACATGCACCTGGCTGCCCGCCTCCAGCCGGAGGTCGGGCGGCACGCGCAGGCCCACGCCGCTTTGCGAGAAGTCGTCGGTCTCGCACATCAGGGTCTTGCCGTCGGCAAAGCGCAGCGCGGCCGGCAGCACGGCCGTCACGCGCGGCGTGCTGCGCACCTGGCGCGTCTCGCTGGCCACGGCCAGGCTGGCGCTGGTGAGGATGATGTTGTAGGCCGTCCAGACCATGTTGATGACCAGCGTGGTGAACACCTCGGACGAGGGCCCCACGGCCACCATGCGCCAGATGCCCACGGCGAAGCCCAGCAGGTTGAGCACCAGCAGGATCAGGTAGGGCCGGGCGATGGACCAGTCGAAGTAGGCCTGCTCGATCACCCCGCCCTTGGCCGTGACGTTGAACTTGCCCAGCTTGGGATTCACGAAGGCCACGAGCACCGGGCGCATGATGTACCAGGCCAGCACCGACTCGTAGACCTCGTTCCAGAACGAGTAGCGAAAGCGCCCCTGGATGCGCGAGTTGGTGATGCTGGCGTGCATCAGGTGGGGCAGCGCGTAGGCCGTGATCATGGCCGCCGTGGCCTGGAACACATGGGCGCTGAAGAACAGGTAGGCCAGCGGCGCCGTGAGGAACACCAGCCGCGGCAGCCCGTAGAAGAAGTGCAGCATGGCGTTGAAGTAGCACAGGCGCTGGCCCAGCTGCAGGCCCGGCCCGAACAGCGGGTTGTCCACGCGGCAGATCTGCGCCATGCCGCGCGCCCAGCGGATGCGCTGGCCCACGTGGGCCGAGAGGCTTTCCGTCGCCAGTCCCGCGGCCTGGGGCAGTTCGAGGTAGGCCGTGTTGTAGCCCTTGCGGCTGAGCTTGAGCGCGGTGTGCGCGTCTTCGGTCACGGTTTCCACGGCCACGCCACCCACTTCGAGCAGCGGCGCGCGCTTGATGACGGCGCACGAGCCGCAGAAGAACGCGGCGTTCCACAGGTCGTTGCCGTCCTGCACGATGCCGTAGAACAGCTCGCCCTCGTTGGGCATGGAGTGGAAGGTGTTCAGGTTCTTCTCGAAGGGGTCGGGCGAGAAGAAGTGGTGGGGCGTCTGCAGCATCGCCAGCTTGGGGTCGCGGACGAACCAGCCCATGCAGACCTGCAGGAAGGAGCGCGTGGGAATGTGGTCGCAGTCGAAGATGGCCACATATTCCGAGTTCGTCACGGCCAGGGCCTGGTTGATGTTGCCGGCCTTGGCGTGGGCGTTGTTGTCGCGCGTGAGGTAGCCCACGCCCAGCTCGGCGCAGAAGTCGCGGAATTCGTCGCGGCGGCCGTCGTCGAGCACGTACACATGCAGCCGGTCGGCGGGCCAGTCCATCTGCATGGCGGAGAACACGGTCTGCTTCACCACCTCCAGCGGTTCGTTGTAGGTGGGCACGAACACGTCGACGGCGGGCCAGGTGGCCACGTCTTGCGGCATGGGCACGGGCCGCCGCTGCAGCGGCCAGGCCGTCTGGAAGTAGCCGATCAGCAGCACCAGGAAGGCGTACAGCTCGGCCAGCAGCAGGCCGAAGCCGAAGCAGGCATCCAGCAGGTTGGTGAAGCCGACGGTGTCGGTCATGCGCCAGTACATGTAGCGCGTGGACGCGGTGATCGACAGCACGATCATGGCCAGCGTGCTCAGGCGCCCCGGCGTGCGGTTGAGCAACAGCGCCACCATGAAGCTGCCGGCGGAGAAGAACAGCTGCCCCGTCAGGTCGAGCGGCACGCTCACCACGATGGCGAACAGCAGCGCCGCCAGCAGCGCGGCCGCCAGCCGGGCCAGGGGGTGATTCCACAGCGGCTGGTCGGCGATGCGGTGCACGCGCATGCGCCAGCGCGCCTCGAAGCTGCGCGGGTCGCGGTCGGCGATACCGTCGGCGACGGTCTTGTGGTCGGTCGCCATGGCTAGGCCTCCGCGCGCGCCACGGGCACGGGTCCGGCCTGCATGCGCGCGGCCACCGAGGCCGCGCAGGCCAGGATGTCGTGGCTGGCCTGGCTGTGCACGCCATAGTCGAGCACGCTCATGCCCAGGGCCAGGGCCTCGGGCACGGCCTCGTCGGCGTGGATGGCGCCCACGAAGCGCGGCCCCACGGCCTCGCGCAGCACGCGCAGGATGTCCTGGGAGAGCTGGCGCGCGGAGTTCACCTGGTTCAGCAGGTAAAGCTGGTCCACGAAGTCATCGCGCGGCGTGCAGTAGGCCTGCACCAGCCGCTGCATGAGCGGCAGCGTGGCGTAGGAGGCGGCGTCCGCCAGCATCACCACCATCACCCAGTGGGCGATGCTGAGCGCCTGGCGGCCATACGCCGAAGGGCCGGGCGGCGTGTCCAGCAGCACCAGGGAGTCCGGCGGCAGCTGCAGCCCCTGCAGGTGGTCGATCAGCCAGCGGGGCCGGCTGCTGATCTGCGCTTCCAGCGCCACGCGGTCTTCCTCGGTCACCGCGCCGAAGGGCAGCACGTACAGGCCCGGCTGGCGCTCGAAACAGGAGTCGCGCCAGTCCTGGCCGGCCAGGCTGGCGCGCGACAAGCCGCGCAGCTCCTGCGGGCCCAGCCCCAGGTGCAGGGCCAGGGCATTCTGGGGGTCCAGATCGACGGCGAGGACGGTGCAGCCCGTCTGCCGTGCCAGGGCCACGGCCAGGTTCTCGGTCACCGTGGTCTTGCCGACGCCGCCCTTGGCCGATGCAATGGTCAGGATCTTCATGCGCGGTTTCTCGAGCCCAGCAGCCGGGCAAAGACCTGCTGCAGACCCGCCGGCTGCGCGGCAGGCTCGGGTGGGGCGGGCGGCCGCGCGAGGCGCGACAACGGCGATGGGCTCTGCAGGGTGGCGCCCCCCTGGGTGGGCGCAGCGGCAGGGGGCGGCGCGGGAGCCGCCGCCACCGGGGCCGCAGGAGCAGGGGCCGCCACAGGCGCTGCGGCGGCGGGAGGCAACGCCGCACGGCCCCACAACAGGGAAGGAGACGCGGAAGCGCCGCTCACGGCAGGCTTCACCGCTGGCGCCGCATCGGGCAAAGGCCCGGTGGGCTCCACGGGCCCGCCCGGCAATTCGGTCCGTGCCGGCGGTGCGGGCGGCACCGCCCGCTGCGGCGCATGCCACGCATGGGGCGGCGCGCCCGATGCCTCGTCCTGGCGCACCGGCGGCACGCCGGCGGACAGCTCCTCCAGCGCCGAGATCAGCGGC
Source organism: Diaphorobacter oryzae DSM 22780 (assembly GCF_059568935.1). Classification (NCBI taxonomy): domain Bacteria; kingdom Pseudomonadati; phylum Pseudomonadota; class Betaproteobacteria; order Burkholderiales; family Comamonadaceae; genus Diaphorobacter; species Diaphorobacter oryzae. The sequence continues at coordinate 105,760 of NZ_JCANUL010000002.1, read as the reverse complement.
CAGCGCTCGCGCGCCTGCTGGGCAGCGCGCGTGCGCGTGATTTCACGATAGGTCTCGGGCCGCCCGCCGAACTCTTGGTACAGATGCGCGATGTCTTCAGGTTGCTGCATGCGATGCCCTTTCTTCCCTTACACAAGGCCACGGGCCTTCAGGCCGCCACCAGCCGCAAGCGCGCCGACCCCAGGACATCCGCCGCTGCGGCAACCTCCACCCGCAGCCCGCCCCCGCCGGCGGCATCGAACCACTGCTGGTACGCCCCCTGCAGAAAGCCCGTGGCCCACGGCGCCTGCGGTTCGCCGAACGCAGCGGCCAAGGGCGAGAATCTGTGCGCGATCTCCATGCCCGACGGGCTTTGCCCCAGCTCCGCGGCGCCCCAGTCCAGCGCATCCCATACGCGGTTCATGGAGTCCTGCAGCCCCTGCACCGTGTCGCTGGCCGGCAGTGGATGCTCGGCGGCGAAGCGCATGCCGATGCGCGCCATGAGCATCGTCAACTCCTGTGGCGGCAAGGCGGAAACGAACTCCTCCCCCAGCGCGGCCAGAAAGCCGCGCCATTGGCGAGAGCACTGCAAACGATGGATATGGGCAGACTCCATGGAGCCGGGCTGTTCGCCCCCAAGGGTGGTTGAGGTGGTCATGACTGCATACGGGGCAACGACTTCCCAACGGATGGGGCGTGCCAATGGTTTCAAATGACTTTATCTGAAATATATGGAAACACGATAGTCAATTGCTATTAATCAACAGGATTGCAAGCATGATTGGAATCCGGTCATATGACAGACCCATGCCGCAGGCAAGGCGAAGCTCCATGGTCTGCGGGTCCTGCCCATGGTTCGCCAAGCGTTACAACGAGAGCACAACGCGCCACCAATCAATAAATAGCATTAATCTATTGAAGTACATGGATTGATGACAAAAATTAACATAGCTACTGCCACCAGAAATAACAACAGGCGCCCGAGGCGCCTGTTGTGGATCGAATCCGCTGGAATGGATCAGTGCACGACCATCAGCGTGAACGGCCAGACATAGGCCTGCATCGTCACATACAGGCCCACCAGGCAGGCCAGCGCGATGGAGTGGAAGAACACGTAACGCAGGATGTCGCCCTCATGGTCGAACCAGCGCGTGGCGGTGGAGGCCACGACGATGGACTGTGCGTCGATCATCTTGCCCATCACGCCGCCCGAGCTGTTGGCCGCGCCCATCAGGTTGGGCGACAGGCCCAGTTGCTCGGCCGCCACCTTCTGCATGCCGCCGAAGAGCACGTTGCTGGCCGTGTCCGAGCCCGTGAGCGCCACGCCGATCCAGCCCATGAGCGTGCCGAAGAACGGGTAGAGCACACCGGTGTTGGCAAAGGCCAGGCCCAGCGTGGTGTCGGTGCCCGAATAGCGGGTCAGCGTGCCCAGCGCCAGCATCAGCACGATGGTGAGCAGCGAGTAGCGCACCAGCCAGAAGGTGCGAAAGAACGTGGTGACGATGGCCACCGGGTTGTACTTCATGACCAGCGCGCTCACCACGGCCGAGAGCAAGATGCCCGTGCCGGTGGCCGACAGCAGGTTCAGCGTGTAGACGGCGGCCTCCTTGTGGGGCGTGGGCACCACGGGCGGCACCTTCTCGATCAGGTTGTGCAGCCCGGCCATGGGGAAGGCGGGCGCAAAGATGCCGTTGAGCCAGGCCTTGACCGAGGGCAGGCCCCAGATGAAGACGAACACCGACAGGATGATCCACGGCGTCCAGGCGGCCACCAGCGCCTGGGTGCTGTGGCGCTTGACCGGCTGCGGCGGCTTGGCCTCGGCGGCGCTGGGGTCGTGGCCGCGCAGCGAGGGCGAGGTCCACACCGTCTTGGGCTTCCACACGCGCAGGAAAGCCACCAGGCAGATCATGGAGACGATGGCGGCGATGATGTCCACCAGCTCCGGCCCGATGAAGTTGGACACCAGGTACTGCGGAATGGCGAACGACAGCCCCGTCACCAGGATGGCAGGCCAGATCTCCCACATGCCCTTGCGCCCGGCGAAGGCCCAGATGAGCCAGAACGGCACCAGCAGCGAGAAGAAGGGCAGCTGGCGGCCGATCATGGCCGTGACTTCCATCAGGTCGTAGCCGTGCACCTTGGCCAGCGTGATCACCGGCGTGCCCAGGGCGCCGAAGGCCACGGGCGCCGTATTGGCGATCAGCGACAGGCCCGAGGCCGCCAGCGGCGAGAAGCCCAGGCCGATCAGGATGGCCGCCGTCACCGCCACCGGCGTGCCGAAGCCCGCCGCGCCCTCGAAGAAGGCGCCGAAGCAGAAGGCGATCAAGAGCAGCTGGATGCGGCGGTCCTCCGTGATGCCCGAGAGCGAATCCTGCAGCACGGCGAAGCTGCCGTTCTGCTCGGTGAGCTGGTGCAGGAAGATGATGTTCAGCACGATCCAGCCGATGGGCAGCAGGCCGGTGAAGCCGCCGAACACCGCCGCTCGGCCGGCCATGTCGGCCGGCATGCCATAGGCGAAGACGGCCACGATGAGCGCCGCCACCAGGCCCATGCCTGCCGCGATATGCGCCTTGATGTGAAAGAACCCCAGGGCCGCGAGCATGACCACCACCGGTATCGCGGCGAGCGCGGTGGAGATGACCATGTTCCCGAACGGGTCGTAGATTTGCTGCCAGACCATAGGTCTTGTCTCCGTGTTGTTGTCCAGATATTGGAGGGGAACGCCAGGCACATCGTTCCCCGCACGGGGCCGACAGGTGCGGCGCGGGAGAGACTGTAGAAACTTCGGCAGCCGTGCAGCGTGAAAAATGCTGCGCCGCCGCATGAATCAATTTCACAAGCCCGCCAGGGCCGCAGGGTCGACCCAGCGGCGCAGCGGGCCGCGCGGGTGCCTGGACTGACGCGGAGAAGCGGGACGGGAAGGGGTCAGCCGGCGACGGCCGCGATCACGCCGCCGCCCAGGCACACCTCGCCGTCGTAGAGCACGGCGGACTGGCCCGGCGTCACGGCCCACTGGGCCTCGGGGAACTGCAGGCTGAACGCCTCGCCCTGCGCGGCCAGCACGGTGCAGGCGGCATCCTGCTGGCGGTAGCGCGTCTTGGCCGCGCACTCGCCCGTGGCCGGTGGATGGCCGGCGACCCAGCTGGCCTGCAGCGCATCGAGCCGGTGCGACAGCAGCCAGGGATGGTCATGGCCCTGCACCACGCGCAGGGTGTTGGTGTCGAGTTCCTTGCGTGCCACGAACCACGGCGCATGGTCGCCCGCCCCGCGGGCCGCGCCCTTGTCCTTCACGCCGCCGATGCCCAGCCCCTGGCGCTGGCCCAGCGTGTAGAACGACAGGCCCACATGGCGGCCCAGCTTGCGGCCCCGCTCGTCCAGGATGGGGCCGGGTGCATGGCTGATGTAGCGGTTAAGGAAGTCGCGGAACGGCCGCTCGCCGATGAAGCAGATGCCCGTCGAATCCTTCTTCTTGGCGTTGGGCAGGCCGATCTCGGTGGCGATGCGGCGCACCTCGGTCTTGTGCAGCTCGCCCACGGGGAACAGCGTCTTGGACAGCTGCGCCTGGTTCAGGCGGTGCAGGAAGTAGCTCTGGTCCTTGGACGGGTCCAGCCCCTTGAGCAGCTCGAACAGGCCCGTGGCCGGGTTCTGGCGCACGCGCGCGTAGTGGCCGGTGGCGATCTTCTCGGCGCCCAGGCGCATGGCGTGGTCCAGGAAGGCCTTGAACTTGATCTCGGCGTTGCACAGCACGTCCGGGTTGGGCGTGCGCCCGGCCTGGTATTCGCGCAGGAACTCGGCGAACACGCGGTCCTTGTATTCGGACGCGAAGTTCACATGCTCCATCTCGATGCCGAGCACGTCGGCCACGCTGGCCGCGTCCAGGAAGTCCTGGCGGCTGGAGCAGTATTCGCTGTCGTCGTCATCTTCCCAGTTCTTCATGAAGATGCCGACCACCTCGTGGCCCTGTTGCTTGAGAAGGTGCGCCGTGACGGCGGAGTCCACGCCCCCCGACAGGCCCACCACGACCCGGTGTTTCGTCATGGGCGGAATTATCCCCGCCCGCCCCTGCCGGGCGGTGCATGGGGTCAAGCGGCCGGGCGCGGCCTCAGCGCGGCGGCTGCAGCACGCTGGCGTCGGTGTGGATCAGCGCCAGGGGCGCGCGCCGCCCGGCCAGGTAGTCCTCGATGGACTGCAGCACCAGCGGGCTGCGGTGGCGCGCGCTGCTGCTGCGCAGCTCGTCGGGCGTGAGCCACACGGCGCGCAGGATGCCGTCGTCCAGCGTGCGCCAGGCGTGGTGGGCGCCCACGGTGCCGGCGAACGCGAAGCGCAGGTAGGTGATGTCGTCGCCCGTGCGCGTGCGCGTGAAGCGGTTCAGGTACACGCCCACCAGGGCCGTGGGCTCGAAGTCGTAGGCCGTCTCCTCCAGCACCTCGCGCACGCAGGCCTGGATGGGCGACTCGCCGGGGTCCAGGTGGCCCGCGGGGTTGTTCAGCCGCAGCCCGTCGGCCGTGTCTTCCTCGACGAACAGAAAGCGGCCCTCGCGCTCGACGATGGCGGCCACGGTGACGTTGGGTTTCCAGCGGTTTGGCATGGCGGCGATTATCACCAGCGCATGTGGACAGTTCCTGACGGCTTGCGCTGGGTCAAGCTCCACCGCGCCCCGGACGCCCCGCGCTCGGGATAATGCTCTCCCCATGCTGCAGCGCATTCGCCATTGCCGACGCCTGGGCACCGCGGTCCTCGCGGTGTTCGTGCTCGCGTGGCTGACGGCGCTGTGGGCCAACGTGCAGGTGCGGCAGGCGCTGCCCGTTCTGGACCTGGCGCACCTGGACGTGTGCTTTGCCGCGCCCTCCGGCGGCCCTCCGGCCCATGCTGCATCCGGCGCGTCCGGCGCACCCGGCAACCACCACGCCGACCCCGGCTGCCTGCTGTGCATTGCCCTGGGCACGCCGCCGGCGCAGGCGCTGGCCGCCGCGCGCCCGCCCGCCCCGCTGGGCCTCCAGGCGCGCCCCGGCCGCACGCCGGCCGTACCGGCCTGGCAGGCGCGGGCGCCGCTGCCCCCGCGCGGGCCGCCTCCCGTCCACGCCTGACTGCGACCGACCCCGCCGGCCCCTGAGCGGCCCGGAGCCTTCCGTTGTTTTTTGCCTGAACGCCGCCGCGCCGCCCCGCGGCCGGGCGGCGCTCGGGCGTGGATCACCCATGACTTTTCTTCGTTTCCCTGCACCCGCGCCGCATGGCGCGCGGCCGCACCCCACCCCCTGCGCCCTGGCCTGCGCGCTGCTGCTGGCCGGCCCGGCGCTGGCCTTTGACACGGCGGACACGCCGCCCGAGCGCACCCTGCGCGGCGTGGTCGTCACGGCCGTGCACGACCATTCGCCCGTGCAGGTGGTGGCCGACCCCCGGCAGCCGCGCCAGCCCGTGCCGGCCAGCGACGCGGCCGACTACCTCAAGACCATTCCGGGCTTCTCGGCCATCCGCAGCGGCGGCTCCAACAGCGACCCGGTGTTCCGCGGCCAGTTCGGCTCGCGCCTGCCGCTGCTGACCAACGGCACGCAGTTGCTGGGCGCCTGCCCCGGGCGCATGGACGCGCCCAGCTCCTACATCTCGCCCGAGACCTACGACGCGCTCACCGTGGTCAAGGGGCCGCAGACCGTCGTCTGGGGGCCGGGTGCGTCGGCCGGCGTGGTGCGCTTCGATCGCGAGCGCCCCGACTTCGCCGAGCCCGGCGTGCGCTTTCGCGCCAGCCTGCTGGGCGCCAGCGCCGGCCGCAACGACCAGACGGCCGACCTGGAGGCCGGCAACGCGCGCATGTACCTGCGCGTGACGGCCAACCATTCCCACGGCCAGGACTACGAGGACGGCGACGGCCGGCGCGTGCCCTCGGCCTGGGACAAGTGGAACACCGACGTGGCGCTGGGCCTCACGCCCGACGCCGACACCCTGCTGGAGCTGAGCGCCGGCGCCGGCGACGGCGAGGCGCGCTACGGCGGGCGCGGCATGGACGGCACGCAGTTCCGCCGCGACAGCTGGGGCCTGCGCTTCGAGAAGCGCCACCTCGCGCCCTGGCTGACGAAGCTGGAGGCGCAGCTCTACCGCAACCGCGCCGACCATGTGATGGACAACTTCACGCTGCGCCCCTTCCAACCGGGCGGCAGCATGTCCATGCCCATGGCCAGCAACGTGCGGCGCGACACCCAGGGCACGCGCCTGGCCGCCACGCTGCAGTGGCAGCCGGACTGGCAGCTGGTGGCCGGGCTGGACGCGCAGCGCAGCCCGCACGAGAAGCGCCGGGGCTCGCCCGCGCAGCCCTATTCCGCCCAGCCCTGGCAGCGCGACGCCAAGTTCGAGAACCTGGGCGCATTCGCTGAACTGTCGTGGCAGGCCCAGGCCGACACGCGCTGGGTGGGCGGCCTGCGCCTGGACCGCGCCCAGGCCTGGCGCTATGCCGCGCCCACCGGCATGGGCGGCATGGCCCCGGCGGCCGGCGCCGACCACCGCACGCGCCCGGCCCTGCCCAGCGGCTTCGTGCGCTGGGAGCGCACGCTGGCGCCGCAGGGCGCGCTGGTCTACGCCGGGCTGGGACATGTGCAGCGCTTTCCCGACTACTGGGAGCTGATCTCCCCCGGCAACAGCGCCGCCGCCAACGGCAACGCCTTCGCCACGCTGCGCCCCGAGAAAACCACCCAGCTGGACCTGGGCGCGCAGTGGAAGGGCGCGGACTGGCAGCTGTGGACCTCGGCCTACCTGGGCCTGGTGCGCGACTACATCCTGTTCGACTACAGCGGCATGAAATCGGCGGTGCGCAACGTGGACGCGCGCACGGCCGGGCTGGAGCTGGGCGCCAGCCGGCGCCTGGGCACGGCCTGGACGGCGCAGGGCACGCTGGCCTACGGCTGGGGCCGCAACAGCAGCGAAGGCCGCCCCCTGCCCCAGATGCCGCCGCTGGAGGCGCGCCTGGGCCTGGAGTACGCGCAGGGACCCTGGAGCGCCGGCGGCCTGTGGCGGCTGGTGGCCGCGCAGCACCGCCATGCCAAGGGTCAAGGCAACGTGGTGGGCCGCGACCTGGGCGCCAGCGCCGGCTTCGGCGTGCTGTCGCTGCACGCGGGCTACCGCGTCGACCAGCGCCTGAAGCTCGCCGCCGGGGTGGACAACCTGCTGGACAAGACCTACGCCGAGCACCTGAACCTGGCGGGCAACGCCGGCTTCGGCTTCCCCGGCGGCGTGCGCATCAACGAGCCGGGCCGCGCGCTGTGGCTGCGCGCGGACCTGCAGTTCTAGGGTTCACGCAGCAAAAAAGATAGCTTGTTGCGCTTGCCGCACAAGGAATTCATGCACAAACAATGCCGAAATCCTTTGCTGGCAAGCGCAAGCAGCTATGGTTTTTAAAGCGCCTGCGCCATGTACACCGCGCCGGCGCCATAGCCTTCCAGGTGGCGCTGCTGCGCGGCGTCGCGCAGGGCGTGCGCGGCGTAGCCCCGGCGCTCCCAGTAGGCCTGCGAGCCCTGCACCGACACCAGCGCCGTGTGGCGCAGCCCCGCGGCGCGGGCGGGCGCCAGCAGCCGCTGCAGCAGGGCCTGGGCCAGGCCCTGGCCGGCGCAGTCGGGCAGCACCGCCATGTCGTGCAGGTACAGGGTGTCGGGCGCGGGCGTGGCGTCGAAGTCGCCGTGCAGCGGCGTGACCTTGCCCAGGCGCGAGTGGTAGGCCGCCAGGTAGGCCACGACCGCGCCGTCGCGCACGGCCACCTGCGAGCAGTCGGCGGGGCTCGCCAGGCGCCGCGCGAAGACCGCCGCGGCCTCGACCAGGCCATCGCCATAGCAGGCGATCTGCACCGCCTGCAGGCCCGGCAGGTCGTCGGGGGTGAGGGCGCGCACCGTCCAGGGCATGGGCGCCGGCCTCAGTGCGGCAGCTTCGGCGGCTGCACGAAGTCCTCGAGCGCCAGCCCCTTGTCCCGCAGCAGGGCTTCCAGCACGGGCGCCAGGCGCCCCAGGCTTTCCTGCACCGCCTCGCGCACGGTGTCCACCACCACCTGGGTGCTGCGCTCGATCTCGATGTTCAGGCGGCCGCCCACCTGCACGTCCTCGAAGACGGTGGCGCGGCGCGTCTCGGGAATCAGCCAGACCTCGAACCAGCCCTCCTGGCGGTTCACCTCGGCCACGGTGAGGCTGGCGCCGTGGATGGCGATGTAGCCCTTGGCGAAAACGTAGCGGCGAAACGCCTCGGGCACGGCCACGCGCCACACCAGGTTGTTGTCCAGTTCGCGCCGCTCCACCAGTTGTCCGGTGAAGTCGATGTGGCCCGACAGCGGGTGGCCGCCGATCTCGGCGCCATCCTTGGCGGCGCGCTCCACGTTCACGCGGTCACCCACGGCGTAGCTGCCCAGCGTGGTGATGTTCAGGCTTTGCAGCATCACGTCGAACGTGGCGCGTGTGGGCGAGAGGATCTCGGTCACCGTGAGGCACACGCCGTCGGTCGCCACGCTGGCACCGATGGCGAGGTCCTGGCAAAAGCCAGCGGGGAATTCGAGGGTGAAGGTGCGCAGGCCGGCGCGGTCGTCGATGGCGGCGATGCGCGCGGTGGCCTGGACGATGCCTGTGAACATGGCGCGGATTCAGTGAGCGGGAAAGCCTGGGATTGTGCCAGTCGCGCTCACGCAGCGCCGCCGCCCTCCGCCGCCGGCAGGCACAGGCGCAGCCGCGCGCCGCCCAGCGGCGAGGCCAGCGCCTGCACGCTGCCGCCATAGGTCTGCACCAGCGCACGCACGATGTCCAGCCCCAGGCCTGAGCCGGGGCGCTGCTCGTCGAGCTGCACGCCGCGCTCGAACATGCGGTCGCGCAGCGCCGCGGGAATGCCGGGGCCGTCGTCATCGACGGTAAAGCACAGCTGGCCACCATCGCGCCGCACATCCACCACCACGCGCGTGCGCGCCCACTTGCCGGCGTTGTCGATCAGGTTGCCCAGCAGCTCGTACAAATCCTGCTCCTCGCCGCGGAAGGCGCCGTCCTGCGCCTGCGGCGCCAGCTCGAAGGCGAGCTGACGGTCGGCATGCAGGCGCTGCATGGTCCGCAGCAAAGCCTGCAGGGGCGCCAGCACCGGCGTGCGCAGCCCGGTGGCGCGCACGGCGGCGGCGGCGCGCGCGCGCGCCAGGTGGTAGTCCACCTGGCGGCGTGCGCTGGCCACCTGCTCGGTCACCAGGTGGGCGAGCGGCGAGCTTTCCTGCGCGGCGGCGTTGGCCAGGATGGACAGCGGCGTATGCACCGCGTGCGCCAGGTTGCCCGCCTGGGTGCGCGCGCGCTGCACCATGTCGGCGTTCTCGGCCAGCACATGGTTGAACTCGCTCACCAGCGGCTGCAGCTCGTGCGGGAAGCACCCCTCCAGCCGCGCGGCCTGACCGCCGCGCACGGTGGCCAGCTGATCGCGCAGCAGCTGCAGCGGGCGCAGGGCCAGCTGCAGCTGCACGGCCACAGCCACGGCCAGGCCCAGGGCCATCAGACCCAGGGCGGTCAGCAGCAGGCGGGTGAAGCGCTGCAGTGGCTCGGCCAGCAGCGCGGTATCGCCCGCCACGGCCAGCCGCAGCGGCGGGGCATCGTCCTCGGGCAATTGCAGGATGCGCGCCACGGTCAGCAGCGCGTGGCCCTGGGCGTCGTGCAGCTGCAGCACGCGGTAGCCGCGCGCGGGGTAGTGGCCCGGGACGGTCGGCAGCGTCAATACCTGGTCCCACAGCGAGCGCGAGCGCGCCACCGCCGCCTGCGGCGCGGAGCCGAGCTGGTCCACCTGCCAGTACAGGCCCGACAGCGGCTGCGCCAGACGTGCATCGGCGACCAGGGCAGCCACGGTGGTGCCGCCCTGGGGCGTCCATTCCACGGCAGCGCTGAGTTGGTCAAGCTGCGCCACCAGCTGCGCCTGCAACTGCTGGGTGATGTGGTCCTGGAACAAGGTGCGCAGCGCCCACCCGGCGAGAGCGATGCTAAGCAACATCCACGCCAGCGTGCCCGCCAGCAGGCGCAGCCGCAGGGAGCCCGCCAGCGCGCGCGCCACGGCGCTCATGGGGTGGCGCAGGCTTCGGCCAGCCGGTAACCCAGGCCGCGCACGGTCTCGATGCTGCCCGGGGGCAGCTTCTTGCGCAGGCGGCCCACGAAGACCTCGATGGTGTTGGAGTCGCGGTCGCTGTCGTGCGGGTACAAGTGCTCGGACAGCTCGGTGCGTGACAGTACCTGGCCCTTGCGCTGCATCAGCAGCGACAGCAGCTTGAACTCATGGCTGGTGAGCGTGAGAGGCTGGCCGTCCACCAGTACGCGCGCCTGGCGTGTGTCCAGCCAGATCGGGCCGCACTTCCACTGCGCGCTGGCGTGCTCGCCCAGGCGGCGCAGCAGGGCGCGCAAGCGCGCCAGCAACTCCTCCATGTGGAAAGGCTTGGCCAGATAGTCGTCCGCCCCCGCGTCCATGCCCGCCACCTTCTCGTGCCACGCGCCACGCGCGGTGAGGATCAGCACGGGCATGTTGCGCCCCGCCGCGCGCCAGCGGCGCAGCACCGACAGGCCGTCCAGCACGGGCAGGCCCAGGTCCAGCACCACGGCGTCGAAGTCCTCCACCTCACCCAGGTAGTGCGCCTGGGCCCCGTCGCCGGCAGACTCCACTGTATGGCCCGCGGCCGCGATGGCTTGCGCCAGTTGAGCACAAAGGGTGGGTTCGTCTTCCACGACGAGGATGCGCATCAATGTTCCTTGCGTTTGATCTTCAGCACACGGCCATCGACCGCATCAATCTTAAGCTTGGTCATGCGTCCGTCCTGCTGCAGCAAGCGGATCTCGTAGATGAAACGGCCGTCATCACGCTCAAACTCCACCTTGAGCACCTGGCCCTGGTATTCGCGCTCGACCTTGTCGAGCACGGTGCGCAGTGGCAGCACTTGACCGCGCTCCAGGGCCTGGCGAGCCAGGTCGTGGTCGCCATGGCCGCGCTCGTCGGCCTGCACGGCAATGCCCGCTGTGGCGGCGGCCACCGCGAGGGCCAGCAGGGCAAAGGGGCGGCGCAATCTGTTCATGGGCGTTTTTTATACGCGTACGGCGATGAATGTCGCATGAATGCGGCCTTCAGCGGAAGTTCATCGTGGCTTTTCCAGAATCGTTGCCAAGTCGCTCGACGCACATCCGTGGCGGGCCAACTGCTCTACGCACAAGAAGGAAACACCATGCGCATCAAGCTCATCCTGGGAGCCTGGCTGCTGGCCATCACCCTGGCCTGGCTAGCGGTACTGCCGCCCGAGCTGGGCGTCTCTCCCCTTGTGGATGCACAGGGGGCGGCCACTGGCTGGTGGCAGCTGCGCCAACAGGCGCTGTATCTCTCGGGCCTGTGGAGCATCGGCCTGATGGCATTGGCCATGGTGCTGGCGCTGCGCCTGCCCTGGCTGGAGCGCCCGCTGGGCGGCATGGACCAGGTCTACCGCCTACACAAGTGGGCCGGCATCAGTGCGGCGCTGACGGCCGTCCTGCACTGGGGCGCCGATGAATCCAGCGACTGGATCAAGGGCCTGTGGGGCCGCGCCGGCCGGCCGGCACGCGACGCCGTTCTGCCCTGGCTCACCGACGCCCGGGGCTTTGCCAAGGACCTGGGCGAGATGGCTTTTTACCTGCTGCTGGCCATGGTGGCCATCACGCTGCTGACCCGGCTGCTGGCCTACAAGCCGTGGCGCTTCCTGCACCGCGCCATGCCGCTGGTGTTTCTGGCGCTCACGCTGCATACCGTGGCGCTGATGCCGCTGACCTTCTGGACGCTCCCGCTGGGCCTGCTGATGGGCACGTTGCTGGCGCTGGGCAGCCTGGCCGCCGCGTGGTCGCTGGCCGGCTGGATCGGCCGCGCACGCAGCCACGCCGGCCACATCCATGCGGTGCGCACGCTGGGCGATGGCGGCGCGGCGGCGCCCATTGAGGTGATCTGCGCCCTGCCGGCAAGCTGGCCGGGCCACCGCGCGGGGCAGTTCGCCTTCGTGCGCTTTGATGCGTCGGAAGGCGCGCACCCCTTCACCATCGCCAGCGCACCGGGCAGCCTGGGCACCAGTGCGCAAGGCGAGCCATTGCTGCGTCTGGTCATCAAGCCACTGGGCGACTACACCCGCACCCTGGGCCGACGCCTGCAGGCCGGGCAGCGCGTGGACATCGAAGGCCCCTACGGCCGCTTCGACGGCCGGGGCCGCCACCGCCGCCAACAGGTGTGGGTGGCGGGTGGCGTGGGCATCACGCCTTTCCTAGCGCTGCTGGAAGCCCGGCAGCCGGGCGCCACGCCGGCGCCCTCCAAACTGCAGCCCGTGCAGATGCACTACTGCACCCGCGACGCCGCCACCGATCCGCTGCTGCCGCGCCTGCGCACGCTGTGCGTGCAGGCCCAACCACCGGTCACGCTCACGGTGCACGGCGACGCCCAGGGCCAGCGCCTCAGGCCCCAGGACCTGGAAGCCACCCCCGGCCCGCTGGACATCTGGTTCTGCGGCCCCCAGGGTCTGGGCGATGCGCTGCACGCGCACGCCAGCGGCCCCCGCCCGTGGCGCGTGCACCGCGAGTCCTTTGCCATGCGTTGATCCACCGAAAGGAGCTTTCCATGAAACACCCGACCCCGTTGCTGGCCCTGTGCCTGGCCCTGGCAGCAGCCCCTGCGCTGGCGGACGATGACTGCGAGGCCCCCGTGCAGCACTGGCAGTCACGCGACGCCGTGATGCGGCACGCGGCCGCTCAGGGCTGGCAGGTGCAGCGCCTCAAGATCGATGACGGCTGCTACGAAGTGCGCGGCCGGGACGCTCAGGGCCGCAGCTTCAAGGCCAAGCTGGACCCTCAGACGCTGCGCGTGGTGAAGATGAAACTGCGCGATGACAACCATGAACCTGAGCGCGAACGCCGGCGCGAGCGCGATCGCACCCCGGCCCGCGATGCGGCTCCCGCCCAGGACGTCGCGGCACCCGTCACAGCCCCCCAAAGCCCCGTACTGACGCCCGGCACCACGCCGCGCGGCCAGATCGAATGACCCTTTGAATCGTCCACACGCTCTTACCGGAGAACCTCCATGTCCAGCACCAAACCCCTGCTGACCACCGTGGCCGCCGCCTGCGCGCTGACCCTGCCCGCCTTGGCACACAGCCGCGAGGTCACGCTCTCGACCACCCTCAAGAACTACGGAGGCGACGGCGCCTACCTCGCCGTCTACCTCACCGACCCCAAGGGCGCCTACGCGGGCACGCTGTGGGTGGCCGGCGGCAAGGCCAAGTACTACAAGCACCTGGCAGACTGGAACCGCCTGTCCGCCGGCGACGGCAATCGCCTGCAGGGCGTGACCGGCGCCAGCGTGGGCGCAGGCCGCACGCTCAAGGTGACGGCCGATCTGGCCGACGCACTGCTGGATGCGGGCTACGAGATCCGCATTGACGCCGCCGCAGAGGACATGCGCGACAGTCCCGCGGAGATCCGCGTGCCCCTGTCCACCGCCCAGGCCGACAAGCCGCAGGCCGGCAAGCAGTACATCCAGTCGTTCAGCTACCAATTCAAGTAAGCGAAGGAAGCACCCATGGTTTGGCGGCAACTGCATCGCTGGCTGGGTTTGGTGGCGGGCGCGCTGGCGCTGGTGCTGGGCATCACGGGCACGCTGCTGGCGCTCGACCCGCTGCGCAACGCCTGGCAGGCAGCCCCCGCAGCGCAGGACTTGCCGGTGGCGACGCTGGTGCAGCGCGTGCAGGCCAGCGTGCCCGGCGCGGAGGAAATCCGCCGCCTGCCCTCGGGCGGCATCGTGGTCCATGCCTTTGACAACGGCCAGGCCCAGGCCCTGCGCGTGGACCCGGCAGACGGCCGCGTGCTGGGCGGCTACCAGCCCTCACTGCTGCCGCGCTGGTTGAAGAACCTGCACCGCGCCCTGCTGCTGGGCGACACCGGACGCATGGCCGCCGCCGTGGTGGCCCTGGCCATGCTGGGACTGTCGATCTCGGGCCTGGTGCTGCTGTTGCGCCGCATGGGCGGCTGGCGCCACCTCGCCGGACCGGTGCGCGGCACGCTGGCGCAGCGCCTGCACGTACTGGCCGGGCGGGTCGTGTTGCTGGTGCTGGCGGTATCGGCCGCCGCGGCGCTCGTCATGAGCGCTGCCACCTTCGGTCTGATGCCGCTGGACACAGCGCCCGAACCCGACGTCGCGTCCGTGCAAGGCGGCCAGCCGCCCCTGCCGGCCGGGCAACTGCCCCTGCTGCAGGACATGCGCGTGCAGGACCTGCGCAAGCTCAACCTGCCATCCGCCGACGACCCTCAGGACACCTGGCGCGTGACCACCGTCCAGGGCCAGGGCTGGGTGGACCGCTACAACGGCCAGACGCTGGCCTGGCAGGACGCCACAGCGGCACAACGCGTGCACGACTGGGCGCTGCTGCTGCACACCGGCGAAGGCGCCTGGGCCTGGGCGCTGGTGCTGGGCGCCATGGGGGCGAGCATCCCGCTGTTCTGGGGCACGGGCGCGCTGCTGTGGTGGCAGGCGCGCCGCAGCCGCCCGCGCATCGAAGGCAACAGCCCGCTGGCGCAGGCCGACAGCCTGATCTTCGTGGCCAGCGAAGGCGGCAGCACCTGGGGCTTTGCCCAGGCCCTGCATGCCGCGCTGGTCGCCGCGGGCCACCGCGTGCACACCACGGCACTGGAACACTGGCGCGTGCCACCCACGGCGCGCCACGTCTATGTGCTGGCCGCCACCTATGGCGACGGCCAGCCGCCCGCCCATGCGGCGCGCGCGCTGGAAGCCATCGCGCGCGCAGCTGCCCCGACGGGTCCGGCACGCGCACAGGTCGCCGTGCTGGGCTTTGGCGACCGGCAGTTCCCCGCCTTCTGCGCGTTCGCCGAGGCGCTGGAAGCAACGCTGCGCCGCCAGGGCTGGCCCGTGCTGCTGCCGCTGGAGCGCATCCACCAGCAGTCCGCCCAGGAATTCGCACGCTGGGGGCAGGCACTGGCACAGGCCCTGGGCCAGCCCTTGCCACTCGACTACCGGCCGCGCCTTCCGCGCACCGTGGCGCTCACGCTCGTGTCGCGGCAGGATTTCGCGGGCGGTGCGGGCGAGCCTGCAGCCATCCTGCGCTTTGCCCTGCCCGGCCATAGCCTGCCGCGCTTCGCGGCGGGCGACCTGATTGGCGTGGTGCCGCCGGGCCAGGCCGTGCCGCGCTACTACTCGCTGGCCTCGGGCAGCAGTGACGGCTTCGTGGAAATCTGCGTGCGCCGCATGCCGGGCGGCCTGTGCTCCAACCACCTGCATGCCCTGCAGCCGGGCGACAGCATGCAGGCGTTCATCCGCCCCAACCCGGGTTTCGTGCTGCCTGCCGGCCGCACGCCCGTGCTGCTCATCGGCGCGGGCACGGGCGTGGCGCCGCTGGCGGGCTTTATCCGCGGCAACACGCGCCATAGGCCCATGCACCTGTACTACGGCGCACGCGATCCGGCGCGGGATTACTACTTCGGCACCGAACTGAAGGACTGGCAGGCCGACGGCCGCCTGGCCGGACTGCACACCACGTTCTCGCGCATACCGGACGGGGGCGGTTACGTGCAGCAGACCCTGAAGCGCGACGCAGCGCAGGTGCGCGCGCTGCTGGCGCAGGGCGCCCTGGTGCGCGTGTGCGGCAGCCGCCCCATGGCCCAGGGCGTGGCGCAGGTGCTCGAATCGCTGCTGAGCCCGCCGGGCCTGGCACAACTGAAGGCGCAAGGACGCTATGCCGAAGACCTCTTTTGACCTGCAACGGCTGACCCTGCACGGCCCCACCATGGGCACGCGCTGGTCCGTCACCTGCGACGTGCCCCTGAGCACCAATACTCAGGCACTGGAGCAGGCCCTGGCCGCTGCCGTCCAGCAAGTGGACGCGCAAATGTCTCCCTGGCTGGCGGACAGCGACCTCAACCGCCTGAACCGTGCGCCGACAGACGCCTGGGTGGCGCTGCCTCCCGAGATTCTGGAGGTGCTGGCCTGCGCGCTGGACATCTGCCGCCTGAGCGGTGGCACGTTCGACCCCGCGGTGGGCGCGTTGGTCGATGCCTGGGGTTTCGGTGCGGCGCGCGATGCGCCCGATGCCGCGGCCATCCGCGCCGCCGCTGGCGCGGCCCCTTCAGCGCGCCGCCCCACGCATGAGACCCTGGAACTGGACCGCCTGGCGGGTCGCGCCCGCAAGCAGGTGCCGCTGCAACTGGACCTGTGCGGCATTGCCAAGGGCTACGGCGTGGACCGCCTGGCCGACGTACTGCGCCAGCACGGCGTGCGGCATGCGCTGGTGGCACTGGACGGGGAGCTGCGTGCCGTGGGGGGTCAGGCCAGCGGCCAGCCCTGGGCGGTGGCCGTGGAGAACCCCGAGGCCGGGCGCCGCGCGGTGCACGGCGTGGTCGAGCTGCAGGACCTGGCCGTGGCCACATCGGGCGACTACCGGCGCTATCTCCAGGTAGGCGACGCACGCCTGGCACACACCATGGACACGCGCCGGTGTGCGCCCGTGCGCAACGAGGTGGCCTCGGTCACGGTGCTGGCGCGCCAGTGCATGCATGCCGACGCCTGGGCCACGGCACTGCTGGTGGCCGGCCCCGGGGAGGGTCTGGCCCTGGCCCAGCGCATGGGACTGGAGACGCTGTGGATGCTGCGGCGCGGCAATGGGCTGGTCACTGTGGGGCTGGGCAGGTTCGGCACGGGCACGCCCGCCTCCGGCACATGAATGGCCGGTGAATCACGCATTCAGCGCCGGTTCACCGCCCTCCGCGCAGACTGCCTGCACAGTCACCGATGGCTGCAACCACCCGACAACCAGGAGTTCACCATGCGCACCCACCTCACTCTTACCGCGATCGGAATGCTCGGGGCCACCTTGAGCGCACCGGTCCTCGCTGGGGACCACGACCACCACCGTGACCGGCAAAGCCTCCGCGAACGCGTGACAAACACCCGCTGTGCCAACAACCCCGACGAGGGCATGCAAGCCGTGCCCAACACCGCAGGCCCCGGTGAACGCGCCCACGGATGGCGTTATTTTTCAGACTCCACAGCCTGCCGCGCCCTCGTCATCAGCCCGCAAGGGGACTACTACTACAGCCGTGGCGACGGGCTACGGTGGGTGGCTGCGGCGCAGCCGGAGACCTGATGGGGGCGACGAATGCGCGACGCCGTGGCTAGGCGGCTGCAGGGCCATCGCTTGCACCTTACGCTGGTACTCGCCGGCCAGCAGCGCAATGCGGTCACGCTCCTCCAAGTACACCCACGCGTCCCAGCGGGGGACGGCGCGTATGGAGCAGCAGTTGCGTGTTTGGGATCTCAATGTGCTGCACCGGATCGGCACGCCAGTGCTGCAGCGCGCGGCCAAAGTCCGCTCCAACCACATCCAGCAGATGGGTGTGCGCCAGGGGTTGTGCATTGGGGCTCGCAGGCTGCGGCCCCAATGCATCAGGGCCGCCTCGCACCTGCCCGTGGACCTGAGCGCCAACCCACTTGGCATGCCAGCTGCAGGCACCCCAGCAGGTCGCGTGGAAGCGGGTACATCCCCATCGGATGAGTTTCCGATCCTCTGCCGATGCATCACCTTAGCGCCCCGCAGAGCCAGCACCTACACTCCGGCCATCCTTTCCCCCTGGCCCGTTTCTTCATGGCAAACGAGTCCACCTCCCCTGGCGATGACCTGCAAGGCCTGAGCAGTGCAGAGGCCGCTGAGCGCCTGGCGCGCGACGGCCCGAATCTGTTGCCCGGAAACGCGCCTAAGCCCGCGCTTGCTATCGTGCGCGAGGTGCTCACCGAGCCCATGTTCCTCATGCTGCTGGCCGCAGGCGGCATCTATCTGGCACTCGGGAATAAGGGCGAGGCGCTGTTCCTGCTCAGTTTCGTCTTCGTGGTCATCGGCATCACGCTGGTGCAGGAGCGCCGCACCCAACGCGCGCTGGAGTCATTGCGCGACCTTTCCGCCCCCCGCGCCCTCGTGTTGCGCGAGGGCGTGCAGCAGCGCATTGCGGGGCGGGATGTGGTGTGCGGCGATCTGCTGGTGCTGCGCGAAGGCGACCGGATTGCCGCCGATGCCCATCTGCTCAGCGGCCAGTTGGAGGTGGACGAATCCCTGCTCACGGGCGAGTCCGTGCCCGTCGCCAAACTGCCCCGCATGAGCGAACGAACGACTGCCCCTGTCGCGCGCGACACACCGCCGGCCGACACCGACGGCGACCGCCTGTTCGCCAGCACCGTCGTCACCCGCGGCACCGGCCTGGCGCGGGTGCAGGCCACGGCGGAGCATACCGCCGTGGGGCGCATCGGCGCGGACCTGGCGACCACGCAGACGCCGCCCTCACCGCTGCAGCAGCGCTCGCGCCGGCTGGTGCGCAGCCTGGGACTGCTGGCCCTCGCGCTGGCCGGCGCCCAGGTGCTGCTGGGCTGGGGCTGGGCGGGCCACTCGCTGCTGGACAGCCTGCTGTCAGGCATTGCCCTGGCCATGGCGCTGTTGCCCGAGGAAATCCCGGTGATCCTCACCGTGTTCCTGGCGCTGGGGGCGTGGCGCATCGCCCAGCGCCAGGTGCTGACGCGGCGCATCACGGCCGTGGAGACCCTGGGCGCGGTCACCGTGCTGGCGGTGGACAAGACCGGCACCCTGACGCTAAACCGCATGGCCGTGGCCGAGCTGGCCACGCCCACGGTGCAGTGGCGCGCCGAGGGCGCACAGGCACTGCCCGAGGCGCTGCACCCGCTGGTCGAATGGGCCATGCTGGCCACGCCGGGCGACCCGTTCGACCCGATGGAGAAGGCCATCCAGCAGTTCGGCCACGACTGGCTGCAGGGCACCGAGCACATGCACGACGGGCGCGAGCCCGAGTTCGCCTACGACCTGTCGGGCGAGATCCTGGCCATGACCCGCGTGTACGCCACCGGCGCGCCCCACCGGCACCTGCTGGCCACCAAGGGCGCCCCCGAGGCGGTCGCCGACCTGTGCCACCTGGACGCAGGCCGGCGCGCGGCGCTGCGCCTGCAGGTGGAAGACATGGCCGAGCGCGGCCTACGCGTGCTCGGCGTGGCTCGCGGGCAGTGGGCGGGAAGCAGCACATCGCCGGGCCAGCCACCGGCATGGCCTGGCAGCCAGCACGACTTCGACTTCGAATTCCTCGGCCTCGTGGCGCTGGCCGACCCGCCCCGGCCCGAGGTTCCCGAGGCCATCGCCCAATGCCGCAGCGCGGGCGTGCGCGTGGTGATGATGACGGGCGACCACCCGGCCACCGCCCGCGCCATCGCGCGGCAGGTGGGTCTGTCCGAGCGGCCGCAGGTGCTCACCGGCGATGAGTTGCACAACTTAGACGACTCCGCGCTACGCGAGCGCCTGCGCCACACCGACCTGTGCGCGCGCCTCAAGCCCGCGCACAAGCTGCGCCTGGTGCAGGCACTGCGCGCCGATGGTGCCGTGGTGGCCATGACCGGCGACGGCGTGAACGACGCCCCCGCGCTCAAGGCCGCCGACGTGGGCATCGCCATGGGCGAGCGCGGCACCGATGTGGCGCGCGAGGCCGCGGCCCTGGTGCTGCTACAGGACAGCTTTGCGCACATCGTCGCCGCGATCCGCCAGGGGCGGCGCATCGACGACAACGTGCGCAAAGCCACGCGCTTCGTCTTCGCCGTGCATGTGCCCATCGTTGCGCTGGCGCTGGTGCCCACCCTGCTGCACTGGCCCGTGCTGCTGCTGCCGGTGCACATCGTGCTGCTGGAGCTGCTCATCGACCCCGCCTGCTCCCTGGTCTTCGAAGCCGAGCCCGCGCAGTCAGACACCATGCGGCGCCCCGCCCGCCCGGTGCAGGACTCACCCTTCGCCCTGGGCGCGCTGCTGATGCCCGTGGCCCAGGGCCTGGGCCTGGCCACGCTGCTGCTGGGGGCACAGGCGTGGCTGCATGCGCAGGGCTGGGACGCGGCCCAGGGCCGCGCCGTGGTACTGGGTACGCTGCTGGTGTGCGTGCTGCTGCTCATCCAGGCCCAGCGCGCCCCCGCGCGCCCGCTGCTGGCCCGCCAAGACCACGCCAACCCCTGGCTGGCGCCCATGGCGGCGGCCGTGGGCCTGCTGCTGGCGGCCGTGCAGGGCATTCCCGGCCTGCGCAATCTGATGGGGCTGGCCCCCGCAGGCCTTGCCGCCTGGGGCGCCGGCGCCGCGGCGCTGGCCCTGGGCGTGGCCTGGCTGGAGGGGCTGCGGCAAATCGCCTACGGCTGGGCCCGCACACGACCGGGTACGTCGCCCGGCACCGACTGCTGAACTCCCACCCACGCCCCGTAGCTACAGTCCACGGACAGGCGAAGCTCTCTTTTTGAGAGCTACTGACGCTTGATGGGAGGTCGCTAGAGGCATTTTCCACACATGCACGGCCGTCATGCCAGCGTGGGCATCGCAGCCCGCACCTCCACCCCACGCGCGTGGGCCAGCAGACAGCCGATGAAGTCCATCAGCGTCGTCGAGGCATGCTCGCGGTTCCACATCACGGTGATGGGGCCGAAGCGGATGCCGGAGTCGATGGCGATCTTGCGAAACAGCCCCAGCGCGGCCATGTGGTCGGCCATGGACTCGGAGCACACGCCCACGTAGTCGCCCTTGTGCAGCAGCGCCTGCATCATGGCCAGCGAGGCGGTCTCGGCCCGCGGGAGCAGCCAGGAGGCCTCCTGGGCGACCAGGAAGGCGTCCATCTGGATGCGCGTCAGCGTGCCGGTGGGCGGCATGACCCATTTCTCATGCAGCAGGTCCGCGAAGCCCAGCCCCTCGCAGCGTTCCCAGTACTTGCTGCCGCGCCCGATGACGATGGCCACCCGGTCGTCGAACAACACCCGGTGCTCCAGGCCCGGCCGGTGGGCCCGCGCGTCCAGCACGCCGATGACGGCGTCCATGGCGCGCGTCTCCAGCCCCTTGAGCAGGTTGTCGAAGGGCCCGTCGTGCACGGCCACGGCCACCTCGGCATGCTCCTGCTGGAAGGCGCTCACGGCCTCGGGCAGGCCGCCCGCGATGCCCGCCCAGACGCTGCCCACGTTCAGGCGCGGCACCTGGCCCGCGGCCACGGCATGCATCTCCCGGCCGGTGCGGGCGATGTCGCCCAGCACGTTGACCGCCATGCGTTTGAGCAGATGCCCCGCGGGCGTCAGCTGCACCTTGCGCCCGCGCACCACCAGCGGCGTGCCCACGACGCTTTCCAGCTCGGCCAGCCAGTGCGACATGGCCGACTGCGTCATGTGCAGCCGCGCCGCCGCGGCCGTGAGCGTTCCCGCCTCGTCCAGCACCAGGAACGACTCCAGGTGCCGCACCTTCAGGCGGCGCGCCCAATGGGCGCCCGGCGGGTGCTCAATCATGAATGAATCCTCATACCCCCATTGTGCCTTTTCACTAGGCAACAGGGTGGAATCGTCATGAAAATGACTTCATCCTTTCCACCCCGTCTTTGTAGGAATCGCCGTGTCGCAAGCCATCCACAACCTCTCCAAGCTCCTGGCGGGTGTCGCCGTCGCCGCCGTCACGGCCACCGCCGTGCATGCCCAGGGCGCCTATCCCCAGCGCCCCGTGCGCCTGGTGGTTTCGCAGGCGCCCGGCGGCAGCTCCGACACCATCGCCCGCCTGTGGGCCGAGCATGCCGGCAAGGCCATCGGCGGCACCATCGTGGTGGAGAACAAGCCCGGCGGCGGCGGCATCATCGCCGCGCAGAGCACGCTGAACGCCCCCGCCGATGGCTACACGCTGCTGTACGGCAGCGTGTCGCTGATGGTGCTCAACCAGTTCACCTACAAGCCCCTGCCCTACAACCCCGAGAAGGACTTCACCGGCGTGGCCATGCTGACCACGGTGCCGTTCGTGCTGTCGGCCAACCCGGCCACGGGCATCACCTCGCTCAAGGAGCTGACCGACAAGGCCAAGGCGGCCCCCGGCAAGCTGAACTTCGCCTCGGCCGGCCTGGGCAATTCCACGCACCTGGCCGTGGAGCTGCTGTCCCAGGCGCTGGGCATTTCCATGACCCACATCCCCTACAAGGGCGAAGCCGACGGCGTCATGGCCACCATCGGCGGGCAGACCGAGCTCATGGCGCCCGTCTACGGCACGGCGCTGCCGCACATCAAGAACAAGAAGCTCAACCCGCTGGCGGTGCTGTCGCCCCAGCGCGTGCCCGAGCTGCCCGACGTGCCCACGGCCAGCGAGCTGGGCGTGAAGGGCTTCGACAACATGGGCTGGAGCGGCATCGTGGCGCGCGCCGGCACGCCCGCCGATATCGTGGACAAGCTCAACAAGGCCACGGAGGCCTTCCACAAGAGCCCCGAAGTGCAAGCCAAGCTCAAGACCATGGGCGTGCTGCCCGTCGCCGGCCCCGCATCGCTGGTCATGGAGACCACGCTGCGCGACACCAAGGCCTGGGGCCCCGCCCTGGAAGCCCTGAACCTGAGCGCCAAGTAAGCCCCTTCCCGCCAACCACCCCGTGCCGCCCCCTCCCCGGGCGCCGCACGGGGCTTTTTCCTTATCAGCCATGACACAAGAAGCAATGGTGGTCTGCGCCCAGCCCGAGGCCGCCGAATCCGGGATCGAGATCCTGCGCGCCGGCGGCAACGCGGTGGACGCCGCCGTGGCCACCGCGCTGGCCCAGACCGTGGTCGACCCGCTGATGTGCGGCATCGCCGGCTTCGGCACCGCCGCGGTGTACCTGCCCGGCCGGCAGGTGCACGAGTATTTCGACTTCCACTCGCCCGCGCCGCTGGCCGCGCGCGAGGACATGTGGGAACACCTGCTGGAGGGCGAGACCAAGGACGGCTTCGGCTTCATCCTCAAGGGCCGCGTGAACGACATCGGCCCGCAGTCCATCGGCACGCCCGCCACGCTCAAGGGCCTGGAGGCCATGCACCAGGCGCACGGCCGCCTGCCCTGGAAGCAGGTGGTGGAGCCGGCCGTCCGCTGGGCGGCCGACGGCTTCTTCGTGCGCCCCGGCATGCACGCCTTCTGGATCGACGAGCCCACCATGGGCCGCGTGGGCAACCTGGAGCGCCTGCAGTACTGCGAGGACAGCCGCCAGCTCTACTGCCGCCCCGACGGCCGCCCCAAGGCCATCGGCACGCCGCTGCGCAACGAGGGCATGGCCCGCGTGCTGCGCCAGATCGCGGAGGAAGGCTCGCACCCGTTCTACCACGGCGACCTGGCGCAGCAGATGGTGGCCCACCTGCAGTCGCTGGGCGCGCTGATCACCCTGGACGACCTGGCCCGCTACCAGGTGCAGCGCAACGCGCCGCTGGTGGGCAGCTACCGCGACCGCACCGTCACCACCAACCAGCCACCGGGCGGCGGCGCCATGCTGCTGGAGATGCTCAACATCCTGGAGCATTTCGACCTGGGCGCCCTGGAGCACAACAGCCCCGAATACATCCGCCTGGTGTGCGAGGCCATGAAGAAGGCCACCACGGACAAGGACCGCCACATCGGCGACCCCAAGTTCTTCGACGTGCCTTTGGCTCAGCTGCTGTCCAAGGACATGGCGCGCGAGGTGGCCGCGCAGATCCGCGCGGGCCAGCGCTTCAGCGTGGAGCGCGTGAACCCCGGCGCCCCCGTGCCTCGCGACACCACGCACCTGAGCGTGGTCGATGCCGACGGCAACGCCGTGTCCATGACGCATTCGCTGGCCATGCCCTCGGGCATCATCACGCCAGGAATGGGCTTTCTCTACAACGGCTGCATGGGCGTGTTCGACCCGCGCCCGGGCCGCGCGGGCAGCATCCAGCCGGGCAAGAGCCGCTTCACCTCGTCCTGCCCCACCATGACCTTCAAGGACGGCGCGCTGGACGTGGTGCTGGGCGCGCCCGGCGGCACGCAGATCGCCATGGGCGTGCTGCAGGTGCTGCTGAACGTGATCGACCACGGCATGGAGATGCAGGCCGCCGTGTCGGCGCCGCGCTTTTCCTCCACCAGCAACGCCATCGACGTGTGCAACCGCATCCCGCGCCACACCACGCGCGCGCTGGAGGCGCAGGGCTACACCATCGGCCGCAACCCCTACAACTACACCATCGCCTGGGTGCATGGCGTGCAGGTGCAGCCCGATGGCCTGCATGGCGGCGCCGACCCGGGCCGCGATGGCGTGGCCTACAAGCTGCGGGCCGGCGCGGCGCAGTGAACGCGCCCCGGGCCCGGACAGCCCGGGCCTGGGTGAAAACACGGGACATCGCCCCGGGGCGGCCCTGCCACACTGGGGCATGAGCCTGCCTTATCGTTTGGTGGTGGCCTGGCTGCGACTGAGCCGCCGCCGCACCCTGTTTGCCTCCGAAGCCGCGGTGCGCGCGGGCGTTGCGGCCGCACGCCGCCAGGGCCCCCCACTGCCGGGATGGTGGTTGCGCCGCACGCTGCATGTGGAGGAATCGGCCTTCGAAGGGCACCGCGTGCTGCGGCTGCGCCCGCGCCGCGCCAGCCGCGCCAACGGCGGGGCCCTTCTGCTGTACCTGCATGGCGGGGGCTATGTCTACCCCATCACCTCCCACCACTGGCGCCTGGTGGCCGAACTGGTCACGCGGACCGGCTGCGAGGCCGTGGTGCCCCTGTACCCCCTGGCGCCCGAGCATGCCTGCGAGTACACGCTGCCCTGGGCGCAGCGGCTGTACGCGGCGCTGGCCCGCGAGGGCCGCCCCGTGGTCCTGGGCGGCGACTCCGCCGGCTCCGGCCTGGCGCTGGCGCTGGCCCAGTCGCTGCGCGGGGGCGAGGTCGCGGCGCCAACGCGCCTGCTGCTCATCACGCCCGCGGTGGACTGGACCCTGGCGGTGCCCGAGGTGGCCGCCATCGCGCCCCATGACCCCCTGCTCATGCCCGCCGGCGTCGAGGCGGCGGCGCGCATGTACGCGGGTGCGGCGCCCCTGTCCGACCCGCGGGTGAGCCCGCTGCGCGGGCCGCTGGCGGGACTGCCCCCCACCTTCGTGCTGACGGCGGGGCGGGACATTCTGGCGCCCGGGGGCCAGGCCCTGGCCGCGCGCCTGCGGGCCGCCGGCACCCCGGTGCAGGCCTGGCATGCGCCGCAGATGGTCCATGACTGGCCCCTGCTGCCCGTGCCCGAGGGGCGCGGCGCTGGCGGACTGGCTGCCCGCCGCGGGGGCGCCGGCTCAGCGGGCGGCAGCCAGCGTGCCGGCCGCGTGCCCGCGCGTGAAGGCCTCCTCGAACACCGAGTAGCCCGACCAGTCCGCGTGCGCGAACAGCAGGCGCGGGGTGCCCGGCGTGGGTGGCACGGCAACACGCTCCCCATTTGATAGCTGGTAGCGCTTACCAGAAAAGCCCGAGAGGCCAATTTGGCTTAAAAATGCCTGCAGCCCCGGCACGGGGATGGACATGGCGTGGCCGTAGCGCGTGATCTCCATGCGCGTGGCGCGCTGGGGCAGGTCGGGGTGGGGCACGGACAGGGCCGCCAGGATGGTGCCGCGCCAGTGCGTCCAGGGCTGCTCGGCCAGCTGGCGGCGCGCATCGGGCAGGTCGCCCAGGGCCTGGTAGTAGGTGAGCACCGTGGGGCCGGTGACGGCGGCGCGCGGGTCCAGGCGCTGGTGGCCGGCGTGCACGTAGCCCAGGCCGCCGGGCACCGGGTCGGCGTAGAGCACGCTGTCCCACGCGGGCGCGGCGCCCTCGCGGTCGGCCAGGGGCGCGGCTATGTGGATGTTGGCCACCAGCCAGGGCGCCCAGTGCAGGCGGCGCGCCGCCTGGGCCAGGAAGTCGGGCGCGGGCTGCACCACGCGCGCGGCCATGTACACGGGCAGCGCCACGATGCAGCGGCGCGCCTGCCAGCGCTCGATGCTGTCCGTGGCATGGTGGTACACGTCCACCTCCACGCCGCGGCGCGTCTCGGCAATGCGCAGCACGCTGGCGCCGGTGCGCAGCTGGCCGCCCTCGGCCAGGGGCGCGGCCAGGCGCTGGGTGATCCAGCCGTTGCCCTCGGCCCAGGTCAGCACGCCCTCGCGCTCGTCACCGCCAGCCTCGCCCTCGGCGCCCGGCGCGTGAAAGCCGTGGCGGCTGGCGAAGTAGTGGATGCCGGCCCAGGCCGACACGCGCGCCGTGCCGGCGCCGTAGTCGTCGCGGCAGCAGTAGTCCAGGTACCAGCGCAGGTGCGCGTCATCCAGCCCCTCCTGCACCAGCCATGCATCAAAAGTAATAGCATCCAGCGCTTGATGGACGGACGTCAGAGGCCTGTTTTGCATCCATCCCTTGAGCGCGGGCATGGCAAAGCGCGCGGCGCGCGCGAGTTCTGCCACGCGCCCGGCGAAGCGCCGGTACTGGGCCAGCGTGTCCTCGCCCACGCCCTGCACGGGCAGCAGGCCCTCCTGCCAGTGGCCCTGGAAGAACAGCCGCTCCTGCGGGCTGTGGGCCAGGTGGCGCCCGCCCTCGCCGCCGTAGCGCCAGCGCCCGGCCTCGCGCCGGCGCAGGCCCAGTTCCTCAAGCAGGTCCTGCACCTCGCGCGCGTCGTCGCCGGGCACGGGCAGGTAATGCGCGCCCAACGGGCAGGCAATGCCGTTCACGCGGCCCGCGCGGCTGTTGCCGCCCGCCTGGTCCTCCAGCTCCATGCACTGGAAGTCCTGCACGCCCGCCAGGCGCAGCGCGCGCGCCGCGGCCAGGCCCGCCACGCCGCCGCCGGCGATCACCACCTGCGTGCGGCGCACGATGTCCGGCGCGTAGGCGGCACCCCGGGCCAGCCGGTCGCGCAGCGCGTGGCCGCGCTCCAAGTCGATGCCGGCGTAGCCGCCCAGCAGGTCGGGCGCGGGCCTGTCGCAGCCCGCAAGGGCGCTGGCAGCGGCGGTAGCGGTGGCAAGGAATTGGCGGCGCTGCATGGCGTCAGTATCCGCCAGGCGAGGCACCGCCAGCAGCTGCCGATACTGGTGCGACCCAGGCCAGCGGCCACCGTGCAAGGGCCGCCCCGCCGCACCGGCGGCGTCCCCCTGCCCGCAGCGCGCAGCGCTGCGAGAGCGGGGGGAAGACGCGCAGCGGCTCAGGGGGGTGTCTCAATGTTTTCCCCACTCCTGCTCGTAGGTGTGCACCAGCACCTGGTTGGACAGGCGGTTCACCTCGGTTGGCAGGCGCGCCATGTCCGCAGGAAAGTCAAACAGCAGCGCCAGCGACGGCGCCGACAGAAAGCGCAGCCCCGCGGGCAGCTCGGCGGGCTGGCGCCAGGGCCGGCGGCTGGCGATGACGAAGCCCCATTCGCCGAAGCTGGGCACATGCGCGTGGTAGGGCCGCGCCTGCAGGCCCACGGACTCGATGGTGCCCACCACCGTCCAGAAGCTCTTGCGCGCCACCAGCGGCGAGGTGGTCTGCACCACGGCATAGCCGCTGGCGGCCAGGCGCTGGTCCAGCAGCGCGTAGAAGCTGTTGGTGTAGAGCTTGCCGATGGCGAAGTTGGTCGGGTCGGGGAAGTCCACGATGATGACGTCGAAGGTGTCGGCGCCCTGCTGCAGCCACTGGAAGGCATCGGTGTTGACGATGGTGAGCTTCGGGCTGGCCAGTGCCTCGCCGTTCAGGCGGCGCAGCGTGGGGTGCTCGCCGAAGAGCCGCGTCATCGCCGGGTCCAGCTCCACCAGCGTGACCGATTCGACCGACGGGTACTTGAGCACCTCGCGCACGGCCATGCCGTCGCCGCCGCCCAGCACGGCCACGCGCTTGGGCGCGCCGTGCGCGGCCATCACCGGGTGCACCAGGGCCTCGTGGTAGCGGTACTCGTCCTGCTGCGCGAACTGCAGGTTGCCGTTCAGGTACAGGCGGTGCCCCGCGCGCCCATGCGTCACCACGATGCGCTGGTAGGGCGAGGCGCTGCTGAGCACGATGCGGTCCTGGTAGAACTTGTCCTCGGCGAAGCGCGTGATGTGCTCCGCGCCCAGCAGCCCCGCCAGCAAAATGCCCAGCACCGCCGCGCAGGCCAGCGCATGCGCCCGAAACCGCCGCAGCTCATGCCGGAACAGCCACAGCGCCCACACGGCCACGGCCGCATTCATGAAGCCGAACAGCAGCCCCGTGCGCACCAGCCCCAGCTGCGGCACCAGCAGCAGCGGAAACGCCATGGACACGGCCAGCGCGCCCAGGTAGTCGAAGGTCAGCACCTGCGAGACCAGGTCCTTGAGCTGCACGTTGCGCTTCAGGATGCGCATGACCAGCGGAATCTCCAGCCCGACGAAGGTGCCCACCAGCATCACCATGCCGTACAGCAGCACGCGGAACGCGCTGGGCACATAGGCATTGGCCAGGAACAGCACGGCCGGCAGCGCGCCGCCCACCAGCGCCACCAGCAGCTCGATGCGCAGGAAATGCGCCGGCAGCTGCCGCTCGAAATAGCGCGACAGCCACGAGCCCACGCCCATGGCGAACAGGTAGGTGCCGATGATGGTGGAGAACTGCAGCACCGAGTCGCCCAGCACATAGGACGCCAGCGCCCCCGCCGCCAGCTCGTACAGCAGCCCGCAGGCGGCGATGACGAAGACGCTGGCGAGCAGGGCCACGTCGATGGGGCGAGGCGCCCGGTCCACCGGCTGGTCGGTATCCGTCACGCCACCCACTCCTGGGGCAGCGCGTGGGCGGTCTTCTTCATGATGTGCTGCGGCCCCTTCATGTCCACGTCTTCTGGATGCCTGCGGTAATGGCTATGCACCTGGCTGCTTTTGCCCGCGCCGCTGGTCCCGCAGCATGAACAGGTACAGCCCCTCCACCTTCTCGCGCGCCCACGGCGTCTTGCGCAGGAACTTCAGGCTGGACGACACGCTGGGATCGCTGGTGAAGCAACGCACCGGAATGCGCCGGCCCAGTTCCTCCCAGCCATAGTGCGCCGCCAGCGCCGTGACGATGGCCTCCAGGGTGAGGCCATGCAGGGGATTGCGGGGCTGGGCGGGTGGAGCGGGTGGAGTCGGTGAGGTCATGGCATGGCCACTGCAAAGGCGGCCGGAGATCCGGCGGGGGAGCTGGGTGTGGCGGAGGTCGGAAGGGGTTGGGTCCAGCAAGGGAGAGACAAAGTCTGGCGACCGCGCGCCTCAGTGGATCGCCGCCGCCACGATGAGGCTGATCCCTAAGCACATGGCGGCCACCACCATGGCCAGGGCCTTGTTTTGTTTTTCCACGATCTCGGCCCACAGGTCGGCGGGGGTGATCTTGTCGATCAGCCAGAAGCACAGCCAGAAGATGACCACGCCGATCAGCGCGTAGAGGATGGACCCGAGGAAGGCCGCGGGCCGGAGCCATTCGATTCCCATCATGGCGTTTGCTCCTTGGAAGGGTTGAAAGTTAGGTGTATCACTTGTGGCCGCCGCCCGTGGTGTAGCCGCCGAACGAGCCGCCCGAGCTGCGGTAATACCCGCCCGAGGAGCCCGAGCAGTTGCTCATGAGCACCAGCAGGATGATCAGCACGATGAGGATCAGGATCAGCATGCCGCAGCCGATGCCGGAGCCCACGGCGACGGGCCCCGCGTCCTGCCGGCGAAACAGCGCCGCCTTGTCGCCCAGCTTGAAGGCCTGGGCCACGGCGGCGCTTTCGATGCGGCTGCCGTGCGACCAGGTGACCTCGCTGCGCGACTGCTCGCGCGACAGCAGGCCCTTGCCGTCCACGGCGGCAAAGTCGCTGTTGCTGGTCTTCTGGCCACGCTCCACGGGCCAGTAGAACTCGCCGGCCACGTAGTTGGTCTCGGCCTGGTAGCTGGACGTGAGGCGGTAGGTCCGCCCCAGGTACTGCGCGGCCTGCGCGCCCGGCTTGTGCTGCGGCGCGCCGGTGGTGGGGCGCACCAGGCTCCAGCCGTCGCTGGCGTCCACCAGGAAGAGGAAGCCGCGCTTGCGGTGGTAGAGCAGGTATTCTTCCCAGCCGAAATGCTCGTCGTCGCCGGGCTCCACGCCGGTGCGGTGCTGAAAGCCCACGACCTGCCAGGACGCGCCCTCGAACTGCCCCACGCTGCCCAGCGGGATCAGCGGCTGCACGGGCTCGTGCTGCGCGGCGTGGCGCAACTCGCCACCCAGGCCGCTGCTCAGGTCGATCAGGCTGTTGCACGAGGGGCAGGTGCAGCTCTTGGTGCTGTCCAGTGCGACCGGCACGGGCGCGCCGCAGCGGGGGCAGTTGAACTGGCGGCCCTTTTCTTCCTTGGCGGACTCGTCCTTGAGCCCCTGCATCGCCAGCTCTTCCAGGCGCACGGCGCGGCCGCGCTGCACCTGGGGCGGCTGGTGGCCGTAGTCGATGGAGAGCACCTCGCCGTCGTCGGCGCGTAGCTCCACCACCTGGAAGGGCGTGCCCAGCGGGGGGAGCTGGGGCAGCTCGCCCTCGGCCGCCACCAGCTGCGCGCGCACGTTGGCCGCCACGCTGAAGGGCTTGCCGCCCACGGCCGTGGTCATGCCGACGCGAAAGCGCTCGGCCGCGGGCAGCTCGCGGCCCATGCTGGCCGCGCGCGTGAAGACGTAGGCGCCGTTGTCCTCGCTCAGCGTGGCGGTGCTGCCGTCCTGCAGGAAGGCGGTCCACTCGGCCCAGCCGCCGGCGTCGCCCTGGAACTGCAGGCGCCCGATCAGCGTGAACGGCAGCTCCTGGCCGTCCTCCGCGATGCGGCCGCTGGCCATGAGCCGCAGCGGGCTGTGGTCGTCGAAGACCTCGGCCATCTTGCCCACGCGCTGCAGCACCTCGCCGCTGCGCACCACCGCGCTCTGGCAGTAAGGGCAGATGGCGTGGGTGGACTGGGCGCTCTTGAATTCGACCGGCGCGCCGCAACCCGGGCAGGGCGCGCGGTAGGTACGCTGGGTGCCGCTGTCGGCCATGCGGTATGTTTGGAGTGTTTCTGGCCTCTAGCGCTTATGTATCAAGCGCTAGCAGCTATTATTTTTGATGTTTTCGGCGTCAAACGAGCTTCTTGAGCAGCTCGGTCTTCTTGGCGTCGAACTCTTCCTGGGTCAGGATGCCCTTGGCCTTGAGGTCGGCCAGCTTTTCCAGCGTGGCCATGACCTCCTCGGGCTTCACGCCCACAGGCGCAGCCGCAGCCGGGGCCGCCTGGGCAGCGCCGCCCTGCAGGCCCTGCTGCAGGTTCTGCGCCAGCACCTGACCCAAGGCCACGCCGGCGCCCAGGCCCATGGCGTCGCCCGCCACGCCGCCGCCGCCATTGCCTGCGCCTTCGGCGAACTTCGGAATGGCCTGCGCCGTCTGGTACTGCATGAAGCGGCCCATGTCGTTGCCGACCATGCCCATGCCGATCTTCTGGTCCAGCACCTTCTGCAGTTCCTCGGGCAGAGAGACGTTCTGCACCGTCATGGACTCAAGCTGCAGGCCGATCTTGGCGAAGGCGGGCTGCAGCTCCTTGGCCAGGGCGTCGGCAAACATCACCTGGTTGGCCGCCAGGTCCAGGAAGGGCAGGCCGCTGCCGGCGATGGCGTTGCTGATGTTTTGCAGCACCAGGCCACGCAGCTGGCCCTCCAGGTCGGCGGCGGGGTAGGACGCGCGCGTGCCCGAGATCTCGGTGTGGAACAGCTTGGGATCGGCCACGCGGTAGGCGTAGTTGCCGAACGCGCGCAGGCGCACGGCGCCAAAGTCCTGGTCGCGGATGGTGATGGGCTGGGGCGTGCCCCATTTCTGGTCCACCTGCTGGCGCGTGCTGAAGAAGTACACGTCGCTCTTGAACGGCGACTGGAACAGCTTGTCCCAGTTCTTCAGGTAGGTCAGCACCGGCAGGGTCTGCGTGGTCAGCTTGTAGGTGCCGGGGCCGAACACGTCGGCCACCTGGCCTTCGTTGACGAACACGGCCATCTGCGACTCGCGCACCACCAGCGTGCCGCCGTTCTGGATTTCCATGCCCTCCATGGGAAAGCGCCAGGCGAGCGTGCCGTCGCCCTCCTCGGTCCACTGGAGGATGTCGATGAACTGCTTCTTGATGAAGTCCATGAGGGCCATGCGTGCGCTCCCGTTCGCGTCTGAAGTGGATGAAGAAGGCGGAGAAAAGAGAGCGGCCATCATAGCGGCGACGCATGGCGGCACATGGCGGCGCCGCAATAGTTCCTATCTGCGGATTAGCGACGACCAATTGGCCCTTGCGAATGCGAACGACTAGCATTCATCACATGCCATCGAAGGAGAACGCCATGTCCCGCATCCGCGCCGCCGCCCGCCACAACCTGCCCACGCTGGCCAAGACCGGCAGCTACTACGTGATCCACGTCTGCGTGGCCGCCCTGGTGGCCTATGCCGTCACGGGCAACCTGGTCGCCTCGCTGACGCTGAGCCTGCTGGAGCCCACGGTGCAGGCCTTCGCCTTCTTCTTTCATGAGAAGGCCTGGGCGCGCGCGCTGCAGCGCCGCCAGGCCCCGGCCACCGCACAGGTCGCCCATGCGCACGCTGCCTGATCCCCCGCCCGGCTTCGCCCAGTGGCTGGCGCAGCGGCTGGCCGGCCTGGCCCGCGCGCACTGACGCGCGGCGCGGCGGCGGCAGGCCCGTCAGCCCCAGGCGTCCAGCAGCGTGCCGGCCATCTCGTCGGCGCGGCGCAGCACCAGCAGGTTGGCCCGGAAGGCGTAAGTGGCGGCCATCTGCTCCACGGCCTCGGCCTCCAGCGCCACGCCAGGCTCTGGGGCGGGCTCTGCCAGCCGCGCCTGCACGCCGCCCGGCGCCGGGGCGGTCTGCAGCTCCACCGTCTGGCGCCGAAAGCCCGGCGTGTTCAGGTTGGCCACGTTGTGGGCGCTGCTGTCCAGGCGCAGCTGCGCGGCCTGCAGGCCGGATCGGGCGATGGTGGCGAGTGCGCTCATGGTTCCCTGGTTATCGGCGCGGCGCGGCGTGGCTTGAATCGGTGCGCCCAAATACTATTATTTTGATAGCCATTAACGCTTGATATATAAGCGCTGCAGGCCATTTTGGCTCAAACACTGGCATGCGCCTGCTCCAGGCAGCGCTCGAACAGCTGCGCCGCGCGGCTGGGCTCGGGCGAGCGGCGCACCAGGCCCACGAAGCGGCAGTCGTAGCGGAACGCCTCGGGCCGCACGGCGCGCATGCGGCCCTGGCGCTCGAAGGCCTCGGCGTAATGGTCGGGCAGAAAGCCCAGGAACCGGCCCGACAGCACCAGCGTGGCGATGGATTCCTGGTCGAAGCCCGTGGCGCTGCGCGTCAGGCGCGCCTCGTGGCTCAGCGCCATGTTGGGCGAGTGGTAGCCCAGCCCCGCGAACGGGTAGGCGCGCACCGCGTCCCAGTCCAGCCCGTCATGGGGCGCGCCGAACAGCGGGTGGCCCGCGCCGCAGTACAGCAGCATGGTTTCGCCGAACAGGTCGGTGTAGACCAGGCTCTGCGAGCTGCGGTGCGCGGGAATGATGCCCACCTGGTAGCTGCCGTCGATCACGCCGCGCTCGATGGCGTTGATCGAGCCCACATGCAGCTGCAGCTGCACATGCGGCGCCTGCGCGGTGAAGGCGGCGATGGCGTCGCCGATGCGCGCGGCCGGGTTGCTGGCGGTCTTGTCGAACACCGCCACGGCCAGCTGCCCGCCCATGCGCGCGTGGATGTCGTCGATGCTGCCCAGAAAGCTGCGCACCGAGGCCAGCAGGCGCAGCGTCTCTTCATAGACGCGCTGGCCCTCGGGCGTGAGCGCAAAGCCCGCGCGCCCGCGCCGGCACAGCGTGAGGCCCAGGCGGGTTTCCAGGTCCTTCACATGGCGGCTGACGGTGCTGGTGCCGATGTTCAGCTCCAGCTCGGCCGCGGCCATGCCGCCGCACTCCACCACGGCCTTGAAGACCTGCAGCAGGCGCAGGTCCATGTCGGACAGCTGGCCCAGCAGGGCACGCGGGCGGGAGGGCAGAGGGGCGGGCATGGATACTTGCATAAACAGGCAAGTGAACGTGGATATTTGTTGCTTCAACGGATTATGGCGGCCGCCAACAATGCGTGCACCACTTTCCTGGAGACCTCCATGTCTTTTGCCGTGATCGACGACACCACCACCGCCCCGCGCATGGACGCCGCCTGGCTGGACGCGCACTGGATGCCGTTCACCGCTAACCGCAACTTCAAGGCCAAGCCGCGCATGATCGTCAGCGGCCAGGGCGCCTACTACACCGACGCGGAAGGCCGCAAGATCTTCGACGGCCTGTCGGGCCTGTGGTGCTCGGGCCTGGGCCATGGCCGCACCGAGGTGGCGCAGGCCATCGGCAAGGCGGCCGCCCAGCTGGACTACGCGCCGGCGTTCCAGTTTGGCCATCCGGCATCGTTCGCGCTGGCCAACCGCCTCAAGGACCTGACGCCCGACGGCCTGGACTATGTGTTCTTCACCGGCTCGGGCTCCGAGGCGGCCGACACCTCGCTGAAGATGGCGCGCGCCTACTGGCGCGCCAAGGGCCAGGCGGGCAAGACGCGCCTGATCGGCCGCGAGAAGGGCTACCACGGCGTGAACTACGGTGGCATCTCGGTGGGCGGCATCGGCGGCAACCGCAAGCTGTTCGGCCAGGGGATCGAGGCCGACCACATTCCGCACACGCAGCCGCCCATGGGCTCGTTCTACCAGGGCATGCCCGACATCGACGGCCGCGCGCTGGCCGACAAGCTGCTGGACGTGATCGCCCTGCATGACGCGAGCAACATCGCCGCCGTGATCGTGGAGCCGTTCAGCGGCTCGGCCGGCGTGGTGATTCCGCCCAAGGGTTACCTGGAACGCATCCGCGAGATCTGCACGCAGAACAACATCCTGCTGATTTTTGACGAGGTCATCACCGGCTTTGGCCGCTGCGGCACCTGGACCGGCGCCGAGGCCTTCGGCGTGACGCCCGACATCATGAACTTCGCCAAGCAGGTGACCAACGGCGCCCAGCCGCTGGGCGGCTGCATCGCCACCCAGGAGATCTACGACACCTTCATGGCCGCGGGCGGGCCCGATTACATGCTGGAGTTCGCGCACGGCTACACCTACTCGGCCCACCCGGTGGCCTGTGCGGCTGGCAACGCGGTGCTGGACCTCCTGCAAAACGAGGACATGCCCGGCCGCGTGAAGGCCCTGGCCCCCTACTTCGAAAAGGCCGTGCACGGCCTCAAGGGCGCCAAGCATGTGGCCGACATTCGCAACTACGGCCTGGCCGCGGGCTTCACCATCGCCGCGCTGCCGGGCGAGCCGGCGCGCCGCCCCTACGAGATCGCCATGAAGTGCTGGGACAAGGGCTTTTACGTGCGCTATGGTGGCGACACCATCCAGCTCGCGCCGCCCTTCATCAGCACCGAGGCCGAGATCGACCGCCTGGTCAGCGCCCTGGGCGACGCCCTGATGGAAACCGCCTGAAGCTCCTGTTTTGATAGCTGCCAGCGCTTGACAAATAAGCGCTGGTGGCACTTTTTATTTGAAATTTGCCATGCACCACGACAAGAACGTCACCTCAACCATCGGCCACCTGATCGACGGCAAGATCGTCGCCGACACCGAACGCACCCAGCCGGTGTTCAACCCCGCCACCGGCCAATCGACCACCAGCGTGGCCCTGGCCAGCCAGGCCACGGTGGAGGCCGCGATTGCCTCGGCCGAGGCCGCCTTCCCCGCCTGGCGCAACACCCCGCCGCTCAAGCGCGCCCGCGTGATGAGCAAACTGAAAGTGCTGCTCGAAGAAAACGCCGACAAGATCGCCGCCATGATCACCGCCGAGCACGGCAAGGTGCTGGCCGACGCGCACGGCGAGCTGCAGCGCGGCATCGAGAACGTGGAATACGCCAGCTACGCGCCCGAGCTGCTCAAGGGCGAGCACAGCCGCAACGTGGGCCCCAGCATCGATTCGTGGTCCGAGTTCCAGGCCCTGGGTGTCACCGCCGGCATCACGCCCTTCAACTTCCCGGCCATGGTGCCGCTGTGGATGTGGCCCATGGCCGTGGCCTGTGGCAACACCTTTGTGCTCAAGCCCTCCGAGCGCGATCCCTCGTCCACCCTGTTCATCGCCCAGCTCGCGCTGGAGGCGGGCCTGCCGCCCGGCGTGCTGAACGTGGTCAACGGCGACAAGCTGGCCGTGGACACCCTGCTGCAAGACCCGCGCGTGAAGGCCGTGAGCTTTGTCGGTTCCACCCCCATCGCCGAATACATCTACGCCGAAGGCTGCAAGCACGGCAAGCGCGTGCAGGCCCTGGGCGGCGCCAAGAACCACGCCGTGCTGATGCCCGACGCCGATGTGGACAACGCCGTGAGCGCGCTGATGGGCGCAGCCTACGGCAGCTGCGGCGAGCGCTGCATGGCCATCCCGCTGCTGGTCGCTGTGGGCGACGCGGTGGGTGACGCCGTGATCGCGGGCCTGAAGACCGAGATCGCCAAGATGAAGGTCGGTCCCGGCACCGACAACAGCAATGACATGGGCCCCCTCGTCACCAAGCCGCACTTCGAGAAGGTGAAGGCCTATGTGGACAGCGGCGTGGCCGAGGGCGCCACGCTGGTGGTCGATGGCCGCAGCGTGAAGGTGGCAGGCCATGAGGAAGGCTACTTCCTGGGCGCCTGCCTGTTCGACCACGTCAAGCCCGGCATGAAGATCTACCAGGAAGAAATCTTCGGCCCCGTGCTCGGCGTGGTGCGCGTGAAGACGCTGCAGGAAGCCATGCAGCTCATCAACGACCACGAATACGGCAACGGCACCTGCATCTTCACGCGCGACGGCGAAGCCGCGCGCTATTTCACCGACCACATCCAGGTCGGCATGGTGGGCGTGAACGTGCCCCTGCCCGTGCCCGTGGCCTACCACTCGTTCGGCGGCTGGAAGCGTTCGCTGTTCGGCGATCTGCACGCCTACGGCCCCGACGCGGTGCGCTTTTACACCAAGCGCAAGACCATCACCCAGCGCTGGCCGTCGGCCGGCGTGCGCGAGGGAGCCGTGTTCAGCTTCCCCAGCAGCCGCTGAACTCGTGAGGTGAGGCCAGCCACAAGCGGCCCGCCCCTCCGCCCTTGGACACTACAGCACCGCCTCCCGATAGGGAGGTGGTGCTGTGTCTATCAGGCGGGGCGACACTATCACGCCGTCATCACGCAATGGGCCACTTGGGGAACTGCGCCTTGTAGTAGGTCAGTTGGTCGTGCCGCGGCGTGGCGGAACCCGGTGCGCCCACATACAGCACACGCGACGCGACGGCGGAGAAGGAAGCGTAGAAATGCTGCGCCGATTTCACGACGATGATCTGCTTGCTCGCAAGGTCACAGCCCAGCCCGGTGAAGACGTCGACGTGGAAGGCCTGACTGCGCCGCGAAATCAGCACGCACTCGATGCCATCGATGTCGATCAGCGCGCTGTCACCCACCACCACCTGCTCCCCCGTCTGCCCGGTCATGGTGTGGTTGCGCCGCAGCGCATTGACGGTGACCACCGCATCCAACGGATCTCCCGACATGGCACTGATCTTTCCGCCCACGCGCAGCGGCAGGCGGGCGCCTACGCCGGCCGAGAACGCTAGCTGCACGGCCACCGGATCCCACAGCGGCCCCAGCGCCACGTTCTTCACCTGGCGCTCCACGAGCCGGCGGAGGATGAAGGTCGAGTCTCCCGCAGCGCCGCTGCCGGGGTTGTCCGATCGGTCAGCCAGCACCACCGGTGTGGCGCCTTCCGCCAGCGCGCCATCAATGGCCTCGTCCACCGCAAGATAGTTCACCCGCAACTGGTCACGCACGCCAATCAGCTCATCGGCCAATGTGCGCGCCAGCGACTGCGCCGCCCCCTCGTCGCCATCGGTGTATACCAGCACCTTGGTACCCATGGCCGGCACATCGCCTGTGGCAAAGCCCTGGATGGCGGAAATGGACAGTACGCCGCCCTGGCCCTCCAATGCCTGAAGCCGGTCCACAAACGCACGGCCGGGGTTGCGCGATGTATGGATGGGCACGATCATGTTCGTGTCCACCATGGCCGCGCATGGCCTGATCTCACCCTTGAACGCACGGGCGCACAAGTCGACCAACTCCACCGCACGCGCCTCGATGTCGGTATGCGGATACTCCTTGTAGGCCACCAGCACATCGGCTCCCGTCACCATGGCCTCGCTCAGGTGGGCATGCGGGTCCAGCTCGCACCCGATGATGACGCGCTCGCCGGCCACCCGGCGCACATGGGTGATGAGGTCACCCTCGCAGTCGTCATAACCGTCGGCCACCATGGCACCGTGCAGCCCCAGCAGCACCACGTCCACGGGCAGAACCTTCTGCAGGTCCGATAGCAGCTCGTCGCGCAACGACTCGTACGCCTCCCGCGTGACCAGCCCGGCGGGCTGGGCCTGCGCGTGCAGCCCTTCGAGCACGGTCCAGCCCTCCTGGGCGGCACGCTCGCGGGCCTTGAACATCGGCGCCGCATAGCGCGTCATGTGCTCTGGATGCTGGCCCGCTGGGAAGTAGCCGTCCTGCTGAAACTCGTCGAGCCCAGTGGGCAGCGGCGAGAAGGTATTGGTCTCCGTGCCGATGCCGGCGCTGAATACACGCATGTCTGATCCTATGGGTCTCGGGGAACTGAACGGGTCCAGGGGCGTATCAGCCGGCCCAGGCCTGGACCTCGATCTCGATCTTTGCACCGCGGTTCAGCACCGCCTGCACCGTCGATCGCGCCGGCAGATCCTGCTGGAAGAAATCCGCATACACGGCGTTGAAGTCCGCGAAATCGGCCAAGTCTGCCAGCCACACCGTGGCACGCACCACATCCTTGCGCGAAAGTCCGTGCGTGAGCAGAACGTCTTCAATGCTGCGCAGAACGGCAGCGGTTTCCGTACGGATGTCCGATTGCAGGGGGCGTCCTTGCGCATCCGCGGGCAGCACGCCCGAGAGAAAAAGGAAGCCACCGGCCTTGACGGCGGAAGACAGTGGCAAGGGTTTGGAGCTGGGGTAACGAACGATGGAAGTCATGTCATTCAACACAGGGAAGTCTCAAGCTTGATCCATCAACTCGGCGAGTTGACGGGCAGAACCAAAGGCCAGGGTGAGCCCCAAGGCTCCGTGGCCGATGTTCAGAAACACATTGCGCACCGGAGACCGCGCGATGATGGGCACCGAAGTGGGCGTCGCGGGGCGCAGGCCCACCCAGTCCGACACGGACTCCAGGTCGACCGCATGGCCAAAAGCCTCCCGGGTGTGCTGGCGCAACTCATTGATGCGCGTTGCGTCGATGTGGCGATCGTATCCACGGATCTCTGCCACACCCGCCACCCGCAGCCGCTGGCCGACGCGGGCGTACACCACTTTCTTGGATGCATCCGTGATACTGGCGCGCGGCACGGCCTCGGGGTCGCGGATCGACGCCGTGATGCTATAGCCCTTGAGCGGATACACCGGCACCGAGAAACCCAACTGCCGCGCCACCGCTGCGCTCTCTGCCCCCGTGGCCAGCGCAACCCCATCCACCTCGCGCTCGCCTGCGTCGGTTTGCAAATGCGTGACACGCCCATGCGACTGGCGAAATCCGAGTACACGCGTACCCAACGCGAACCGGACGCCCCGCGCACGCAACCGCGCCTCCAGGTTCTGGCACAGCGCGTGGCTGTCCACGGCGCATTCGCTGGGGGTGTAGATGGCGCCAGCCATGCGCTCGCGAAAGCGCTCAAGCGCGGGCTCGATACGCAGGCATTCGTCCGGCAACAGCGCCTGCTGCGGTGGGCCGTGCGGTGCTTGCAACGCCAGTTGGGCTTGCGCTTTCCGGAAAGCACCCGCATCGGGCAGCACCACCAATTTGCCGCTTTGCGTGAAGCTCAGTGCATCGGGCGCCGCCCCTTGCAGCCACAAGTCGGTCTCGGTGCGGCTGAGCGCACCCAAGGCCAACAGCTCCAGCGATCCCTTGCGGGCCTGCGACGCCGTACACGCGCGCAGGAAACGCAGCATCCATGCCCACTGCGCGGGCTGCAGGCGCGGCACGATCTTGAGGGGGGCGTGGCGGGCGAGCAGCAACTGCGGCAACTCGGCCAGCAGCCCCGGCTGAGCCAGCGGCGCCACATAGCCGTACGAGAGCTGACAGCCATTGGCGAGGCTGGTGCCCTGCCCCACGGCCCCGTGAGCATCCATGACGGTGACCGCGCGGCCCGACCGCACCAGGGCCGCGGCCGCTGTCAACCCGACGATGCCGGCACCTATGACCGTGACATGCTGGTACGGTGCCGAGACAGCTGGGGCGGCTGCACGCCAGTAGGCGTCCGAAAAGTCCATGAACTTGTCCTTGCTGGGGTCAGGCAGCGGTGATCGCACTCGCCGCTCAGTCCACCTTGGCACCGGTCTTGCGCACCAGCTCACCCCATTTCACGCGCTCGCTCTTGATCAAGTTGCGGAAGTCTTCCGGGCTCCCGCCGCCCACCGTCGAGCCCAGCTTCACGAGCTTGGCGTGGATCTCCTTGTCCTGCAGCACGGCATTCAGCTCTTTGTTGAGCCGCATGATGACTTCCTGCGGAGTTCCTTGAGGTGCCACGAAGCCACCCCAAGCCGTC
Organism: Diaphorobacter oryzae DSM 22780; assembly: GCF_059568935.1. Lineage (NCBI taxonomy): Bacteria > Pseudomonadati > Pseudomonadota > Betaproteobacteria > Burkholderiales > Comamonadaceae > Diaphorobacter > Diaphorobacter oryzae. The sequence continues at coordinate 65,441 of NZ_JCANUL010000002.1, read as the reverse complement.
ACTTCATACCCTTTCACGCCGGCTTCGTCGAGCGTGGGCACATTGGGAAACAGGGGTGTGCGCTCCAGCGCCGTTACCGCCAGCGCGCGCACGCGGCCCGCCGTCACATGGGGGCCTGCGGAAGAGTAGTTGTCAATGAGAAAGTCGACCTGTCCGCCCATCAGGTCATTGAGGGCCTGCGGTGCTCCTTTATAGGGAACATGGGTGGCATCTATGCCCGTCATGAGCTTGAACAGCTCGGCACCGATATGGCCCGAGGTTCCCGTGCCGCCCGAAGCGAACATCATCTTGCCCGGGTTCTGCTTGGCGTATGCAATCAGTTCCTGCACCGAGCGGAAAGGCAGGTTGTTGTTCACCACCAGCAGGCTGGCCGTCTTGGAGACGTTGATGATGGGCTCGAGACGCTGCGGGTCATAGGGCAGCTTGGAAAACAGGAATTCGTTGGTGGTCAACGTGGCATTGTTGCCATAGCCAATGGTGTAGCCATCCGCGGGCGCCGTAGCCACGGCCTGCATGCCGATGTTGCCTGCGGCGCCAGGCCGGTTTTCGATCACGATGGATTGCCCCAGACGCTTGGCAAGCTCATTGCTTACCAAGCGTGTGAGGTTGTCCGGTGCACCGCCTGCGGCAGACGGCACAACGATCTTGATCGGCCGATCAGGCCACTGGGCGTGCGCTGCCGTGAAGGCCATTGTGATAACAGCACCCATCGCCACACGGCGGGTCAACGAGAACTTCATTGTCATTCCTCCATCGCTATCGCTTCGCGCGATATGTCCATACAAACCGCGTAGTATCGAAAAGAGCGATGGGGGGCGCCAGTGAAAAAAGACGCGCCAAGCAGTCGTTTTGGAATACTTGCTGCGCAGCGCGGGGGAACGCGGTCAAACGCGTTGAGCCTGATCGAATTGATCGCGCAAGGTCAGGAGGAATGTGTCAAAGGCTACGGAGCGTGTGGCTGCCACATCGTAGAAAGCCACCACCTCCAGGGTCATCGCAGGCTCCAGTGCCCGGATACGCAGATCGCTCGCGATCGCCTGAGCCGTGAACTCGTCCACCAGGGCAAAGCCGACGCCACAGCGTGCCAGGGCAGCCGCAATGTAGTACGTGCGAGTTTCCATCATGGGGCTGAGTTCGGGGAGATCCAGCTGATCGCAGGTATCACGGATCTTCTGCGCCAGCGGATCGCTGCCGCCAATGCCGATCCACGACCCAGGATCCAGTTCGGCAAGCTGCAGGGGACAGCCATCCTCCTGCCCGCTTCCCGATGGCGCCACATGCACGACGCGCGCCAAGCCCATGGGCAAGCGTCCCAGCCCCTTCCGCAAGGGCATCTCAAAGGAAACTGCCACGTCCAGATCATGCACCTGAAGCCGTTCCAGCAACTCGTCCCCATTGCCCGTAGATATCTCTAGCGAAACGCCCGTGCAACGCTGGCGAAAGGCCGCAATGGCCGCCGGCACCAACCCCAACCCCATGCTGGGGAGGCAGCCTATGCGCAAGTGATCATCGGGGTTGCGCTTGAGATTGCGCACCAGCCGTTGGACGTTGTCAGCCTGCGCAAACAACAGCGAGGTCTGCGCAAAGAGCTGCTCTGCTTCGCGTGTTCGCACCAGCCTGCCGCGCACGCGCTGGAACAGCGCGATGCCCAGCGCATGCTCAGCCTGCGCCAGAGCTTTGCTGGCAGCAGATTGCGACAAATTAAGCAGGTCAGCGGCTCCGCTGACCGAGCCGCTGCGCATGACGGCGTGGAAAATTTCAAGGTGACGCAGGCGCATCAGAACGCAGCTTCCAACCAAAAAGTCAATCTTGGGCAGGTCCAATCAGTGCGCAGAGAGCGACTGGGAGCATGCCGTTTCGCCGCTGACGGGTGCCGCAACCTTTGCCCCTCAGGATGATACGGCGCTTGACGGCGCCCGTTCATCCACTCCGGCAGCCGGAAGCACCGCCTGCTCGGCACCCTGCACGCCTACGGCCCCGACGCCGTGCGCTTCTCCACCAGGCGCAAGACCGTCACGCAGCGCTGGCCATCGGCCGGCGTGCGTGAGGGAGCCGTGTTCAGCCTCCCCGGCAGCCGCTGATCACCATGCATGAACACCCCAGGCCTCATCGCCTGGGGGCTTTGCGATGGGGCCGGTACGTCAGTCGAGCGTGATGCCGGCGGTCTTGATCACGCCGCGCCACTTGTCCACCTCGGTGCGCAGGAATTTCGCCGAGGCCTGCGGGTCGAGCCCCGAGGGCAGCACGCCCACGGAATCGAGCTTGGCCTTGACCTCGGGCGCGGGCAGGGCCTTGGCGATCTCGGCGTACAGGCGGTCTACGATGGGCTTGGGCGTGCCCGCGGGCACGGCCGCGAGGAACCAGGCATCGGCCGTGAAACCCTTGAGGCCGGCCTCCGTCATCGTCGGCACATCGGGCATGGAGGGCAGGCGCTCGGTGTGCGCCACGGCCAGCGCACGCACCTTGCCGGCGTTGAGTTGCGACGCGATGGTCACGGCCGTGAGGAAGCCGAAGTCCGTCTCGCCCGCCACGAGCGACACCACCGACGGCGCGCTGCCCTTGTAGGGGATGTGGCTGATCTTGACCTTGGCCTGCATGGCGTACAGCTCGGAGCCCAGGTGGTTGGGGCCGCCCGTACCGGACGAGGGGTAGTTGAGCTTGCCCGGCGCGGCCTGCGCGGCAGCGGTGAGGTCTGCCAGCGAGCGCAGCGGGCTGTTCTCGCCCACGGTGAGCACCAGCGGGCTGCGGCCCACGAGGCTCACGGGCGCGAAGTCGCGCAGCGGGTCGTAGGGCAGCTTGGTGTAGAGGCCGGGCGCCATGGACATGCAGCCCACGTCGCCCAGGACGACCGTATAGCCATCCGGCGGAGCCTTGGCCACCAGGTCGCAGCCGATGGTGCCGTTGGCGCCCGGCTTGTTCTCCACCACCACCGTGGCCTGCATGTTCTCGCCCATCTTCTGCGCCAGCAGGCGCCCCAGGATGTCGGTCGATCCACCGGGCGCGAACGGGACGATGAGGCGGATGGGTTTGGTGGGATACGCACCAGCGTTCTGGGCCTGTGCCAGAGGTGCGGACAGTGCCACGGCGGCGGCGGCACCGCCGATCAGTGCGCGCCAGAGCGCTGGGGATGTTGCTGCGGGATTCATGGTCTCCTTGGGGTTCGTTGCAGGGGGCGGCGCAGCATAGCAAAGGCCGGGGGCAAGCGCAGCCTGTTCGGCGACCTGCACGGCAAGGCCGGGACATCGGCGCTTCGGCGGGACGCAGCGCGGTCCTGCTACAGTCGCCCGCAGCTCCCCGTCTGCCGATGAAACTCACCCTCGAGTCCTCTCCCCAAGATGGCGTGCACTGGACGGTGCGCATGAACCGGCGCAACCGCAGCATGTTCTACGCCCTGCTGCTCCTGACACTGGGCTCGCACCTGCACTCCATCGGTGTCCCGGTGCTGGCCTGGGTGGCGCTGGTGCTGAACTACGTTGCCTACCCCCAGATCGCCTATCTGATCGCGCGCCGTTCGCGGGACCAGCGGCGCGCGGAGATGCGCAACATGGATGCCGACATCGTGATGGCCGGCATGTGGATGGGCTGGCTCGGGTTTCCGCTGTGGATCAGCTTCATCCTGTGCGCCTCCAGTTGCGTCAACATGGTCGTGTTCCACGGTGCGCGCGGAGGCATCCGCCTGCTGCTCAACCTGGGGGTGGGCGTCGCGATCGCAGCCATCGCGGCGCCTGTGTCTTGGCGCCCCGATACCGACCTGCGTACTGCCGCGTTCAGCATGTTTTCGCTGACGCTGTACCTCTTCGCCTTCGCGCGCGATGGCTATGACCGCGCCATGGCCCAGAGCAGGGTGCATGCGCAATTGCGCGAGCAGTTCGACGAAATCCGCTCCCTGCAGGCGCAGTTGCGCGAACAGGCGCTGCGCGACCCGCTCACCGGCCTGTTCAATCGGCGCCAGCTTGACTCCACCCTGCCGTCCGCGCTGGAGCGCTGCCAAGAGCATGGCGCCCCCCTGTCCGTACTGATCATCGACATCGACCACTTCAAGCGCATCAACGATGCCCATGGCCATGCCGCGGGCGACACGGTGCTGCAGGCACTGGCCCAGTTGCTGCTGCAGCATGTGCGCCCGCAGGACCTTGCCTGCCGTCTCGGCGGCGAGGAGTTCCTGCTGTTGCTGGACAACACGCCGGTCGCCGTGGCCATGGAGCGCGCGCAGGCGCTGCGCCAGGCTTTCGAGGCACTGCGGGTGCAGTCGGCCGTCGGCGAACTCACCGCCACGCTGTCGTGCGGCGTGGCGGCCTTCCCCCTGCATGCCCATCGGCCCGAGGCACTGCTCGCCTGCGCCGACCGGGCTCTCTACGAGGCCAAGGCGCAGGGTCGCAACCGTGTCCTGATGCATGCGGCGCGGGAGGAAGCGAGAGCCACAGCGCCATAGGCAGGACAGGCAGGCGCCGCGGGCGGGTTCAAGCAGGCCCTCGTGGCCTTGCGTGGGATCGCCGCATTTCCACAGGGGTGACCGGCCGCTCAGACCGGCTCTCGCCGACAACCGAAAGCCCCTGCGCCTCACGGCCACAGGGGCTTTTTTTGCAGCAACGCGGCCGGCAATCAGCGCCGTGCCGCGGCCCCTGCCTGGCTTACTTCACCGTCAGGGTCACGGGCGCGCCGATCAGGGTGTAGCTGTGCGCGCTCTCACCCATGCGGTGGGTGTAGCCCGGCAGCACCGTGGCCGTACCCGGCGTGGTGAAGTGGATCGAGCCATCGGGCTGCGCGCTGTACTGCGCCGTGCCTTCCAACACCACCAGCTGCGTGCTGAGCGCCTGTAGCTGTGCGCCGCCTTGGGTGGTGAGCTGCAGCGGCACGGCCGCAGGCTGCTGCAGGGCCACCGTGCCGCCGGGGGCTGCGGCCATCGCCACGGGGAAGTTCTGCGCCCAGTGGGCATCGTCCGTGGTGAGACCGTGCGTGCCGTAGCTGTAGAAGCGATAGAAGTCGTCTTCCTTGCGCAGCGTCCAGGGCCAGATGGTGATGCCGCGGTGCTTCGCGGCCTCCATCACGGCGGGGTTCAGGCCCTTGGAGTAGTCGGGGTTGAACGTGGAGGAGTAGCTCTGCGTCAGGTCCAGCATGCCCTTGACGCCGCCCGTCACCTTGTCGGCGCTCATCGCCAAGCTGTTGAGCATGCCCACGCTGACCTCGGGCATCACCTCGCGCATGCGCTCAAGCTGGTGCGTGTTGAACGAGATCACCGCCAGCTGGTCGCGCACGCCATGGCGGTCCACGGCCTGGCGCAGCAGGTCCACGATCTCGGGACGGGCGCTCTTGATCTCGACGAAGTGCACCTGGCGCTTGCCCTTGAACGCGGTGAAGTACTCGTCCAGCGTGGGCACGGGATGTCCCGACTTGGTCTTGAGCGCCCGGACGTCCGCCAGCGACATCGTCTCGATCTTGCCGGTGCCGGTGGTGGTGCGGTTGACGGTGCTGTCGTGCATGATCACCAAGTGCTGATCGGTGGTCATGTAGATGTCGTTCTCGATCACGTCGGCACCGGCCTCGGCCGCTGTCAGAGCGCTCTCCAGCGTGTTCTCGTCCACACGCGAGGGCATGCCCCGGTGGCCGATGACCAGCGGCTTGCGCAGCAGGGCATGGGCGGGCAGCTTGCGCAGCACCTGCGCATGCGCCGCTGCGTGCGGCGTGACCACGCCGTCCACGCCGGTGGTGAGCACCTGCGCCACGGCCGCAGGCGCGGCCGCGTCGGCGCTGGCCCAGACCGTGACGAGCAGTTGCTGCAGCCGTGCAACGTTGTCGCGCGTGGCCAGGCTCGACGGCAGTACGGCGATCTTGGCGCCGGCGCGGTTGGTGTCGCGCACGATGCTCAAGAGGTCCTCGGTGCTGCCGGTAAGTCCCGTCCGCGCGCTGAAGTCCACCGCAGCGCGCACGCCGGGCATGGCGCGGCGTGCAGTAGCCAGCAGGGTGACATCGGCCGACAGCAAGGTGATGTCGTTGTACCCGTTGCGCACCACGAAGGCGGCCAGCGCCTCCACGGTGGCCTGGTCATTGATGCGCAGCACGGGAATCGCGGGCACGGGTTGCCGCCCCAGGTACTGCTGCAGGCTGCCCAGGCTTTCGCCGCCGGCGCTGCGCAGCTGCAGTGCGCTGTCGACATGGAACAGCGCATTGCTGGCGCCCGACCCCGCAAGGGCCGTGCGCGCATCCATCACCTGCACCAGGGTCGGCGCCATGGAGGCCAGAGTGCCGCTGTCCTGGGGCGAGAAGATATGGATGGGAGGCAAGGCGTCGCGCTGCTCGGTCACGCGGACCTTGTCCACGCGCATCAGCGCGCCAGCGGTCTGCAGCGCAATGCCGCCCTGGGCCAGCGCGGAATCCAGCTCCACGTCATGCAGCAGCACGCCATCCAGGTACTGGCGGGCGCGCTGCCCATGCACCTCGATGGTGGCGCGGTAGGTCCGGGTGGGTTCGATGGCCTCGCGGAAGCTGCGGGCGCTGATCACGCTCCACTCCCCGCCCTGGCGCAGCGCAAACTCGGTGCCCACGGCATCCGCCGCATTCTGGCGCACGGCCATCTGGTGGTAGGGCTCCATGGTGGGCGTGGCCGCATTGCGGTACACGATGGCGGCCCAGCGCTTGTTGTTCACCGCGGCCTCAATCGTGAAGTCCACCTCGATGCGGTAGTTGGCCCGCCCTTGCAGCGACACAGGCAGGTTCACCGCTGTCATGCGGGTGCTGTGCGCACGCCCATCGATGTAGAGGCTGCCGCCCCGCACCGCCACGGTTCCCTCGTTGCCCGCCAGGGGCTGCCAGCCTTCGGGCAGCGCCGCGCCAGCGTTGAAATCCTCTTCGAGATAGACCTGAGGGGTCGTATCGGGCTCGGTCACGGGTGGAATTCCCGGCCCAGTGCCGTCCGTGTCGCCGCTACCTCCGCAGGCTGCCAGCTGCAGCACCATCAGGCCTGCGAGAACGATCTTCATCTTCTGCATATCGGGATGCTCTTGGTGAAAAAGCGGCCCACTGTAGAAAGACTGTGTGACGTTCTCGCGGCAGTCGCAATGTCCCTGCAACCACCCAGGCAATGGCGATAAATTCCGGCTTTATTCGGCGCCTGCTGCGCGCTGGCGCGGCCGCTTGGCGGCAGGGGAGGCCACACCATCGGAGATGCTTCTGGTCGTGCCTGCGCGTGGACGGCGCAGCGTTTCCGCGTCGAGGATCAGGCGCCCCTGGATGCGGCCCTTCATGCGCTTGACGCTGCTGGCCGCGTCCTGCATGTGCTCCTCCATGAGCGCGCGCACCTTGCCGGCATCGCGTGCGCGCGCGGCGCGCACGATCTCGCGGTGGAACTGCGCGTTGGCCTCGCCGAAGCGCCGATGCTCTGCCTGCGGCGTGCGGTTGCCGAACACGATGAGCTGGCGAATCATCTCGTTGATCAGCTCGCAGGTGAAGCGCAGGAACGGGTTGGGGTTGGCCGCCGCGAGGATGTCGTGGAAGTTCACGTCCTCGCGCCGCTGGCTCAGCAAGTCCTCGTGGCTTTGCGTGGGATCACAGCAGGCGATGCTGCGCTCCAGCGCCTCGAAGTCGGCCTCGGTCAGGTACGGAACAGCGCCCGCAGCCAGCTCGGGCTCGAGCATCTGGCGCACGGTGTAGATGTCGTCGATCGTGACCTCTTTGAAGAACAGGTAGTTCTGCATGAACTGCAGCGTGCGATCGAGTGGCACCTCGACGATGGTGCCGCCGCCCGATGGCCCCGTGGAGATGGTGATCAGGCCCTGCACCTCCAGTGACTTGAGTGCCTCGCGGATCGTGCCCTTGCTGACCTGGAACTGCGTCTGCAGCTCGCTTTCGCGCGGCAGGCGATCGCCGGGGCTGAGATTTTTCTCGGTGATCAGCCGCTTGATCTCCTGTGCCACGAGATCGGAACGCTTGAGCTGCTTGATCGCCAGCGACGGCGACTTGGGTGGTGCCATTGTGTTTCTTCTCCAAAGTGGCCTGGCGCAGGCCGCTCCCGGTGTACTTGCTGGTGCAGTATGCACCGCCATGGGGCGTGCGGGAATGCCTAGGGTTTGCCCCTCATCATATTTGTTCTATTTGTCACTATAAATATGAATCAAGGAGCCCGCACGCATATTTCGAGACTGGCATGCATCGTGCTCTGAGACAAGCGCCAGGCCATTCCGCCTCGGTTCCACGCGTCAGCTTCACCTCAACGGAGTCCCACATGCAACGTCGTCACTTTCTGCAATTCTCGGCACTCGGCGCACTGCCTGCATCGCTTGGCCTGTCGCACTCGGCCTGGGCGCAGGCGAAGGAGGCCATCCAGTTCGGCTGCCCGGTGCCCGTGTCGGGCGCATTCGCGGCCAATGGCAAGTTTGCCGACCTGGGCATGAAGCTGGCGCTGGAGCAGTACGGAAAGGCCCTGGACCGTCCCCTGGCCTACACGCTGCTGGACACCGAGGGCAAGCCCGCCACCGCCGTGCGCAAGGTGCAGGAGGCGGCACAGCAAAAGGGCACGCGCTTCTTCGCTGGCGGCATCCTGTCGTCGGAGTCGCTGGCGATGGGCAAAGAGGCGGAAAAGGCTGGCGGCATCCTCGTCACCACGGCCGGTGCCGACGAACTCACGGGCACGGACTGCAACAGCGCCACGTTTCGCTGGTCGGTGCCGACCTTCGGAGCCATCGAGCAGACGGTACGCCCGCTGATCGAAGCCCACCCGAAGGCCAAGCGCTGGTACACCATCACGCCGCAGTACGTGTTCGGCGACGGCCTGCTGTCGGCCGCCAAGAACATCTTCAAGGAAAAGGGCATCGAGCATGTGGGCAACAGTTACCACTCGCTGACCGAAAAGGAGTTCAGCGGCTACCTGACCAACGCGGTGGCCGCCAAGCCCGATGTGCTGCTGCTGCTGAACTTCGGCTCCCAGTCCTCCGACGCGCTGCGCCAGGCCATCAGCTTCGGCATGAACAAGAACATGACCATCCTGATCGCCTGGGCCTCGGGCCTGGAGCAATTCGAGTCGCTGGGTGCCGACCTGTGCGACGGCGTGTACTTCGGCGCCCAGTACTGGCACACGGTGGACACGCCGCTCAACCATGACCTCGTCAAGCGGTCCCAGGCCGCATTCAAGTCCAACCCCAACTACAGCCTGGCCGGTTCGTACATCTGCACCAAGCTGCTGATCGACGCCATCATCAAGGCCGGCACGGTGGACCAGAAGGCCGTCGTCGCAGCGCTGGAGGGCATGAAGTACCAGGGCCTCACGGGCGAGGAAGAGGTGCGCAAGGCCGACCACCAGGTGCTCAAGAACTACTACCTGCTCAAGGGCAAGGCCAAGTCCAAGATGAAGAACAAGGACGACTACGTGGACGTGGTGAGTTCCGGCAAGTCCTTCCTCGCGCCCGAAAAAACCGGCTGCAAGCTGGCCTGACGCCCCCATCCACTGCTGCGCTTCCCGCCCGCCGCCCCGGACCGCCGGAGCGGCGCGGTGTACTGCGCCCCGCGCAGGGCGTGGCCTCTCTCTCCTTCGGACCCTGTATGAGCATCTACCTGCTACAGACCATCAACGGGATCGGCATCGGCATGCTGTATTTCCTGTTGGCCGTGGGCCTGTCCATCGTGTTCGGCCTCTTGCGCTTCGTGAACTTCGCGCACGGTGCCTTCTATCTGCTCGGCGCCTACTTCTGCTACCAGCTGACGCGCTGGGGCCTGAGCTTCTGGCTGTCGCTCGTGGTGGCGCCGCTGGCCGTGGGGGCCATCGGCTGGCTCACCGAAAAGCTCATGCTGCGCCATGTGTATGCCAAGCCGCATGAGTTCCACATCCTCGTCACAGTGGGCCTGGCGCTGGCGGTGCAGGAGCTGGTGATCCTGCAATGGGGCCCGCTGGGCGACAGCGTGGCCGTGCCGGATCTGCTGCAGGGTGTGGTGATGTGGGGCGACTTCGTCTATCCCAAGTACCGGCTGTTCGTGATCGGCTTCACGGCCGTGCTGGCGGTGCTGCTGTGGTGGGTGCTGGAGGGCACGCGCCTGGGCAGCGCGGTGCGTGCGGGCAGCGAGTCGACCGAAATGGTGTCGCTGCTGGGCCTGAACGTGTTCCGCATCTTCAGCCTGGTGTTCGCGCTGGGCGCGGCCACGGCGGCGCTGGCGGGCGTGCTGGCTGCCCCCATCCGGGGCGCCGAGCCCTTCATGGGCATTGAGGCCTTGGGCGTGGCTTTCGTGATCGTGGTCGTTGGCGGCATGGGCAGCTTCGGCGGCGCGCTCGCCGGCGGGCTGCTGATCGGCATCGTTCAGAGCGTGATGAGCACGCTGTGGCCGGAAGGCGCGCGTCTCATGATCTACGTAGCCATGGCCGCCGTGCTGTTGCTGCGCCCCCATGGCCTGCTGGGCCGCAAAGGATGAACACCATGACCAGGCATTCCCATCTTTTTCTCGCGCTGGCCATCGTGGCGGCCATGCCGCTGTGCATGCAGTCGGGCTCGTTGGCCAGCGAAGTGCTGATCTTCGCGCTCGCCGCCATGGGCTGCAACCTGCTGCTGGGCTACACGGGCCTGCTGTCCTTCGGGCAAGGCATCTTCTTCGGCCTAGGCAGCTACACCATCGCCCTGCTGCTCACGCGCTGGCCGCTGCCCATGCCACTGGCTTTGCTCGCCGCCGTGGCCATGGGCGCCGCGGGCGCAGCCATCGTCGGCTGGGTGGCGATTCGCCAGCGCGGCACCTACTTCGTGATGCTGACGCTGGCGTTCGCGCAGATGTTCTACTTTCTGGCCTACACCGCCACCGGGATCACGGGCGGCGACAACGGCCTGCTCGACATTCCGCGCCCGTCACTCACGGCCTGGGGACAAACGCTGTGGCCGCTGGCCTCTCCCTGGCAGTACTACGGCTTCGTGGCCGTGCTGTTCCTGCTGGCGTTCTGGCTGCTGCGTCGCGTGTGCGACTCGGTGTTCGGCCGCACGCTGCTGGCCGTGCGTGACAACGAGGAACGCGCTGCCGCCGTGGGCTACGACCTGCGCCTGCTCAAGCTGCAGGCCTTCGTGATCTCGGGCGCCGTGACCGGCCTGGCCGGTGCCCTGCACGCCATGATGACCGGCATCGCCCCGCTGTCGAATGCCGAGTACCACACCAGCGAAATGATCCTGGTGATGACCGTGATCGGCGGCACCGGCAACCTGCTGGCCTCGGTACTGGGCGCGGCCTTCTACGTGCTGCTGGGCGACTGGCTGTCCACGCTGTGGCCGCGCTGGCTGCTGCTGCTGGGCGTGGTGCTCATGGTCGTCAGCCTGGGCATGCAACGCGGACTGTGGGGCCTGGGCGAGAGCCTGTGGGGCCTGCTGCGGCGCAAACCCACGGATACCCCCGATGCCACCGGCGTACCCGCCGGTGCCCACACCAACGCCAAGGGAGGCCACGCATGAGCGCCGCCACAGCATCCCCCATCCTGCTCGAAGCCCGGGGCGTCGAGAAGCGCTACGACAAGTTCGTTGCCCTGGGCGGCGTGGACCTGAAGGTGCGCGCCAACACCGTGCACTCGGTGATCGGCCCCAACGGCGCGGGCAAGACCACGCTGTTCCACATGCTCACGGGCACCAAGCAGGTGAGCGGTGGGCGCATCGTGTTCGACGGTCACGACGTGACACGCGAACCCGACCACCGCCGCGTGCGCCGCGGCATGGCGCGCTCGTTCCAGGTCACCAGCCTGTTCCCCACCCTGCCCGTGCGCGAGAACCTACGCCTGGCCGCGCAGGGCGTGTCCCCCCTGGTGGCACTGAACTGCTGGCAGGCCCCCGTGGGCCGACGTTCCTGCGCCGACACGGTGGCCGGCGTGCTCGCACGCCTGGGGCTAGAGCGCCATGCCGACACGCCGGTGGGCAACCTGTCACATGGCCAGCAGCGGCGCCTGGAGGTGGGCATGGCGCTGGCCGCCAGGCCCAAGGCCATCTTCCTCGACGAGCCGACCTCGGGCATGGGCATCGATGACCTCGACGAAATGAAGCGGCTGATCCAGGGGCTGAAGGACGAGCACACCGTCGTGCTCATCGAACACAACATGGGCATCGTCATGGACATCTCCGACACCATCACCGTGATGCAGCAGGGCCGCGTGCTGGCCGAGGGCCTGCCCCACGAGATCCGCGGCGACGAGCGCGTGCGCACCGCCTATCTGGGCAACATGATCACCGGAGGCAAGGCATGAACACGCTGCTGTCCGTGGAAAGCATCCACGCCCATTACGGCAAGAGCCATGTGCTGCAGGGCGTCTCGCTACAGATCGGCGACGGCGAGCTGGTCACCCTGCTGGGCCGCAATGGCGCGGGCAAGACCACCACGCTCAAGACCATTGCTGGCGTGATGGCGCCAACGCAGGGGCAGATCCGCTTCGGCGGCAAATCCGTGCACCAGCTCGCCACGCACCATGTGGCGCAGCGCGGTGTCTGTCTGGTGCCCGAGCACCGCGGCATCTTCAAGCTGCTCACGGTGGAGGAGAACCTGATGCTGGGCCAGCGCAAGAAGTCGCCCTGGCAACTGCCCGACATCTACCGCATCTTTCCGCGCCTCAAGGAGCGCCGCACCAACGGTGGCGGCCAGCTTTCGGGCGGAGAGCAACAGATGCTGGCCATTGGCCGGGCGCTCATGAACGCACCGCGCCTGCTCATGCTCGACGAGCCCGTGGAAGGGCTGGCGCCCGTGATCGTCGAGGAGATCGTGGCACAGCTCAAGACCATCAAGGCCGCCGGTGTGGCCATTTTGCTCGTGGAGCAGAACCTGGAGGTCTGCACCCAGCTCGCAGACCGGCACTACATCATCGAACAGGGTTCGATCGTGCACACGGCCACCAACGACGACTTCCTGGCGGACGACGCCGTGAAGGACCGCTACCTCGGCGTAGGCATGGCCTGACGCTCTTTCCTTGCCCAGCCCGCCCCCTTGGCGCCGGCCTGTGCGCCTGAGCGTGACGCGGCCTTGAACCGGAGAATTTCCATGGACCTCACCACCTCCCCCCTTTCCGCTGGCACCGCGGCGCTGCGCATCGACGGCGCACGTCTGTGGCAATCATTGATGGACCTCGCCCACATCGGCGGAACACCCAAGGGCGGCGTGTGCCGTATCGCCCTCACCGACCTGGACCACCAGGGCCGCGACCTCTTCACGCAGTGGGCACGCGAAGCCGGCTGCACCATCCGCGTGGACGCGATCGGCAACATCTTCGCGCGCCGCGCGGGAGCCGATGACAACCTGCCATCCGTGATGACGGGCAGCCACATCGACACCCAGCCCACGGGTGGCAAGTTCGACGGCAACTACGGCGTGATGGCAGGCCTGGAGGTGGTGCGCACGCTCAACGCCGCCGGCGTGCGCACGCGCGCGCCCATCGAGGTGGCCGTATGGACGAACGAGGAGGGTTCGCGCTTCGTGCCGGTGATGATGGGCTCGGGCGTTTTCGCGGGCGCTTTCACGCTGGAGCATGCGCTGGCCCAGCGCGACGCACAGGGCGTGAGTGTGGCCGAGGCCCTGCGCACCATCGGCTACGCGGGCGAAGCCGGTCCGGCCCCTGCCGTAGGCGCCTATTTCGAGGCCCATATCGAACAGGGGCCGGTGCTAGAGAACCACCAGCGCGTGATCGGCGTGGTGCAGGCTGCACTGGGTCAGCGCTGGTACGACGTCACCGTGCAGGGTATGGAGGCCCACGCCGGCCCCACGCCCATGGAGCTGCGGCGCGACGCGCTGCTGGCCGCCAGCCAGCTCGTGACCGAAGTCAACCGCATCGCCATGGACCGCCTGCCGCATGCGCGCGGCACCGTGGGCTCGCTGGAGGTGCACCCCAACTCGCGCAACGTGATTCCGGGCCGCGTGAAACTCAGCGTGGATCTGCGCGCACCCGACGACACCCAGCTGCTGGACATGGATGCGGCGCTGCGCACCGCCTGTGCACGCATTGCCGCCGAGCGCGGCCTTTCCATCAACGTGGAGCAGGTGGTGTACTTCCCGCCGCAGCCGTTCACGCCGCACCTGGTGGAGGCCGTGCGCGCCAACGCCGCCGACCTGGGCTATGGCAGCATGGACGTGGTGAGCGGCGCGGGCCACGACGCCGTCTATGTGGCGCGCGTGGCGCCGGCCGCCATGATCTTCGTGCCCTGCGCCGACGGCATCAGCCACAACGAGATCGAGGACGCAGAGCCGGAGCACCTGGAGGCCGGCTGCAACGTGCTGCTGCGCGCCATGCTGGCCAGCGCCGGGGTGGTGGCATGAAGATCCTGATCGCGCGACTGAACCACGAGACCAATACCTTCTCGCCCGTACCCACGCCCATCGAGGCGTTCTCGCCCACCTACGGCGAAGACGCCTTGCGCGCCAACAAGGGCATGCGCACGGCCATGGCCGCCTTCATCGAACTGGCCGAAGGCCTGGGCGCCACCTTGGTCACGCCCGTGTCGGCCACGGCAAACCCAAGCGGCCCCGTGCACGCAAAGGCCTACGACGAGCTCACGCGCCGCATCGTGGAAGCCGTCCCGGGTTGCGACGCCATCCTGCTCGACCTGCACGGCGCCATGGTGGCCGAGCACACCGACGACGGCGAGGGCGACCTGCTCGCGCGCGTGCGCGCCGCCGCGCCCGGCGTGCCCCTGGGCGTAGCGCTGGACCTGCACGGCAACATCACCGAGAAGATGGTGGGCCATGCCGACGTGATGGTGGGCTTCAAGACCTATCCGCACATCGACATGTACGAGACCGGTGAGCATGTGGGTCGCCTGCTGCTGCAGATGCTGCGCGGCGAGGCGCACTACCGCGTGCGCTGGCACCGCCTGCCGCTCATGAGCCACACACTGCGCAGCACCACGCTCCAGGGCCCCATGCGCGATGCCGTGGAGGCCGCGCGCGGCCTGGAGCGCGGCGGACTGCCCGCCGTGTCGGTGTTCGGCGGCTTCTCGCTGGCCGACATCGAGGCGCCCTGCGTGAGCGTGGTCGCCACCTGCCGCGAGGAAGACTCCGCCGCCCAGGCCGCCGTGGACGGACTGGCTCGGCAGATCTGGGAGCGGCGCGAAGAGTACGTGTACCGCAGCGAGCCGCTGGAAGAATCACTGCGCCGCGCCCAGGCCCTGGCCAACAACGCCACGCGCCCCGTGCTGCTGCTCGACCATGGCGACAACTGCATGTCGGGCGGCACCTGCGACACCATGGACGTGCTGCAGGCCGCGCTGGCGCAGGGGCTCTCGGGCATCGCCATGGGTCCGCTGTGCGACCCCGAGGCCGTGGCGCTGCTCAGCACCGCCGGCGAAGGCGCCGAAGTGGAAATGGAACTGGGCAACAAGGTATCGCTCGAACGCATCGGACTGCACAAGCGCCCCCTGCGCGTGCGCGGCCGGGTCCGCGCCGTGAGCGATGGTGCCTACACCGTCACGGGCCCGATCTACACGGGTCAGCGCTGCCACATGGGGCGGGCGGTGTGCCTCGACATCGGGCCCGCGCAGATCGTGGTGACAGAACAGACGCATGAACCCTGGGATCTGGGCGTATTCCATTGCGTGGGGATGGACCCCACCCGCTTTCGTTTCCTGCTGCTCAAGTCGCGCATGTACTGCCGGCCGGTGTTTGTGCCGCTGTCCCAGGGGCTCGTGGAATGCGACAGCCCCGGGGTGACCACCTCGGACTACGCGCGGTTCCCTTTCACGCGCGTGAGCCGTCCGGTCTACCCGCTGGACAGTCTTTGACATATCTCGCACCAGCCAGGGCCATTGGGCACGCAACGGTCACAACTGTTCCACTCGGGGGCTGGCCGCCAGCCGCACGGCCTACAATCGGCACCCCCTTACACCCTGCTGACGGTGCGCAGAAGCAAGCGATTCGCCCGTCGGCCCTGCCTTCGCTGGAGACGCTTGATGCCTGAGAACACGGCCCCGAATTCCACCGACAAACGCGCCCTGCTGCGCCGCGCCGCGCTTGAGTACCACGAGTTTCCCCAGCCCGGCAAGATCACCATCGCGGCGACCAAGCAGATGGTCAACCAGCACGATCTGGCCCTGGCCTATTCGCCCGGCGTGGCCGCACCCTGCGAGGAAATCGTCAAAGACCCGGCCGCCGCCTTCCGCTACACCGCGCGCGGCAATCTGGTCGGCGTGGTGACCAACGGCACGGCCGTCCTGGGCCTGGGCGACATCGGTGCGCTGGCCGGCAAGCCGGTGATGGAAGGCAAGGGAGTGCTGTTCAAGAAGTTCTCGGGCATCGACGTGTTCGATATCGAGATCGACGAGAAGGACCCGGACAAGCTCATCGAGATCATCGCCTCGCTCGAGCCGACGTTCGGCGGCATCAACCTGGAGGACATCAAGGCCCCCGACTGTTTCTACGTCGAGCGCAAGCTGCGCGAGCGCATGAGCATTCCGGTGTTCCATGACGACCAGCACGGCACGGCCATCGTCGTCGGCGCTGCCATCCTCAACGGGCTGAAGGTGGCCGGCAAGGACATCAAGCAGGTGAAGTTCGTGGTCTCGGGCGCCGGCGCGGCGGCGCTGGCCTGCCTGGGCCTGCTGGTCAAGCTGGGACTGCCGCGCGAGAACGTCTGGGTGACCGACATTGCCGGCATGGTCTACAAGGGCCGTACCGAACTCATGGACGAGGACAAGGCGCAGTTCGCTCAGGACACGCCGCAGCGCACGCTCTCCGAAGCCATCGAGGATGCCGACGTCTTTCTGGGCCTGTCGGCCGGCGGCGTGCTCAAGAAGGACATGGTGCGCAAGATGGCGCCCCGTCCGCTGATCTTCGCCCTGGCCAATCCCAACCCGGAGATCACGCCCGAGGACGTGAAGGCCGTGCGCGACGATGCCATCATCGCTACGGGTCGCACCGACTACCCTAACCAGGTCAACAACGTCCTGTGCTTCCCCTACATCTTCCGCGGCGCACTGGACTGCGGCGCGACGACCATCACCACGGAGATGGAAATCGCCGCCGTCCACGCCATTGCCGAGCTGGCGCAGGCCGAGCAAAGCGAGGTGGTGGCCGCCGCCTATGTGGGTGAGCCGCTGGCCTTCGGCCCCGAATACCTGATCCCCAAGCCGTTCGATCCGCGGCTCATGATGAAGATTGCGCCGGCCGTGGCCCAGGCCGCGGCCGACAGCGGCGTGGCCCTGCGCCCCGTGGCCGACATGGACGCCTACCGCGACCATCTGCAGACCTTCGTCTACGCCTCCGGCACCACCATGAAGCCCATCTTCACGGCGGCCAAGATGGCGACGAAAAAGCGCGTGGCCTACTCCGAGGGCGAAGAGGAGCGCGTGCTGCGCGCGGCGCAGATCGTGGTGGACGAGAAGATTGCCCGCCCCACGCTCATCGGCCGCCCGGCCATCATCGCCCAGCGCATCGAGAAGTTCGGCCTGCGCCTGAAGGAGGGCCAGGACTACGACGTGGTCAACGTGGAGCAGGACCACCGCTACCGCGACTTCTGGCAGACCTACCACCGCATGACGGAGCGCAAGGGCGTCACGGTGCCCATTGCCAAGATCGAGATGCGCCGCCGTCTCACACTGATCGGCACCATGCTGCTGCACAAGGGCGAGGTGGATGGACTGATCTGCGGTACCTGGGGCCATACGGCCCACCACCTGCAGTACATCGACCAGGTGATCGGCAAGCGCGCCGGCGTGAACACCTATGCCTGCATGAACGGCCTGCTGCTGCCCGACCGACAGGTTTTCGTGGTGGACACGCATGTCAACTACGACCCCACCGCCGAACAGCTCGCGGAGATCACCATCATGGCGGCCGGCGAGATGATGCGCTTCGGCATCAAGCCCAAGGCGGCGCTGCTGTCGCACTCCAACTTCGGCTCCAGCAACCAGCCCAGCGCCGTGAAGATGCGCGAGACGCTGGACCTGCTGCGCATCCAGGCCCCTTGGCTGGAGGTGGACGGGGAAATGCACGGCGACGTGGCGCTGGACGGCAAGGCGCGCAGCGCCCTCATGCCCCACAGCACCCTGGCTGGTGATGCCAATCTGCTGGTCATGCCCAACATCGATGCCGCCAACATCTCCTACAACCTGCTGAAGACGGCGGCGGGCGGCAACATCGCCATCGGCCCGGTGCTGCTGGGCGCCGGGGAGCCTGTGCACATCCTCACCGCCAGCGCCACCGTGCGCCGCATCGTCAACATGACCGCACTCACCGTGGCCGACGCCAACGCGGCTCGGTAAGAAGAATCTGTCATAAAAAGCAGACACTATCTATCAAACAGTGTGAACCCACACCGCGTCTGCCCATTTTTTGGGCAGACGCTTGCCTTTTGGGGGGCTTTTTGTCACACTATCGGCTCGAAATTTCGGGTTAACCCGTAGTTTCTGAAAGGTGTAGTGGATGTTGAAGGCTGTCGCCATCCGGGCGTACAAGGCAATTGTGGCGTGCGCTCTGGGTGCTGCGGTCGTGCTTGCACCGGCTTCGGCGTCCGCGCGGCAGGCACCCGACACCCCCGTCTCTTCCTCCATCGCGCTGGCCGAGCTTCCTCCCCAGGGGCGTTCGACCTACGCGCTGATTCGTGAGGGCGGGCCGTTTCCCTACGACAAGGATGGTTCGGTATTCGGCAATCGCGAGCGGCTGCTCCCCCAGAAAAAGCGTGGTTATTACCGTGAATACACCGTGCGGACACCAGGGTTGCGCCATCGTGGCGCGCGGCGCATCGTCTGCGGTGGCGCCCCGCGCACGCCGGATGCCTGCTACTACACCAGCGACCACTACGCGAGTTTTCGAGAAATCAGGGAATGAACTTCGGGCGCCCCTGCGGCCGCAGAGGCCATGATGGGCGCGGCTGAATCGCGTCATCGTTTTTTTGATCCGCAAGCCTCCTCCGGGCCTGCGGGCACTTCTTTTCGTAGACCTCTACAAGAAAGAGCAACGGAGATGGAAACACCACTTCGTAAAGACCAGGAAACTCTCTTGCGCGGTGTGCGTAGCAATATCGTGCAGTCGATTCGCGCCTTCAGGGTGCACGACCTGCAAGACACGGCACGCGCCCTGGGCTACCACTTCCTGTACGCCAACCTGGCGCACGCGCAGTCCAAGCAGGACATCCTGGATCTGATCGCCTCGCAGTTCACCTTCCCGGCGCATTTCGGCAAGAATTTCGACGCGCTGTACGACTGCATGACCGACCCGCTGCACAAGTCGGGCCCCCAGCCTGGCTTCATCGTGGTGCTGGAGCAGATTCCCATCACTGCCAAGTTCGACAAGGAAGCGCGCGAGCAGCTGCTGGACATCTTCCGCGACGCCGCCGACTACTGGAGCGACCGCAAGATCTCGTTCCGCTGCTTCTATTCTTTTCTGTAGCCCGTTCCGCAACCGCTGGCCAGGCGGAACGGGCCGATGAGGCGCAGTGCGGCGCCCCGTCGCAGGCCATAGAGATCGCGATCGATGCCGCGGGCGAATCCATGCCGACGGACAAGCTCGTGGACGTATCGCCCCTGGCGCTGCGCATGAGCAGCCCGTTCAATGCGGGCTACTGGCTCGCCGCCGCCTGACCTGTCCCTTTCCGTCCTCTGGCGGTTGAGCGGGCGCAGCGCCTGCGCCCCTTCTCACACCGGCGCCAGTTCCCGCGCCAGCGCCACGTAGTCAGCCACCGGCACCTCTTCGGCACGGCGCTGGGTGTCGAAGCCGCCGGCATAGCCGCGCCCCTCCAGCCAACGCCCCAGGGCATGGCGCAGCAGCTTGCGGCGCTGGCTGAAGGCCACCTGCACCAATTCCGACAGCAGCGCCACATCCACGGCCGCCGGCGCGGCATGGGGCAGCATGCGCACCACGGCGCTATCCACGCGCGGCGGCGGGTCGAAGCTCTCGGGCGGCACGAACAGCACGTCCTCCATGGCGTAGCGCCACTGCAGCATCACCGACAGCCGGCCATAGGCACCCGTGGCGGGCTCCGCCACCATGCGGTCGATGACCTCCTTTTGCAGCATGAAGTGCTGGTCCTCGATGACCTGCACATGCTCCAACAGATGGAACAGGATGGGCGTGGAGATGTTGTAGGGCAGGTTGCCCGCTACTCTTATTTTAGGAGCATTCAGCGCTTGCGCCACCTGCGCAAAATCCACTTTCAGCACATCGGACTCGATGACATCAAGCTGCCCGTGCTGGCGCAGGCGCGCCGCCAGGTCGCGGTCCAGCTCGATCACCGTGAGCCGGCCCAGGCGCTCGACCAGCGGCTGGGTCAGCGCGGCCAGGCCGGGCCCGATCTCCACCATGGGCTGACCGGCCTTGGGGGCAATGGCGCGCACGATCGCGTCGATGATGCCCGGATCGCTCAGGAAATGCTGGCCGAAACGCTTGCGTGGAATGTGTTTCATGGTTTTGCCACCGGGCCGCCCCAAGGCAAAATGCGGCCCCCTCGGGGGGCAGGGAGCCACATGCAGTGGGCGACCGTGGGGGCCAAATTCATCATTGGGGAGCGTCGCGGTATTCCACATAGGCCCGGGCGCGCGCCTCCTGGATCCAGGTGGCGAAGGCTTCGTCGAGCTTCTTCTCGCGCACGGCGTCGCGCACCATGTCACGCTGCTCGCGCTGCGTGAGCTTGGCCTCGCGGCGCTCCAGCAGCTGGATCAGGTGCACGCCAAAGCGCGACACCACGGGGCGGCTGACCTCGCCGGGGCGCAGCGCAGCGAGCGCCTCCTCGAATTCGGGCACATAGCGCCCAGGCGAGGCCCAGCCCAGGTCGCCGCCCTCCTTGGCGCTGCCATCCTGCGAATATTCGCGCGCCAGCGCGGCGAAATCGGCGCCACGCACGATACGGTCGCGCAGGTCCTCCAGCCGCTCCGCGGCCTGGCGCTCCGTCAGTCCCGCGTTCGTACGCAGCAGGATGTGCCGCGCATGGCTTTGCACGGCCGTCGCGGCCACGCCGCCATAGGTCTTGTCCACCACCTTCAGGATGTGGAAACCTGCCGGAGAGCGCAGCGGGCCGACCACGCTGCCCACGCCGGCCTGCTGCGTGGCGTTCACGAACAGTTCGGGATACCGGTCGGCCGGGCGCAGGCCCAGCAGCCCGCCGTTCGCGCCCTCGGGCGCGTCCGAATATTCGCGCGCCAGCGCACCGAACTCGCCGCCGGCCTGCAGCTTGGCCAGCACCTCCTGCGCACGCACGCCGCGCTGCGTGGCCGCTTCAGGGCTGGCGTTCTCAGGCACCTTCACCAGGATATGGCCCAGGTTGAGCTCCAGCTTGCCGGCCCCGGCGCCCTTTTGCTGGTCGCGCAGATACTGGTCCACCTCCAGGTCGCTCACGCGCACGCGCGATTCCACGTCGCGCTCGCGCACGCGCAGCGCCAGCAACTGGCTGCGCAGCTCCTCGCGGAAGCGCTCCCGGCTGATGCCGTCGGCGGCCAGCCGCCGGTGCATCTCGTCCACGCTCACATTGTTTTGCCGCGCCACCGATTGCTCGGCCTGGTTGACGGCGTAGTCGTCCACCTTGATGCCGGTCTCGCGGGCCAGCTGCACCTGGATCTTCTCCAGGATCAGGCGCTCGAGCACGTCCTTGGCCAGCAGGTCGTGCGGCGGCACGGCGCCGCCCTGGCTGGCCAGCTGCTGCTGCACGCGCTCGGTGCGCTGGCGCACCTCGTTGTTGGTGATGGGCTCGGAGTTCACCACGGCCACGATGTAGTCCGCCTGGCGCGATACCGGGCCCGAGGTGCCGCCCTCCGGCGGGAGCAGCGTGGCCGCCGAGGGCAGGCGCGGCATGCCCGCGCCCGCGGAAGGGCGCAACCCCTGCGCCAGGGCGCCCGTGGGCGCCAGTGGGGCGAGGGCGGTCAGACAGGCCAGGCCCAGGGTCAAAGCACGTTGTTTCATGGCATTGTGGAAATTCATGATGCAAGGCTGCCGCACGGCCGGACCGGTGCGGCGGGATGCGGTCAATCGTAGTTGGTGAAGCGGCTCGGAGTGGTCACGTTTTCGCGCAGGAACTGGTAGCGCGGCACATTCTGCTTCAGGCTGGTGAGCGGGTTGGAGCCCAGCGACAGCCGCGAGAAACCGATGAACTCGATCTGAAACATGAGCCGGGTGTTGGACGTGTTCACGCTGCGCTGCAGGCGCTCGAGCACCACGCGGCCGATCCAGCAGCAGCTCTCGTACTCCAGGCCC
Source organism: Diaphorobacter oryzae DSM 22780 (assembly GCF_059568935.1). Lineage (NCBI taxonomy): Bacteria > Pseudomonadati > Pseudomonadota > Betaproteobacteria > Burkholderiales > Comamonadaceae > Diaphorobacter > Diaphorobacter oryzae. The sequence goes on along the minus strand of NZ_JCANUL010000002.1, from coordinate 43,343 downwards.
ACCACGGTGTCCACGAGCTTGCGGTCATGCAGGCTGTAGTTCAGGCGGCCCACGCTGTACCAGCGCCCGCCCGAGGCGGGCTTGTCGCCACGGTCGCCCCACAGGTCGTTGAGCGGCCACTGCCAGCCCATGTCGACCTGCTCGCTGGGCTCGTTGATCAGGCCCGTCACCTTCTGCATGCGGTAGGCCGCGCTCACCGTGCGGTAGTTGCCGGGCGAGTAGCGGGCCCCCACCGTGGTGCGCAGCGAGCGCCCGGTCTTGGGGTTGTACTGCACGGTGGTGTCGAAGCCCCACTGCGGCGTCCAGTTGATGCCCGCGCCCAGCAGCATGTCCGACAGCCGCTCGCTGACCGGCGCGCCGCCGGGCATGGTCACTTGCTGGTCGGAAAAGCGCAGGCGCTGCGCCACGCCGAAGCGCGCGGCCTCGGCGCCCGATGCGGGATCGAGCAGGCGCGTGGTCACACCCAGCGTGAGCAGGTTGTTGTCGGCCAGGCGGTCGTTGCCGCCGAAGGCGTTCTCGGAATAGATCGAGGCGAAGTTGAAGTCGTTCGCCGCCGTGTCGTACACGGGCAGCAGGCGCTGGTCGCGGAACGGCGTGTAGGTGTAGAAGGCGCGCGGCTCCAGCGTCTGCAGGAAGCCGCGGCCGAAGTAATTCGTGTCGCGCTCGAACACCAGCCCGCTGTCCAGGCTGAAGGTCGGCAGCGTGCGGTTGGCTGTGCGCTGGCCGTTGGCCAGCGGGGCGTCGAATTCGTAATGCGTGCTGTGCAGCTGCAGCCGCGGCGTGACGAACCCTGCCGGCGCCAGAAAGGGCCGGCTGATCTGCGCCATGGCATAGCTGCGCTTGGCATTGGGCTGGCCGGTGAACGCGCGGTCGGCCTGGAAGCTGGTGTAGTCCGCCTCGGCGCTGGCGTCGAAGCCGCCGCCCAGTTGCATGGGCTGGTAATGCCAGCGCAGCTGCGGCAGGCGGTCATATGGCGGGATGATGGGCGAGTTCACGTCCTGCAGCGTCTGCCACTTGAGGGTGCGCAGCGTCAGCGCATGCTCGCCGCGCGCCCAGTTCAGCGACGCATCGCCCGGCAGCAGGCGCTGCGTGAGCTGGTCGTTGACGCCGCCGCGGCTGCTGCCGCGCTGCGAGAAGTCGCGCCAGTAGTCGTCGTCGCTCACGCGCTTGATGTCGATCCCCAGGCCCAAGCCGCCCACGGGCGTGTCGAACGCGGCGCGGTGCTTGATGCCGTAGGCCCAGCGATCACGGTCGCGCAGGCGGTCGCTGGGCATGTAGTCGCCGCTCAGCTCGCCGCTGTAGCGCGGCTCCAGGTAGCGGAACTCGCCGCGCAGGGCCACGCCGCGCCGGGACATGAGCATGGGCGTGATGGTGGCGTCGCGGTTGGGCGCGATGTTCCAGTAGTACGGCTGCGCATATTCCAGGCCGCTCACGCTGTCCAGCCCGAGCGTGGGCGGTAGCAGGCCGGACTTGCGCCGGTCCGACAGCGGAAAGGTGATGTGCGGGATCGGCAGCACGGGCACGCCCTTGAACTCCAGCACGCCGTCCTCGGCCGTGCCCACGTCCTCCACCTGGTCCAGGTGGATGCGCTTGGCGCGCAGGATCCAGTCGGGCTGCCACGTGGTTTCGTCGGTGCGTTCGCAGGTGGTGTAGGTGGCGTCGTGCACCAGCGAACGGTCGCGGTCCAGGAAATCCACGCGCGTGGCCTCGCCATGGGCCGAGGTTTCCAGGAAACGGTAGCGCGCGTCGCTGAAAAAACCGATGAAGGCATCCACCTGCAGGTCGAGCTGCGTGCCTTCGTACTGATTGCCCGCACGGTTGATGCGCACATGGCCGCTCGCCTTGGCGCGGTCGTCGGGCATGTCGTATTCCATGCGGTCGGCGTGGATCACCGTGTCGCCGCGGCGCAGCTCGGCATTGCCCTCGATGGTGGCCCGGATGTCCGGCTGGCCCGTGACCCGGTCGCCGCGCACGAACACCGGCAGCTGCTCGCGCAGCCCGTAGGGCAGCACCTCCTGCAGGCGCGGGCTGGGGCGCAACGCGGGGGCGGCCTCGGCCGGACCGCCCGCGGCCTCGCCCGCCTGGGCCAGCACCGCCAGCGGCACGCCGCACAGCATCAGGGCCGCCAGCCGCGCAAGCGTGCGGCGCGGCGGCAGCGGCGCGGTGGCAGCGGATGGCGTCTTGGCGGGCAGGGCGTAAGGCAAGAAGGGGCGGTCCATGGATTGAGACGGTCGGCGGCGCCCGGCGGCGGCGCGGCCCCCCCGGTCCGGGCAGGCCGGGTTTGTAGAATCCGATTATCCATGAGCCACCCCTCTTCCCCTTTCCCGGCCGCGGCCCCCGGCGACGCGAACGCCGTGCACTGGAGCGACCCGGCCCGCCAGGCCGCCTTCGAGGCCTGGCTGGGCCCCGTGGCGGCCGCGCACGGCCTGCTGCCGGCCAGCCTGTGCCCCGCCTCGGCCGATGCCAGCTTTCGCCGCTACCTGCGCCTGCAGGCCCAGGACGGCGGCAGCCGCATTGTCATGGACGCCCCGCCCGACAAGGAGGACTGCCGCCCCTTCGTGCAGGTGCAGCAGCTGCTGGACGCGGCGGGCATGCGCGTGCCGCAGATCCAAGCCTGGGACGAGGCCCACGGCTTCATGCTGCTGAGCGACCTGGGCCAACAGACGGCCATCGAGCGGCTGGACCCGGCCAACCCCCAGGCCGCGCACGCCTGGTACCTGCAGGCCGTGGACCTGCTCATCGACTGGCAGCGCGCCTCGCGCCCCGGCGTGCTGCCGGCCTATGACGAGCCGCTGCTGCGCCGCGAGCTGCAGCTGTTTCCCGACTGGTACATCGCGCGCCACCGCCAGGCCACGCTGACGGACGCCCAGCAGACCACGCTGGCCAAGGCCTTCGACGCCATCGTGGCCCAGAACCTGGCCGCGCCCAGCGTGTACGTGCACCGCGACTTCATGATGCGCAACCTGATGGTGGGTGCCGACGGCCGCCTGGGCGTGCTGGACTTCCAGGACGCCGTGTACGGCCCCGTGACCTACGACATCGCCAGCCTGATGCGCGACGCCTTCATCAGCTGGGACGAGGATTTCGTCATCGACATTACCGTGCGTTACTGGGAGAAGGCCCGCCGCGCGGGCATTCTGGGCGCGGCCAGCGACAGCGGCTGGGGCGCGGACTTCGGCGACTTCTACCGCGCCGTGGACTTCATGGCCCTGCAGCGCCACCTGAAGGTGGCCGGCATCTTCGCCCGCCTGACGCTGCGCGACGGCAAGCCCAAGTACTTGGCAGACGCACCGCGCTTCATCGGCTACATCCGCCAGACGGCCGGCCGCTACCGCGAGCTGTCGCCCCTGCTGCGGCTGGTGGACGAGCTCGAAGGCACGCAGGCCGCCATGGGCTACGCCTTCGGCCGCGTTTAGCTTTTACTAATCAAATTGGCCTCCAGCGCTTATCCATCAAGCGCTGGCAGCTCCTATTTTTGAATCACATGCCCCGCTTTCACTGCCCCCTGCCCCTGGCCCCCGGCGCCCGGCTCGCGCTGCCGCCCACGGCCGCGCGCCATGTGCAGGTGCTGCGCCTGCAGCCGGGCGACGCGATCACTGTGTTCAACGGCGAGGGCGGCGAATGGACCGCCACCGTCACGCGCATGGGCCGCTCCGACGTGGACGTGGAGATCGGCGCACACACCGCCGTCGAGCGCGAGGCCGCCCGCGCCGTGCACCTGGTGGTGGGCATGCCCGCCAACGAGCGCATGGACTGGCTGGTGGAAAAGGCCACCGAACTGGGCGCCGCCAGCATCCAGCCCATCGCCGCGGCGCGCAGCGTGCTCAAGCTGGCGGGCGAGCGCGCCGCCAAGCGCCAGCAGCACTGGCAGGCGATCGCCGTGGCCGCCTGCGAGCAGTGCGGCCGCAACCGCGTGCCGCAGGTCGCCGCCCCCCTGCCGCTGGCCGACTGGCTGCGCCGCCAGCCCGCCGCCGCACAGGCCGAGGGCGCGGCGCGCATGCTGCTGTCGCTGCGGGACGGCAGCCGCCCGCTGCGCGAGGCCGCCGCCCAGGCCGGTGCCGTCTGGGTGCTGCACGGCCCCGAGGGCGGCCTGACCGCGCAGGAGGAAGACGCCGCCCTGGCCCAGGGCTTTGCGCCGGCCAGCCTGGGGGCGCGCGTGCTGCGGGCCGAGACCGCCTCGGTCGCCGCGCTGGCCGTGCTGGGGCTGGTCTGATGCGCGCGCTGCTCCCCGACGACCTGGCGCCGCAGGGCGCCGACGAGGCGCTGGACGGCGGCGTGGGCGCGATCGCGGACTTCTTCCGCGACGCCGATGCCGCGCAGGACGCGCCGCTGCTGTGGCGCCTGTCGCGCCAGCAGCCGCTCACCCAGGCGCTCAGCGGCCTGTTCCACGGCCCGGCGGCGCTGGTGCAGCTGCGCGTGTGGGTGTTTCTGCAGCTGGCCGCCCAGGGCGACGCGCAGCTGCCGCGCGAGCGCATCGACGAGCTCTTCCACGCCCTGCGCCCCGAGGCGCTGGAGACCGTGCTCAAGCGCTTTCGCGACGTGGGCCTGCTGGTCTGGGACGAGAGCCTGCGCAGCTACAGCCTGCCGCCGCTGGCCCAGCACATGGCCGGCCTGCTGGCGCCGCTGACCAGCGAGCTGCCCGAGGACGACGGCGACGGCGGCGAGCTGGCCGCCCTGCTCGGCCAGGTGGTGGGCGCCAACCAGCTCGGCAGCGTGGACGCGGGCCAGGTGCAGATGCTGCACGCGCAGCTGGCGCGCCTGCACGGCGAGTTTTCCGACGCCATCGCCAGCGGCTCGGAGTTCCGCCTGCGCGAGGCGCGCAAGCGCTACGACCGCGCGGCCCAGCTCATCGACCGGGCCTCGGACGCCATCACCGCCATCATCGGCAACAGCCACGGCCACATCCTGCTGGAGCGCGCCGCGCGCGGCCTGGGCCAGGCCCAGTCGCGCCTGCTGGCCATGGCCAGCCAGTTCAACCGAGCGCTGCAGCAGGTGGACCGCCAGCGCGTGACGCTGGGCACCACCGGCATCACCAGCACCGACGTGAAGCGCTGGCTGCAGTCCGCGCCGCTGCTGCACCGGCTGCTGGACGGCGCCGTGGCCCACCCCACGGCCTTTGCCACGCTGGCGCCGCACGAGCTGCTGGACGTGGTGGAGGCCGAGTTCGAGCGCGACCGCCCCCAGCCCGAGCAGGCCGAGGCGCTGCCCGCGGCCCAGAGCGCGCCGGTCGGCACGCTCACCGCCGTGGCCCTGCCGCGCGAGCTGGGCGACCTGAACCGCCTGTTGGCGGACTGGGCCGGCGCGGGCGACCCCGGCGCCCGCACCGTGGCCGAGGCCCTGCTGGGCCCGCGCCCCGGCGCCACGCGCTACGCCCAGCTGGCCTACAAGGCCCAGCTCATGCCCCTGCTGGGCGACCCGCAGGCCGCCGTGCTGCCGGGCCTGACGGGCGAGCTGGCGCGCCAGCCCTGGCGCATCGCCTGGCAGCCCGAGGCCGAGGCGCTGGACCACCACCAGGTGGAGCTGCTCAGCCACGGCCGCCTGGTGCCCGCCGAACAAGACAGCCCCCAGGGCCCCAAGGATTGAAGATACATGGATGACGCCGCCCTGCTGATCGCCGAACTGCTCACGCGCCGCTGGCTGCCGCGCAACCACCCGCGCGTGAAGCGCGCGCTGGTCGATGCCGAACTCTTTGCCCAGGTGGAGCAGCGCCTGGCCCAGTCCGGCCTGCGCTGGATGGACAGCATCTACGCCGACCATGTCAGCGTGGCCCTGCTGCCCGCCGCGCAAAACGGCGTGATGGGCGAGTCCGGCAGCAATGCCAACAACAACCTGGAGCTGCCGCGCGACGCGCAGGCCCTGCTGATCGTGCTGTGGGCGCTCATCGTTTTACCGAAGCGCGAGCGCCAGACCAGCCGCGTGGAGGAGGCCGACGCGGGGCAGAACGACTTCTTTCCCGGCGCCAAGCCCCTGCCCCGGGCCAGCCTGGTCAGCCCCGTGCTGTCATACAAGACGCTGCTGGAGGACTACGGCCCGCAGCTGGGCAAGAAGCTGCGGCTGGACGCCAACCTGAAGCTGCTGGAGCGCCACGGCTTCATCCTGCGCCGCCAGGACGAGATCGCCGAGGGCCCGCTGCTGGACGTGCTGCTGGACTACGACGTGCTGGCCCCGCGCATCCTCGACGGCGCGCTGGCCGACGTGCTGGTGCGCGAGCGCGCGGCCCCGCAGGAATATGAGTCAAATCAGCCTCCAGCGCCCGCCACACAAGCGCAAACAGCTATGAATACGGAAGCACCCCTGGTGCAAGAGGACTGACGCCTTGTTCCACCTGCAGACCCTCGAACTCGTCCACTGGGACTACTGCCAGCGTGTCTCGCTGCCGCTGGACGGATCCATCATCACCATCGCCGGGCCCAACGGCTCGGGCAAGACCACGCTGCTGGACGCCATGCGCACCCTGCTGGGCCTGCGCTGCTCGGCCCCGCGCGACTACCGCACCTACGCGCGCCACGCCGGCGCGCAGACCGCCTGGCTGCGCGCCGTGGTGGACAACCGGCCGCAGGGCCGGCAAAGCTCCAGCCGGCCGTTCGCGCGCCGCCTGCTGTACAGCGACCAGGTCACGCTGGTCTGCCGCATCGACAAGAACGGCGGCGACTGGCAGCGCCGCTACTGTCTGCTGGAGGGCGACATGTCCATCGAGCAGCTGCAGGGCGCGCCCGAGAAGGACCTGGGCTTCATGGGCGTGGAGGCCTGGGGCCGCGTGCTGTCGGCCGCCGGCCTGTCGCCCGCGATCGCGCGCGTGCTCTCGCTGGAGCAGGGCCAGACCGACCGGCTGTGCGAGTTCAGCCCGCGCGAGCTGCTGCGCCTGGTGTTCGACGTGTTCGGCGACCAGCAGGTGCTGGACGCCTACGACCAGGCGCGCGAGCACCAGCAGCAGCTGGCCCGCGAGATGCAGCAGGCCGAGCGCGAGCTGGACCACAGCCGCGCCCAGCTGGCCGAGCTGCACAACCGCGTGACCAGCTACAAGACCTGGCAGCTGCGCCTGGCCGAGCGCGAGCGCCTGGCCACCGAGGTGCTGCCCGTGCTGTCCTGGTGGGGCGAGCGCGAGCAGCTGGCCAAGCAGTCGCGCGAGCTGCGCCGCCACAAGACCCAGCACCGCTCCGCCCTGGCCGAACAGGCCGTGCAGAACAAGCGCCTGCTGCACCTGCTGCATGAGAGCGCGCAGTCCCAGCAGCGGGCCGAGCAGCTGCGCGTGGAGCGCGACGAGGCCCGCACCCGGCTCGACGAGGCCACGCGCCACGAGGCGCCGCTGGAAAAGGTGGCCCAGCGCGAGCAGGAGCTGCTGGCCCTGGTGGACAAGGGCAGCAACGCCGAGGAGCTGCAGGCCCATCTGTCGGCGCTGCAGGCCCAGGAATCGGCCCTGCAGGACGAGCGCGGCCAGCTTGCCCAGCGCCGCAAGCTGGCCGCCGCCCAGCTCGCCGCGCTGGAGGGCCAGAACCTGCCGCCGCTGCCGCCCGAGGTGCTGCGCTTTCGCAAACAGCTGGCCAACGCCGGCATCGGCCACCGCTTCGTGGCCGAGGTCGTGGAGGTGGGGGACGAGCGCTGGCGCGCCGCCATCGAGGGCGTGCTGCGCGGCCACCGCTGGGTGGTGCTGCTGGACAAGGAGAAAGACCTCGCCGAGGCCTGGGAGCTGGGCGAGCGCGAGCGCTACCGCCACTACATCGTCGAGCCGGGTTCGGCGGCCCTCAAGGGCGAGCCGGGCACGCTGCTGGAGCATGTGCAGTTCACCGCCCCCGTGCCGCGCTGGCTGGTGCAGCAGCTGCAAGGCCTGCGCTGCGTGGCCGACCCGCGCGAGGGCAAGAAGCTGGGCGGCACCTGGATCACGCCCCAGGCCTACATGCACGACGGGCGCGGCGCCCGCTCCATGTGGGTGGAGGCCCACGACCACCAGTTCGGCGCCAGCGCCGTGCAGGCCCGCCGCAGCGCCGCCGAACGCGAGCTGGCGCGCATCGACGGCCTGCTGGCACCGGTGCTGGACTCTCTCATGGCCCTCAAGCGCCAGATCACCGACACGCGCCGCGCCCTCGAGGGCCACAGCGCCGCCGAGGAGCTGGCCCGCCGCAGCGACGAGTTCGCCCAGGCGCGCGAAGCCCTGCCCGCCGCCAAGCAGGCCCGCGTGGCCGCCGCCCAGCTGTGGCAGCGCCTGGAGCAGGAGGCCACCCGCGCCCACGACCGCCACCGCGCCTTTTCCGAGGAACACAAGCGGCTGGAGGCCCAGCTGCAGCGCGCCCGCGGCGACAGCGAACGCGCCGCGCAGGAGTGGAGCGCGCGCCGCCGCCAGCAGCTCGGGGCGGTGGCGCGCAGCCAGTCGCAGCGCGGGCAGTTCCCCGCGCGCTGGATCGCACCCGCCGCCGTGGCCGCGCTGGTGGATGAATACATGAACGACACCCAGGCCCGGCTGCGCCTGCACGCCGTGGAGCAGGACCTGGAGCACGGCACCTGGGAGCAGGACGCCACGGTGGAGGAGCGCCACCGCCGCATGGACGTGACCGTGCGCGAACAGGCCATGAGCCTGGACGACCACCAGGTCAAGAACGTCCAGGCCGCCACGGCCGTGCTGAACGCGCGCGAGAGCTACATCGAGGTGCTGCGCAGCACCGTGCGCCGCTACCGCAAGAACATCCAGGAGCTGGGGGCGCTGGCCGGCGTGGAGGTGGCGGCCGACCTGCCGCTGCTGGAAAACGACGACACCGTGCTCGCCCAGGCCGGCCTGAAGGTGCACTTCGCCTTCGACGGCAAGGGCAGCATCGGCATGAACGACGGCGAGGCCTCGGGCGGGCAACAGGTGATCAAGTCGCTGATCCTGCTGGTGGGCCTGCTCAAGGACGAGGAAAGCGGCTCGGGCGGCTTCGTGTTCATCGACGAGCCCTTTGCCCACCTGGACGTGCGCAACATCCAGCTGGTGGGCCATTTCCTGCGCAGCACGCGCGCGCAGTACGTGCTCACCACGCCGATCACGCACAACCTGGAGGTGTTCGAGCCCGCCGAGATCACGCTGGTCACCAGCAAGAAGCCGGCGGGCAGCCGCTGGGCGCCGCCCATCGCGGTGGCCAAGCGGCGCGGCGTGCCGGAGCTGAAGCCGATCACGACCTGAGCGCCCTGTTCAGCGGGCCCGCACGCATACCATTGCCGCCATGACCACCCAATACGAAGCCCTGCGCAGCGCCGCCCTGTACCCCGCCGCCTTTCGCGTGCCTGCGCCGCAGCCGCTGGGCGAGCCGCAGATGACGCCGCGCAAGCCCGGCTTCTTCATCGCCCGCAGCCTGGCCGAAACGCCGGCTGCGCCAGAAGCCCCCGCGGACCCGCCACCCGTGCCCGACGCCGAGTCCGCCCCTCCCGCTCCGGTGCGCCTGCTGGTGCCCGCGCAATGGGGGCTGGTGCCGCACTGGGCCAAGTCGGCGGCCAACGGACAGCTGCGGGCCACCAAGCTGGTCAACGCCAAGTCCGACCTGGTGTCCACCAGCACCGCGTTCCGCGATGCCTGGCTGGCCAATCAGCGCTGCATCGTGCCGATGATGGCCTTCATTGCCGAAGACTGGCGCAGCGGCAAGGCCCGGCCCACCCGGATCGCGCGGGTGGACGGCCAGCCCATGGGCGTGGCCGGGCTGTGGGCGCGCTGGCGCGATACCGACGGCACGGAGCTGCTGAGCTATGCGCTCATCACCGTCAACGCCAATGCGCATGCGCTGATGAACCGCTACCAGGCCCCCGGCAGCGAAAAGAGCATGCCGGCCATCCTGAACGAGGGCGCCTACGACGCCTGGCTGGATGCCAAGGCGGCCAAGGCCAAGGAGTTCCTGCGCGCCTATCCGGCGCAAAAGCTGCTGGCCAACCCGGTGGAGAAGAAGGGCAGCAGGAGCCCAAGCCCGCCGGAGCCTTGAGGGCCAGGAGCCCCCCGTTCCGCCCCTCCGGCCGCCGCTTACGCGCCGGCCCGCACTCCCAGCCACTGCTCCAGCTCGGCCCACACGGGCCCGGCCTCGGCCTCGTTGAAGATCTCGTGGTACAGGCCGTCAAAGCCCCGGGCCCGCACCACCGCCGCCGGCGCCGCCGCGGCAAAGGCGCGGCTGCCCGCGGGGTCGACGATGCGGTCGCCCTCGCCCCACAACAGCAGGGTGGGCACCGTCCATTGCGCCGCGCGTGCCAGCGTGGCGGGGCCCGCGTCGGCGATGAAGCGCGCCAGCCGCGCGCTGATGCGGTCGTGGCAACGCCGGTCGGCCCGGTAGGCGGCGACCACGGCCGCGTCATGCGATAGGTGCTCGGGGTTCAGCCCGTTGCCCACGCGCAGGTGGGGCACCAGCCTGGGCAGCGTGGCCAGCAGCAGTTTTTGCACCGGGTTCATGCAGGTGGCCAGCGCGGGCGAGGACAGCACCAGCGCCTCCACCGGCCGCACGCCGCGCGCCACGAAGTGGGCCGCCACCAGGCCGCCCATGCTGTGGCCCAGCAGCACCAGCGGCTCGCCCGGCCGCATGCGCGCGCGCGTGGCGTCCACCAGATCGGCCAGGTCGACGAGCAGGCGCAGGTCGCTGGTCAGCCCGCCGCGCGGCCCGGCGGAATCGCCATGGCCATAGTGGTCGTAGCCGCGCACGGCGAAGCCCCAGCCGTTCAGGCGCCGCGCCAGCGCCTCGTAGCGGCCCGCATGTTCGCCCAGGCCGTGCACCAGCAGCACGGTGCCGCGCCGCGCGCCCGGCGGCAGCGGCCAGTCCTGCACGGCGAGGTTCTCGCCGTCGCTGGCGGTGAAGGGGCTCAGCGTGGATTCGGGCAGGTCCAGCATGGCGCGGCGGCGTTCAGGCGGCGGGCAGGCTGGCGATCACCTGGGCCACGGCCGCGGTGAGCTTCTTGGCATAGGGCACGTGCAGGAATTCGTTGGGCCCGTGGGCGTTGCTCTTGGGGCCGAGCACGCCGCAGACCATCATCTGCGCCTTGGGAAAGCCCTGGCTCAGCATGTTCATGAGCGGAATGGTGCCGCCCTGGCCGATGTAGCCGCAGGGCGAACCGAAATGTGCCTGGCTGGCGGCGTTCAGGGCGGTCTCGAACCAGGGGTCGATGGCCGGCGCGTTCCAGCCGCTGGCCACGCCGTCGGGCGCGAAGGTGACCTTGGCCTGGTAGGGCGCACCGTCCTCCAGCAGGGCCTTCATCTCCTGCACGCAGGCGGCGGCGTCCACCAGCGGTGGCAGGCGCAGGCTGAGCTTGAAGGCGGTGTAGGGGCGCAGCACGTTGCCCGCGTCCTTCAGCGCCGGGAAGCCCTCGGCGCCGGTGACGCTGAGCGTGGGCTCCCAGGTGCGGCGCACCAGCGCCTGCACCGGGTCGGTGGTGGTGGGCAGGGCGAACACGGTGCTGCCACCGCAGTCGTAGTGCGCCCAGGGAAAGCGCCGGTAGACCTCTTCACCCAGGATGGCGGCCGTGGCGCGCGCCTGGGCCAGGCGGTCGGCGGGCACCTCGCAGTGGAAGCTGGCGGGCAGCAGGCGGCCGGTGGCCGAGTCCTCCAGCCGGTCGAGCACCTGGCGCATGATGCGAAACGACGAGGGCACCAGGCCCGAGGAATCGCCCGAGTGCACGCCCTCGGTCAGGATCTCCACCTTGAGCGTGCCGCTGGCCATGCCGCGCAGGCTGGTGGTGAGCCACAGCTGGTCGTAGTTGCCAGCGCCCGAATCCAGACAGATCACCAGAGCCACGTCGCCCAGGCGACCGCGCAGCGCGTCGATGTAGGGCAGCAGATCGGCGGAGCCGCTTTCCTCGCAGGTTTCGATCAGGCCCACGATGCGCGGGTGCGGCACCTTCTGGCGCTGGAGTTCCTGCACGGCGGCGATGCTGGCGTACACCGCGTAGCCGTCGTCGGCGCCGCCGCGGCCGTAGAGCTTGCCGTCCTCGTACTTCGGCGTCCAGGGGCCGAGGTCGCTGCGCCAGCCCTCGAACTCGGGCTGCTTGTCCAGGTGGCCGTACATCAGCACCGTCTGTGCCGACTGCGCCTGCGTGGCCGCCACCTCGAAGAACAGCACCGGCGTTCGGCCGGGCAGGCGCACGATCTCCAGCCGCAGGCCCGCGACCTTCTGCGCCTCGACCCACTGCGCGGCATTGCGCAGCACGGTCTCCAGGTGGCCCTGCTGCTGCCAGTCGGGCGCGAAGCCCGGCGACTTGGCGGGAATGCGGATGTATTCGGTGAGCTGCTGCAGGATGTCTTCATCCCACGCACGGCCCACGCGCTCCAGTGCGAGCGCGGAGTCGAGAGCGGTGGCGGGCAGGCGGGCGGTCATGGCAGATCCTTTGGCGGGGGCGCAAAAGGGCACAGGATACGCCAGCCCTCATGGCGTCTGCGCCGACCAGGTCTCCGGGTTGTCCCGCAGCAGCGCGGCGCATTCGACGCGGTCGCGCCCCGCCGCCTTGGCGGCGTAAAGCGCCTGGTCGGCCGTGTGGATCAGCATGTCCCAGCCGTCGGCGGGCTCCAGCCGGCCGCCGCAGACGCCGATGCTGACCGTCACCGTGATGGCCCGGCCCTCGTACATGCAAGGCGTCTGCGCCACGGCCTGGCGCATCGACTCGGCCAGCTCCAGGGCGCCGCCCAGCAGGGTGTCCGGCAGCAGCGCCAGGAATTCCTCGCCGCCATAGCGGCCCACCATGTCCTGCGCGCGCAGGCGCGCACGCAGCAGGCCCGCCACGTGGCACAGCACCTGGTCGCCGGCCAGATGGCCGTGGCCGTCATTGACGGCCTTGAAATGGTCGATGTCCAGCATCATCAGCGCATAGGACTCGCGCGTGCGCACGGTGCGCGCCACGTCGCGGTCCAGCGCAGCGATGAGCGAGCGGCGATTGGCCAGGCCGGTGAGCGCATCGTGCGCCGCGACATGGCGGTTGTCCGCGTCGGCGCGGTCCTTGGTCATGAGAATGAAGCCCAGCGACGCCAGGACCACCACCACGAACGCGGCCATGAAGGTGACGGACTGCCCGGCGCTGGCCTGCAGCAGCCCCTGCGCCGGGATGCCGTGCACGGCCACCAGCCCCCCGCGCACCGTCAGCAGCAGCACCTGTGCCACCAGTCCCACCGTGAGCAGGGCCGCGCCGCGCAGCGGCGCGGGCGGGTGCGGCCGCCACAAGGACCACAGCGCCATGCCCAGCTGCAACGGCAGCACCACCCCGGCCGCGATGACGCGCGCGCGGTAGTCGTCGATGAAGACGGCGAACAGCAGCGCCGTGGCGAGCACCGGCAGCGCCATGCGGCGCCATGGCAGCGCCCGCCCCTGAAACTGGTGAACAGCCGCCAGAATGAGTGCGAAGGCCCCCGCCAGCAGCGTGTTGGCCAGCACCACGCTGGCCCAGTCGGACACCTGGCCGCGCAGTCCGTACAGCAGGTAGGTGACGGCATGCAGCACCAGCCCCAGCGCCCACAGGCCTATGCCCTCGCGGCGCTCGGGCCGCACGGCGGCGAACGCCCCCGCCATGGTGACGGATGCCGCCGCTGTCATCAGCAGCATGGTGGGTACGTCAAGGAGCGGCATAGGGTGCAGGAATGCGTGGGGACTGCCTACGGGCCCCGTGCCCGTGGCGGCCAGCATAACCGCGCCGCGCCGCCGCGCGGCACGCGCCGCTCAGGCAGGCTCCAGCGCCACCGGCTCGGCACGCGGGCTCCTTGCGACGACCGCGGGCTCCTGGGGCGCGACGGCCATCAGGGGCACGGCCATTGCCGGGCCCAGCTTGAACACCTGCACCTCGCCGGCCAGGCGCGAGGCCTGCTCGCGCAGGCTGTGCGCGGCGGCGGCCGACTGCTCCACCAGCGCGGCGTTTTGCTGCGTCATCTGGTCAAGCTGACCCACGGCCTGGTTGACCTGGCCAATGCCGCCGGCCTGTTCGTCGGCAGCGGCCGTGATCTCGCCAATGATGTCGCCCACGCGCTGCACGCTGCCCACGATCTCGCCCATGGTGCTGCCCGCGTCCTGCACCAGGCGCGCACCGGACTCCACCTTTTCCACCGAGGCGTGAATGAGCTGCTTGATCTCGCGCGCGGCCTCGGCCGAGCGGCCCGCCAGGCTGCGCACCTCGCCCGCCACCACGGCGAAGCCCCGGCCCTGCTCGCCGGCGCGCGCGGCCTCGACGGCGGCGTTCAGCGCCAGGATGTTGGTCTGGAAGGCGATGCCGTCAATGACGCCGATGATGTCGGCGATCTTGCGCGAGCTCTGGTTGATGTCGCCCATGGTGCTCACCACCTGGCCCACCACCTGGCCGCCGCGCGCGGCCACCTCGGCGGCGGTGCTGGCCAGCTGGTTGGCCTGGCGCGCGGCATCGGCCGACTGGCGCACGGTGGAGGTGAGCTGGTCCATGCTCTGCGCCGTCTGCGCCAGGCTGCTGGCCGTGGCCTCGGTGCGGGCCGACAGGTCCTGGTTGCCGCTGGCGATCTCGACGCTGGCGGTGGTGATGTTGTCCACCGCCGTGCGCACCTGCTGCAGCATCTGGGTGTAGCGCTGGCGCATGCCCTCCACCTCCTGCACCAGCGCGCCGATCTCGTCGCGCCGCGTGGTGCGGAAGGCCTCGGTCAAATCGCCCTGCGCCACCAGCGTGATGGCCTGGGTCAGGTCCTGCAGCGGGCGGCTCACGCCGCGGCGCAGCATGATGAACAGGCCGATGGCCAGCAGCACCACGGCCACGGCCATCAGGCCCCACACCGCCAGCGTGACGCGGCGCTGGCTGGCCATGGCCTCGCCGTCGGGCACCTCGGCCACCACCCACCAGCCGCCGCTGGTCTTGCGCACCAGCGCCCAGGGGTCGGCGGCGCCCGCGCCCAGCACGGGTGCGGCCTGGCGCACGAAACCGTCCGGAGCAGCGGCCAGCGCCTCAAAGAAGGGACGCGCCTGCGGGTAGGCCTCCAGCACGCGCTTGCCGCGCGCCGTGGGGTGGTACACGAACGTGGCCTGGTCCAGCGAGGCGCCGGGGTTGATCACGTAGGTGCCGCCATGCGCGAAGAAGCGGGTCTGCTCCACCTGCTTTTGCAGCATGGCGTGGAACACGCTGATGTCGTTGCCGATGAACAGCAGCGCAATCACTTTGCCCGACGCATCCTTGGTGGGCAGGTAATGCCCCATGTAGGGCTTGCCGCCGACCAGGGTGACGCCGGTGTAGGGTTCGCCCTTGCGCACCGCCGCGTAGGCCGGGTCGTCCTGGGCCAGGGGCGTGCCCTGCTGGCGCACGCCCTGCGCGTCCTTGACCGAGGTGGTGATGCGCACGAAGGTATCGCCCTTGCGCGCGAACACGGTGGCGATGCCGCCGGTCTCGTTGGCGAATCGGTCCACCGAACCATAGTCCTCGTTGACCAGCGCGCCATAGCTGCGCAGCTCGCCCGAGGCCTCGTCGAGCTGCATGGTGGCCTCGAAATAGCGCTGAAAGCCCCGCATGGTGAGCTGTACCAGCTCGCGGTTGGTGTTGTCGGCCGCGTCCAGCGACTGGGCCACGCTCTGCGCGGTGTTGCCCACGCTGTCCACAACCTGGGCGCGGGTGTTGCGCTCGGTCAGCACCGCGATGGCCAGTCCCACCGCCACCAGGACCAGGGCCACCAGCGCAATCGCGGCCAGTGTGACCCGGCGGGCCACAGAACGGTTGGTTGGCGGGGCGGCGGCGGGGCTGGTGGCCATGGGACAGGTCTCCTTGAATGCGTGCGCCCGGCGGCAGCGGCCCGCTGCACCGGTGGTATGCCCTCACTCTACGGCCATAGACTTGTTACATTTATTCACGCATTCCCTTACGCAATCCCGCGTAATGCGCTGCGTACCTGCCGGCCATGGGTGTCCCCGGCGGGACCATAATCGGCATAAAAAAGGCACTTTGCGCTTATCCAGCAAGCGCAATAAGCTATAAATTAAATAGCAATCATCTGCCGCACCAGAAAGCAACCAGGCCCCTGCGGCGCCGCTCAAGAACATCGCCCATGCGCATTGGAGAACTCGCCCGCCGCACCGGCGCCACGCCCAAGGCCATACGCCTGTACGAGGCACGCGGCCTGCTGGGCACCGTGGCGCGCGCGGGCACCTACCGCAGCTACCGCGAGGCCGACGTGGTGCGCGTGCAGCTCATCCGCCTGGCGCTGGGCCTGGGCTTCCGGCTGGCGGAGCTGGGCGCCCTGCCCCACCTGGAGAGCCCCGAGGGCTGGCAGCGTGTGGCCGCCCTGGTGGCCCAGCGTCGCACCGCCGTGGCGCGGGAGCGGGCCCGCCTGGCCGCACTGGACCAGCAGCTGGCGACGCTGGAGGCCGAGCTGTACCGATGCGACACCCTGGCCGCACCGGCCATGGCGGCCCAGGCCTGCGCCGCACCGCTGGCAACCCGCAGCCTCCTTGACCGAACCGCTTGACTCTGCCCCCTGGGGCAAGGTCACGATGGCGCCATCGACACTCTTGGAGGGAGGAATTCCGTGGCGCAACGCATTCTGGTCATCCTGGGCCACCCCGCCGGCGACAGCCTGTGCGCGGGACTGGCCCGCGCCTACGCCGAGGGCGCCCGGCAGGCCGGCGCCGAGGTGCGGCTGCTGGACATCGGCCGGCTGGCCTTCAACCCCTTGCAGCAGGGCTACCGCGGCACGCAGCCGCTGGAGCCCGATCTGCTGGCGGCGCAGGAGCACATCACCTGGGCCCGGCATCTGGTGTGGGTGTATCCGATCTGGTGGGGCGCAATGCCCGCCCTGCTCAAGGGCTTCATCGACCGGGTGTTCCTGCCCGGCTACGCCTTCAAGTACCGCCCGGGCACCTCGCTGTGGGACCGGCTGCTGGCCGGGCGCTCGGCCGAGCTGCTGGTGACCATGGATTCGCCGCCCTGGTACTTCCGCTGGATCACGCACATGCCGGGCCACCACCAGATGAAGAAGGCCATCCTGGAGTTCTGCGGCATCCGGCCGGTGAAGGTGCGCAGCTACGGCCCCGTGCGTTCGGCCCGCCCCGAACAATGCGCGCAGTGGGTGGCGCAGGCCCGCGCGCTGGGCCTGCGCCAGGGCGCGCGCCCCGCGGCGCCTACGGCTGGCGCGCTGTCGCCGGGCCCTGCGCCTTGAAGGCCTGTACGGCCGCGCGCCCCACGGCGGGGTCGTCGGTGAAGAAGCCATCCACGCCCGCACGCAGATAGGCAGCGATCTCCGCCGCGCTGTCGCCGCGCACGGTGCCGTCGCCGTTGGGCGCCTTCTTCAGGCCCGGGGGCAGAAAGGCGTTCTCGGGCCGCAGCGTCCAGATGTGCACGGCCAGGCCGGCGGCGCGTGCGCGCTCCACCAGGCCCGTGGGTTCGCCGGGCAGGCCACCCTTCACGGGCACCACCAGGGTCTTGAACGGGCCGATGGCGTTGGCATAGCCCGCCACCTGCTGCAGGCCTTCGGGTGTGAGCAGGTCGGCATAGCCGCGCGTGTTGGCCGCGCCCTGCGCCACGAAGTCGTAGGGCCGTCCCGAGGCCGCCACCAGTTGCACCAGGCGCACGCTGCTCAGCCTGCGGATGGCCTGCAGGTTGGCCACCTCGAAGGACTGCACGAACACGGGCGCATCCTGGTGGTTCCAGCCGTTTGTCTCCAGCACGGCCAGCAGCGGCGCCTCCAGCGGCAGGCCGATGGACTGGAAATAGCTGGGGTGCTTGGTCTCGGGATAGATGCCGATGGTGCGCCCGGCCTTGGCGCCGGCCGCCTTGGCCAAGTCGATCACCTCCTGCAGCGTGGGCACCTCGAACTGGCCGTTGTAGGCCACGTTGGCCGGGCGCTGGGCCGGAATGCGCTCGCGGGCGCGCAGCGTTTTCAGCTCGGCCAGCGTGAAGTCCTCGGTGAACCAGCCGGTCACCGGCTTGCCGTCGATGGTCTTGGTGGTCTTGCGGTCGGCGAACTCCGGGCGGTCGGCCACATCCGTCGTGGCCTCCTTGAGCGCGCCGTCCGCGCCCACGATGGCGATGGCGTTCTCGTGGCGGGCCACCAGCACGCCGTCCTTGGTAATCACCAGGTCAGGCTCGATGAAGTCGGCGCCGTCGTCGATGGCCTTCTGGTACGCGGCCAGCGTGTGTTCGGGCCGCAGGGCCGAGGCGCCCCGGTGGGCGATGACGGTAGGCGTGGGCGGCCAAGCCTGCGCGGCCACGCCCCCCGAAAAGGCGGCGAGCAGCGCGGCCGCTGCGGTCATGCGGGAAAGTCGGTTCATGCAGTCTCCTTGTCGAGCACCGGACACTACCGCATCCCGCTGACACCGCCATGGCGGGCGACGGGAACGGGCTTACGCCGTCTCGAAGTGGAACACCGCGGTGCCCGCCCGCGCGTTGGGTAGCCAGCGCACCTCGCGCCCGTCCTGCAGGCCGAAGGCATCCAGGATGCGCAGGTGGTTCTTGGTGGCCAGCACCTCGAAGTCCTTGTAGGTGCCGACGCGGATGTTGGGCGTGTCGTACCACTGGTAGGGCAGGCGGCGCGTGACGGGCATGCGCCCGCGCAGGATGGACAGGCGGTTGGGCCAGTGCGCGAAGTTGGGGAAGGCCACCACGCCGGTGCGGCCCACGCGGGCCGTCTCGCGCAGCATCACCTCGGCATTGCGCAGATGCTGCAGCGTGTCGATCTGCAGCACCACGTCGAACGAGTTGTCGTCGAACATGGCCAGGCCCTCGTCGAGGTTGAGCTGGATCACATCCACGCCGCGCTGCACGCAGGCCAGCACGTTGTCGTCGGCGATCTCCACGCCGTAGCCGCTGCAGCCCCGGTGGCGCTGCAGGTAGTCCAGCATGGCGCCGTCGCCGCAGCCCAGGTCGAGCACGCGCGAGCCCGGCGGCACCAGGCGCGCCAGCGCCTGCATGACGGTGTGTTCGGTCATGGCTGCAGCTCCTTTGCAATGCTATTGAAATAAGAGCACATCACGCTCATGTAGCGGGCGTCATCGAGCAAAAAGGCATCATGCCCATGGGGGGCGTCGATCTCCGCGTAGCTCACGCGGCGGCGGTTGTCGAGCAGGGCCTTGACGATCTCGCGGCTGCGCTGGGGCGAAAACCGCCAGTCGGTGGTGAAGCTCACCAGCAGGAAACGCGCGCGGGCCCGCTCCAGCGCGCGCGCGAGGTTGCCGGCATGGGCGCGGGCAGGGTCGAAATAGTCCAGCGCCCGGGTGATCAGCAGATAGGTGTTGGCGTCGAAATAGTCGCTGAACTTGTCGCCCTGGTAGCGCAGGTAGCTCTCGATCTGGAACTCGATGTCCTGGGTGCTGTACTTCAGGTCGATGCCTTCGCGCAACTGCCGGCCAAACTTCTCGTTCATCACGTCGTCGCTCAGATACGTGATGTGGCCGATCATGCGGGCGATGCGCAGGCCGCGCTTGGGGATCGCGCCATGGCGGTAGAAATGCCCGCCGTGGAAGTCCGGGTCGGTCACGATGGCGCGGCGCGCCACCTCGTTGAAGGCGATGTTCTCGGCCGTGAGGTTGGGCGCACTGGCCACCACCACGGCGTGGCGCATGCGGTCGGGGTATTGCAGCGTCCAGCTCAAGGCCTGCATGCCGCCCAGGCTGCCGCCCAGCACGGCCGCCAGTTGCTGGATGCCCAGGCGGTCGAGCAGGCGGGCCTGGGCATTCACCCAGTCCTCCACCGTGACCACGGGGAAATCCGCGCCATAGACCTCGCCCGTGTCCGGGTTGGTGTGCATGGGACCGGTGGAGCCGAAGCATGAGCCCAGGTTGTTGACGCCGATGACGAAGAAGCGGTCGGTGTCCACGCTCTTGCCGGGGCCGATCATGTTGTCCCACCAGCCCTCGCTCCTGTCCTGCCCCGCATAGACGCCCGCCACATGGTGCGAGGCGTTGAGCGCGTGGCACACGAGCACGGCGTTGGAGCGGTCGGCATTGAGCGTGCCGTAGGTCTCGTAGGCCAGCGTGTAGTCGCGGATCGAGGCGCCCGACTGCAGCGGCAGGGCCTCGGGGAAATGCATGGATTGCGGTGTGGCGATGAACGGCATGAAAAAACCCGGCTTCGCCAAAAACGAGGCCGGGTCAGATGCATGCCTGGCGCATGCGTGCCGATCGGTCACGTCTTTAGCTGGATTTGTAAAGCGCCCGCAAGCGGTGCAAATCGGCGCATCTGCGGGCCATTATGCCAAAGGCGTCGCCTCCGGGGCAAACAGCGCCAGCAGCCCCAGCACCAGGAAAATCAGCGCCGAAACCAGGTGCACCACACGGATCGGCACCTTCTTGACCAGGCGATCGCCCAACCACACCACAGGTGCGTTGGCCAGCATCATGCCCAGCGTGGTGCCCGCCACCACCCAGAAGTAGGCGCTGTACTGCGCGGCCAGCATCACGGTGGCGATCTGCGTCTTGTCGCCCATCTCGGCCAGGAAGAAGGCCACCACCGTGGTGCCGAACACACCAAATCGCGGGGCCGTGGCCTCGCCGTCGTCGTCCAGCTTGTCGGGGATCAGCATCCACACGGCCATGGCGATGAAGGACAGCCCCAGCACCCAGCGCAGCGCCTGCGGTCCCAGCAAAGTGGTCACCCACGAACCGACGGCCCCCGCAAGCGCATGGTTGGCCAGCGTCGCGACAAGAATGCCCAGTACGATGGGCCAGGGTTTGCGGAAGCGGGCGGCGAGCACCAGGGACAGCAACTGGGTCTTGTCGCCCATTTCGGCGAGGGCAACGATGGCGGTGGAGATCAGAAAGGCTTCCATGGCGGGAACAATCGCAACGAATTTCCGGCCGGAAGTACATCGGACAGCATTGACCACGCTCCGACTCCGGCCTGATGGATCGGTGCGCGGTCAATGGTCTCGCCCAGTCCGCCATTGCGGCGAACCTCATGCACCATGGGCGCAGCGGCCCAAGTCTGTTGATGCATGCCTCCTCTCGCGCCTCATCGGCGCGGGGCAGGCTACTCCCCATAGACAGCGGGTATTGTATCCGGAGGCCAAGACCGCCCTTTGGCAGCCCCTGCGGTCAGAAAACCCCGTGATTACCCTGGAAAGTGTTGCAGACACGCACTGACGGCCCATGTTGGAGCGCGGGGATGCTTGATAATGGGTACGCCTTTCTGCCTTGCAGAAATGCAGGCTGCGGTGTTTGGTCGGTTTCGCGTCTTTGAAGTCGTCACAGGTTTGTTGATTGCGTCAGGCTCCATCGCATTTCATGTTTTTTCTAGGAGTCCGATCATGGGCAACAAACTCTACGTGGGCAATCTGCCCTATTCCTTCCGCGACCAAGATCTGGAGCAGACCTTCAGCCAGTTCGGCTCCGTGCAGAGCGCCAAGGTCATGATGGAGCGCGACACCGGCCGCTCCAAGGGCTTTGGCTTTGTCGAAATGGGCAGCGATGCCGAAGCCCAGGCCGCCATCCAGGGCGTGCATGGCCAGAACTTCGGTGGCCGTGACCTGGTGGTCAACGAAGCCCGTCCGATGGAACCCCGCCCCCCGCGCAGCGGTGGCGGCTTTGGTGGCGGCGGCTACGGCGGCGGTGGCCGCAGCGGTGGCGGCGGCTACGGCGGTGGCCGTTCCAGCTACTGATTCCGGTCAGGTGAAAAAAGGGGCTGTTTCAGCCCCTTTTTTTTGCAGCAAATCGGCCACATGGCCGGGGGAAACCTCTTGCGTTCCCCCGCAGCTTCTGGCACATAATATTCCAGCGGAGTGATAGCCTCCGCCGAGGTTGCGGTGATCCGTCAGTTTTCGCGCATAGGGCGTCTTTGTGATTCACTGGCTGCGGGTTCGGGACTCCGTCGCTAAATCCAATTGTTTTTGAGGAGTCCCTTAATGGGCAACAAACTGTACGTCGGCAACCTGCCGTACTCGGTGCGCGACCAAGATCTCGAACAGGCTTTCGGCCAGTTTGGTGTGGTGACCAGCGCCAAGGTCATGATGGAGCGCGACACCGGCCGCTCCAAGGGCTTTGGCTTTGTCGAGATGGGCAGCGATGCCGAAGCGCAAGAAGCCATCAACGGCATGAACGGCCAGCCCCTGGGCGGTCGCAGCATTGTCGTGAACGAGGCACGCCCCATGGAGCCCCGTCCCCCGCGCAGCGGCGGCGGCTTTGGCGGTAGCGGCGGCGGCTACGGTGGCCGCAGTGGTGGTGGTGGCGGCGGCGGTGGTGGCTACGGCGGCGGTGGCCGTGGCGAAGGCGGCTTCCGCAGCCCCTATGGCTCCGGCCCACGCGGTGGTGGCGGCGGCGGTGGTGGCCGCGGCGGCTACGGTGGTGGTGGCGGCGGCTACGGCGGCGGTCACAACAGCGGCTACTGATCCCCGGGCGGCTCTACGGCCGCCTTGCCAAAGGCCCCACGGGCCAAGGCTCGAAAAGGCTCCCTCGGGAGCCTTTTTCTTTGCTCAACGGCTCAGGACGCGCGGCCTTGTCCCTGCCGGTGCTTGCGCGGGCGCCCCTCCAGCAGGCGATCAAACCATGCGTTGGGCAGCAGCCGCAGCAGTTTGGCCACCACCCCCATCTGCCAGGGGATCACGCGGTAGCTCGCCCCGGCTTCGATGACCTTGAACGCCCGCTCGGCAAACACCTCGGGGCGCAGCAGGAACGGCATGGCGTAGCGGTTCTCGCGCGTCAGCGGCGTGTCCACATACCCGGGGCAGATCGTCACCACGCGCACGCCGCTGGCGCGCAGCTCGCCGCGCAGGCTTTCGCAGTAGCTGATGACCGCCGCCTTGCTGGCGCAGTAGGCGCCATGGCCCGGCAGACCGCGGATGCCCGCGACGCTGCCTATGCCCACCAGCCGCCCGCTGCCACGCCGCGCCATGGCGGCGACGAAGGGGTGGAAGGTGGCCGCCATGCCCAGGTTGTTGGTGGCAAAGACGCGCGCCATGGCGTCGATGTCGGCGCGCTCGGCGGTGTCCACACCGATGCTGATGCCCGCGTTGGCGATGACCACATCGGGCAGGCCCTGGCGCTCCAGGCAGACCTGCCCCGCGGCGATGATGCTGTCGGGCTGGCTCACATCCGCACTATATATTTCATAGCTATTGACGCCTACCCTGTGGGCGTCAAGCCATGATTTGACTGCAGATTCCCGCCGCGCCACGAGCGCCAACCGCCAGCCGGCGCGGTGGTAGCGCTCGGCCAGCGCCTGGCCGATGCCGCTGGAGGCGCCGGTGATGAAGACCAGGGGGCGGGTGTCCATGGGCTGCGTGGGCATGGCCGCGGGCGCTAGCGCCGGCTGGCCGGCGCCGGCATCAGCGTGCCGCGCACGCGGCCGTGCAGGTTCATGATCTGGTCCAGGTTGTCGTAGTCCATGCCGTCGGCGGTGAAGGTGTCCGCGCCGCGCTTGAGCGTGACCGGCTGGTCCGAACGCACGCGCTCTTCATTCACCCAGGCGTGGAGGAACTCGCCGTGAAATTCCAGCCGCGGCAGCGGCTGGCGTCCGGCGCGCACCACGGGCTCGCGCACGACGACGGCGTTGCCGAAAAGCTGCACCTGCGAGCCATCGCCGTTGCTCACCGCCCGGTTGGCGCTGGCCGTGGTGACGCGCCCCTCGGCGTTCACGGAGCGCATGCGCGCCTGATCGATCTCCAGCGTGTCGGTGTCGGCATAGTGTCGCGCCATCGTGCCCCGCACCTCGCTTTGCAGGCGCCCCGTGGCATCGAAGTTCTTCACGGAGAAGTCGCGCATGTAGTAGTCGGGCTCATGGCTCACCGGGCGCTCCTGTGCGGGCAGTTGCGGCTTGGGCGCATTGCGCACCAGCCACCAGGTGCCCAGCGCCAGCAGCCCCATGAGCAGCACGGGCAGGTAGATGGAGAGGCGCTCCCACGCCTGACGCAGGCGCAGGCTCATTGGGCGTGGGCGGCCAGCAGGCTGGCATAGCGGCCGCTGGCGACGAGCAACAGGTCGCAGAATTCGCGCGCCGCGCCCGCGCCGCCCTGCGCCGCGGTGACATGGTGCGCCACGGCGCGGGCCTCGGCATGGGCCTGTGCCGGCGCGCAGGCCAAGGCCGCGCGCCGCATCACCGGCAGATCGGGCCAGTCGTCGCCCATGGCGGCGGCCTGCGTCCAGCCAAGGCCCAGCTCGCCCAGGATGGCCTCGGCCGCGGGACGCTTGTCCTCGGTGCCGAAACGCACATGCGCCACGCCCAGGGCCTTCAGGCGCAGACGCAGCGCGGGCGAGTCGCGCCCGGTGATGACGGCGGGCGTGATGCCGGCCTGCTGCAGCAGCTTGATGCCGTGGCCGTCGAGCGTGTGAAAGCGCTTGAGCGTCTCCCCCGACTCGGAGAAGTACAGGCCGCCATCGGTGAGTACGCCGTCCACGTCGAAGAAGGCCACGCGCACCTCCTGCGCGCGCAGCAGCAGCGCGGGGTCGAATTGCAGAGCGGGGCGCAGCGGCGCCAAGGCGGTGGATGCGTCCATCAGATCACCTTGGCACGCATCAGGTCGCCGATGTGCACGACGCCCACCAGAATGCCCGCGGCATCCGTGACCAGCACGCTGGTGATGGAATGCTGCTCCATGGCCTGGGCGGCATCGGCCGCCAGGGCGTCGGCGGAGATCGTGCGCGGCCGGGCATGCATGACGTCCTGGGCCCGCAATTCGCGCAGGTCCACGCCGGCCTCGATGCGGCGGCGCAGGTCGCCGTCGGTGAAGATGCCGACCGGGCGGCCGGCCTCGTCCACCACGGCGGAGGCGCCCACGCCCTTGGCGCTCATTTCACGCATCAGCGCGCTGAAACTGGCCTGCGGCGGCACGCGCGGCACCTCGTCGCCCGAGCGCATGACGTCCCGCACATGGGTGAGCAGCCTGCGGCCCAGGGAGCCCCCGGGGTGCGAGCGGGCGAAATCCTCGGGACGGAAGCCGCGCGCATCCAGCAGGGCCACGGCCAGCGCATCGCCCATGGCCAGCTGTACCGTGGTGCTGGTGGTCGGCGCCAGATTGAGCGGGCAGGCCTCGCGCTCGACGCTGCAGTCCAGCACCAGATCGGCATGGCGCGCCAGCGTGGACTGCAGGCCGCCGGTCATGGCAATGAGCGGCACGCCCTGGCGCTTGAGCATGGCCAGCAGCACGGTGATCTCGCTGCTCTCGCCGCTGTTGGAGATGGCCAGCACCAGATCGCCACCGGTCACCATCCCCAGGTCGCCATGGCTGGCTTCGGCCGGATGCACGAAGAAGGACGGCGTGCCGGTGGACGCCAGCGTGGCGGCGATCTTGCGCCCCACATGGCCGCTTTTGCCCATGCCCATGACGACCACGCGGCCCGATGTGGACAGCAGGCATTGCACGGCCTGCACGAAGGTGGCGCCCAGGCGCGCACCCATGCCCTGCAGGGCCGCCGCCTCGATGCCAAAGGTCTCCCGCCCCAGGCGCAGGGCCTGATCGGCATCGAAGGAGGATGAAGCGGCTGCGACTGTAGACATGGACGGATTCTATCGGCCGGCCCGCCGGCGGCTCGGCTAGGATGGAGCATGTCCTCACTGGCCCTCACACTGCTGTATCTGCTGGCCGCGGTGCTGGGGGTGGTGGCCTGCCGCAGCCTGCGGCTGCCGCCCATGATGGGCTATCTGGCGGCGGGCATCCTCATCGGCCCCCACGCCCTGGCGCTGGCGCAGAACTCCGAAGGGGTGCGCCACCTGGGCGAGTTCGGCGTCGTCTTCCTCATGTTCACCATCGGGCTGGAGTTCAACCTGCCCAAGCTGCGCGCCATGCGCCGCCATGTGTTCGGGCTGGGGCTGCTGCAGGTGCTGGCGTCCATGGGCGCCTTCACCGCCGGCCTGCTGCTGCTGTCACGGCTGATGGGCGGCGTGTGGGACATGCCCTGGCAGACGGCGCTGGCGCTGGGCGGCACGCTGACCATGAGCAGCACGGCCATCGTCGTCAAGCTGATGGCCGAACGCGGCGAGCTGGAAAGCGAGCATGGGCGGCGCGTGCTGGGCATCCTGCTGTTCCAGGACCTGGCCGTGGTGCCGCTGCTGGTGCTGATTCCCGCCCTGGGCTCGTCGCCGGACCGCCTGCTGCTGGCCCTGGGCCTGGCGCTGCTGAAGGCCTCGCTGCTGGTGGGCTTGCTGCTGGCGGGCGGGCAGCGCGTGATGCGCTGGTGGCTCACGCTGGTGGCGCGGCGCAAGAGCGACGAGCTGTTCATGCTCAACCTGCTGCTGGTCACGCTGGGGCTGGCCTGGCTCACCGAACTGGCCGGGCTGTCGCTGGCGCTGGGCGCCTTCATCGCCGGCGTGCTGGTGTCCGAGACCGAGTACCGCCACCAGGTGGGAACCGACATCCGCCCCTTCCACGACGTGCTGCTGGGCCTGTTCTTCATCACCGTGGGCATGATGCTGGACTGGCATATCCTGCTGGAGCGCTGGGCCCTGGTGCTGGTGCTGCTGATGGTGCCCCTGCTCCTCAAGACCCTTCTCATCGTGGCGCTGGCGCGTTGGCTGGGAGCGACGACCGGCGTATCGCTGCGCACGGCGCTCTACGTGGCGCAGGCGGGCGAGTTCGGCTTCGTGCTGCTGTCGCTGATGCAGACGCACGGCCTGCTGCAGCCGTCGCTCATGAACCCGGTGCTGGCGGCCATGGTGCTGTCGATGCTGGCCACGCCGTTCCTGATCCAGTACAGCAACCGCATCGTCATGAAGCTCGTGGCCAGCGACTGGCTGCAGCAGTCCCTGCAGGTGACCAGCATCGCCCGCCAGTCCATCAACACCAGCGGGCATGTACTGATCTGCGGCTATGGCCGCTGCGGCCAGAACCTGGCCCGCATGCTGGAACGCGAGGGCATCCCCTACATGGCGCTGGACCTGGACCCCGACCGGGTGCGCCAGGCTGCCGCCGCGGGCGACTCGGTGGTCTTTGGCGACGCCACGCGGCTGCAGGCGCTGAAGGCCGCCGGCCTGGCGCGCGCCGCGGCCGTGGTGGTCACCCATCTCGACGCACCAGCCGCCTTCAAGGTGCTGGCGCATGCACGCGCGCATGCCCCCCATGTTCCCGTGGTGGTGCGCACCCAGGACGACACCCACCTCGACCAACTGCAGGCCGCCGGCGCCACCGAGGTGGTGCCCGAGGCCATCGAGGGCTCGCTGATGCTGGCCAGCCACGCCCTGGCCCTGGTGGGCGTGCCCATGCGCCGCGTGCTGCGGCTGGTGCAGGACCAGCGCGAGGCGCGCTACGGCCTGCTGCGCGGCTACTTCCACGGCACCGACGACGACACGGTTTCCGAACGCGACCAGGAGCGCCTGACCTCAATCACCCTGCCCTCCGGCGCCGCCGCCGTGGGCCAGGGCCCGGCGCAGCTGCCCCTGGACGCCATCGGCGCGCGCCTGGTCAGCGTGCGCCGCACGAACGGCCACACCTCCACCGCCGACGACAGGGCCCCGCTGGCCGCGGGCGACACCCTCGTACTGTCCGGCCACCCCACGGCACTGGGCCTGGCCGAGGAGAAACTGCTGCGCGGCTAGCCGCTGGCCAGGGTGCGGCACCGGCTGATTACACTGAGCGCCCCAGCACCGGCAGGCCCCCGGCCTGCCGAACCAAGAGGCATTCGACCCCCACACATCTTCCCGCGAGAACCCACAGCCTATGTCAGCCCTCAGCGTCAACGACTACCTGCGCCAGCACATCCGCACCGTGCCCGACTGGCCGGCCCCCGGCGTGCAGTTCCGCGACATCACCCCGCTGCTCCAGGACCCCAAGGTGTTCCGCGTCATGATCGACGCCTTCGTGCACCGCTACATGGACCGCGGCCTGCGCCCCGACGTGGTGGCCGGCCTGGACGCGCGCGGCTTCATCCTGGGCGCCGTGGTGGCCTATGAGCTCAATGTGGGCTTCGTGCCGATCCGCAAGAAAGGCAAGCTGCCCTTCACCACGGTCGAAGAAACCTACGAGCTCGAATACGGCAGCGCCACCGTGGAGCTGCATGCCGACGCCGTGAAGCCGGGCGACCGCGTGCTCCTGATCGACGACCTGATCGCCACCGGCGGCACGATGATGGCCGGCAAGAACCTGCTGGAAAAACTCGGCGCCACCGTCATGGAGGGCGCTGCCATCGTGGACCTGCCCGAACTGGGCGGCTCGGCCCGCCTGCGATCGGCCGGGCTGCCGCTCTACACCCTGGTGGATTTCAGCGGCCACTGAGGCGGCGCACAGGCCCGCCGCACGCGCTCAGTTGAGTTCGCCGTACTGCGTCGAGCTCAGGTCCGACGCACGACCACCTTCCTGGCCGGGCATCACGGTGTCCTCGAAACCCGTGTGGGCCGGAGCGGGAGCCTGCGGCAGCAGCGGGCCGCTGCGCGTGGTGACACCCGCCGCAGCCGGCGCCGGCACGGGGCGCACGGCCGCCGCGCTCACCAGGGCCTGCTTGAAGGCCGCCACCTCATCGGCCTCGATGGGCTCGAAGCGCGCCGCGGTGCGGGACGGCGCGGGCGGAGCCGGCGGCACCAGAGGGGCCGGGCGCGAGGACAGCACCGGGGTCTGCGGGCGCGGTGCTGCCACGGACGGCGGCGCCGAGATGATGGGCGAAGCGGGAGGCTGGAACGCAGGCACCTGGGCCGGCACCTGTGCCGCGGCCGGGCGTGGCGGCGCGGCGGTGGCGACCTGGTCGTTGGTGCGCCAGTACACCGCCGTCACCAGAATATCGAAGCGGGCCTTGGCGGCCTGCACGATCTGCGACTCGATCCCCCGCAGACGAGGCATGTCGCCGCCGTATTCCTGCGCCAGGTCCATCATCACCAGGAACTGCGCGCCGCGCTGGTCCAGCGACAGCACCTTGAACTTGTAGCCCGCCGACAGCACGCCGGCACGCACCATGGCATCGCGCACCACGGTGTAGAGCAGCTCGCGGCGCTCCATGCGCTCATTCTTGCGCGCCGCGCCCTGTTCCTGCGACGGCTCCAGCAAGGGCTTGCTGGCACGCCCCTGCGCCGCGGGCGCTGCCGCGCCCGTCAGCGGCGCGGCAGAAGTGGCGGCCTGGCGCGGACGCGGCGCCTGGGGCTTGGATTTGCGGGTGAACCAGCTGAACAACGACATGCCGTGCCTTCTTGGGAAGCGCGTGAAAAACGCTGGCAAGTGTACTGCGCGCCCTGGTCAGTGGCGTGACAACAACAGTGCCGGCACACCACCATCGTGCGCCAGGCCACAGTCCTGTCCGCGGGATGGGCCCCGTCAGGTGGCGGCGACGCGGCGGCGGCGGTTGCCCAGGCGCTTGGCCAGCACCGCGCCCGCGGCCATGGCCAGTTGCAGCGCCACCGCCGGCTGGCGGTTGGAGAGTTCGGAAAAGCGCAGCGCCGGCAGGCTCCACAGCCGGCTGGGCGCGCCCGCCTGCACCGTGGCGCTGCGCGGGCGGTGCGAGAAGAAGGCACCCTCGCCCACCACCGAGCCCGGGCCGACGATGGCCAGCCGCAGCCGCTGCTTCTCATCCTCGAAGTGCACGCTCAGGGAACCACTTTCCACCAAGTACAGCGTGCGGTCGACCGTTCCCTGGGCGAACAGCACCTGACCTGCCGGCATGCTCACGGGCAGCAGATAGGCGGACAGCAGATCCCACTGCTCGGGGCTGAGCACGTTGTTCATGCTGTCGTCCGAGGACGCCTGGCTGATCGCTTGTACCAGCCCGGTCAGGTCGACCTTGGGGGAAGAGGGTGTGGTGATGGCATTCATCGGGCGCGAAAGGTAACGCGGCCGCGTCATCTGCACAAGCACTCATTACCACTCCTTACACATGGCCCGGGGCCGCGGCGGCCCTACTTGCCGATGCAGAAGCTGGAAAAGATGACGCCCAGCAGGTCGTCCGAGCTGAATTCGCCGGTGATGGTGTTGAGCGCGTTCTGCGCCAGGCGCAGCTCCTCGGCCAGCAAGTCCAGCGCCGGGCCGGTGCTTTCCAGCTGGGCCGCCGCCTCCATGAGGTGGGCGTCCACGGCGCGCAGGGCCTCGATGTGGCGCGCGCGGGCGATGTACACCCCTTCCGCGGCGGACTGCCAGCCCGCGATCTGCAGCAACTGGTGCCGCAGCGCGTCCAGCCCCTCGCCCGTGCGGGCGGACAGCCGCACCGCCACGCGGCCGGCATCGTCGGCCGGCGCGGGCGGGGCCGCGGCGTCGGTCTTGTTCCAGACATCGATCACCGGCACGCCCGCGGGCAGCCGGTCGGCCAGGGCGGCGACGATGGCGGCGTCGGCGGCCCGGTAGTCGGGGGCGTCCATGCGCGTGAGGTCGTGCAGGAACAGCACGGCGTCGGCGCCGGCGATCTCGTCCCAGGCGCGCGCGATGCCGATGCGCTCCACCTCGTCCTCGCTCTCGCGCAGGCCCGCCGTGTCGATCACATGCAGGGGCACGCCCTCAATCTGGATGGTCTGCTGCACCTTGTCGCGCGTGGTGCCGGCGATGGGGGTGACGATGGCCAGCTCGGCCCCCGCCAGGGCGTTGAGCAGCGAGCTCTTGCCGGCGTTGGGCTGGCCCGCGATCACCACCTTGATGCCCTCGCGCAGCAGCGCGCCCTGCTGCGCGCGCTGCATCACGGCGGCCAGGGTGTGCTGCAAGTTCGATAGCTGCCCGCGCGCGTCCGCCTTGCGCAGGAAGTCGATTTCTTCTTCGGGAAAGTCGAGCGTGGCCTCGACCAGCATGCGCAGGTGCACCAGGGCATCGCGCAGGCCGTGGATCTCCTGCGAGAACGCGCCCGACAGCGAGCGGCCCGCGCTGCGCGCGGCGGCCTCGGTGCTGGCGTCGATCAGGTCGGCGATGGCCTCGGCCTGGGCCAGGTCGATCTTGTCGTTGAGGAAGGCGCGCTCGGTGAATTCGCCGGGCTCGGCCAGGCGCAGGCGCGCCAGCGCGCCGCCCTGCGCGGCCTCCAGGCAGCGCGCCAGCAGCAGCTGCAGCACCACGGGGCCGCCGTGGGCCTGCAGCTCCAGCACGTCCTCGCCGGTGTAGCTGTGCGGCGCGGGAAAGAACAGGGCCAGGCCCCGGTCAATGGGCTGGCCCGCCGCGTCGGGGAAGGGCAGGTAGTGCGCCTCGCGCGGGCGCAGGCCGCGCCCCAGCAGGGCCTGCACGAAGGGCGCCAGCCCGCGTCCGGACACGCGCACGATGCCCACGGCGCCGCGCCCCGGTGCGGTGGCGATGGCGGCAATGGGATCGTGGTGGCGGGCGAGCATGGCGGATATTTTGCTATAAAAAAAGAAGCTGCCAGCGCTTGATGAAAAATCGATTCAGGCACAAACATGCCTGAATCACTTATCTACCAAGCGCAAGCAGCTATCGTTTTTACTTGATGGTCGTCCAGGCCGGCATCGGGCGGTCGTCCGCGCGGTGCGGGGTCTGCACGTTCTTGCGCATCGCCCAGGGGCGGATCTGGTGGTGCAGCGGCAGGTAGTAGTACTCGTCCTTCACGAGCTTGAGCGCGTCGTTGAGGAGCGCGTCGCGCTTGGGCTGGTCCATCTCGACCTTGATCTGGTTGATCATGGCGTCCAGCTTGGGGTCGCTGAAGCGGCCGCCGTTGTACACGCCGGCGGAGGTCTTGCCGTCCTTGGTGCTCATGAGCGAGTCGAGCGAGTACAGCGCGTCGAACGTGGCCACGCCCCAGCCGAACAGGTAGGCGCTGACGTCGTTGTTCAGCACGCGGGTGACGAACTGGGCCATGGGCGCCGTCTGCAGCTGGGTCTTGACGCCGATGCGCGTCCACATGGCGGTGACGGCCTGGCAGATGGCCTCGTCGTTCACGTAGCGGTCATTGGGGCAGTCGAGCTTGAGCGAAAAGCCGTTGGGATAGCCGGCGTCGGCCAGCAGCTTCTTGGCGGCCTCGACGTCGTACTTGGCGGCGCGCTCGTCGAGCGACTTGCTCCAGCCATGGACCATGGGCGCCACCATGGTGCCCGCGGGCACCGACAGGTTGCGCATAGTGCGGCTGTGCAGGCCGGCGGCGTCGATCGCCTGGTACAGCGCCTGGCGCACGCGCTTGTCCTTGAGCGGGTTCTTGCCGGGCGTGCCGGCGCCGGGCAGCTCGTCGCGGAACTGGTCCAGGCCCAAGTAGATGGTGCGGTTCTCGGCACCCTCGATGAGCTGGATGTCGGGGCTGGCCTTCATGCGCGCCAGGTCCTGCGGCGGGGGATCGACGACGAAGTCCACCTGGCCCGAGATCAGGGCCGCGGAGCGCGTGGCGGCCGACTTGATGGGGGTGAACACCACTTCGTCGATGTTGCCCTTGGGCTTGTCCCACCAGTTCGGGTTCTTCTTGAGCGTGACCTTCACGTCGGGCTGCCAGCCCGCCATGGAGAAGGGGCCGGTGCCGTTGGCGTTGCGCGAGGCGTAGTTCTCTTCCTTGGCGGCGTAGTCCTGCGACTTCACAGAGTTGTGCTTCTCGGCCCAGGCCTTGTTCAGGATGCGCGCCTCGGTCAGCTCACGCAGCAGGATGGGGTTGGGGCCCTTGAGGATCAGGTCCACGGTGTGGTCGTCGACCTTCTTGACCTCCTTGACGCTCTGCACGGCGGTCATCATGTTGGACGGAGGCGTCATGGCGCGGGTGAGCGAGAACACCACGTCGTCGGCCGTGAACGGCGCGCCGTCGTGGAATTTGACGCCCTTGCGCAACTCGAAGCGTACCTGCGTGGGCGACACCTGGGTCCATTTCGTGGCCAGCGCGGGCTCGATCTGGTACTTGGCGTCGTAACGCACCAGGCTCTCGTACACCTGCTGCAGGAAGGCGTGCGTGGTCTGGTGGTTCTGGGCGTGGGGGTCCACGGTGAGGATGTCGTTGGCTCCCGCCCAACGCATGGTCGCCGCATTCACGGTTCCCGCAGCCATGAGCACGGCCGCTCCCAACATGCCCAGTTTGAAGGTTTTACGCTGAATCATCCGCTTGGCTCCTATGTGTTGATGTCATTTACTACCGGATCACGTAGTAGCCAAGCATCGTACCGAAAACAACAACGGCCGCAGAGCGGCCGTCGTCATTCTTTGGCGGGTCCGGCGCGAAAGCGCCGGTGCCATTAGCGGAACTTGGGCAGGTTGAACTGCGGCGGCACGCCCATGCGGGTGTTGATGATCCACTGCTGGGCAATGGACAGGATGTTGTTCGTCAGCCAGTACAGCACCAGGCCGGCCGGGAAGAAGAAGAACATCACGCTGAACATCAGCGGCATGAGCCACATCATCTTGGCCTGCATCGGGTCCGGCGGCGCGGGGTTCAGCGCCGTCTGCAGCAGCGAGCTGGCCGTCATCAGCAGCGGCAGGATGAAGAACGGGTCGGGCGAGGACAGGTCCTTGATCCAGCCGATCCAGGGCGCGTTGCGCATCTCCACGCTGGACAGCAGCACCCAGTACAGCGCGATGAACACCGGGATCTGCACCATGATCGGCAGGCATCCGCCCATGGGGTTCACCTTTTCCTCGCGATAGATGCGCATCATCTCCTGCTGCATCTGCTGCGGCTTGTCCTTGAGGCGCTCGCGCATCTCCATGATGCGCGGATTGATGGCCTTCATCTTCGCCATGGAGGCATAGGCCTTGGCGTTGAGCCAGTAGAACGCGATCTTCAGCAGGAACACCAGGGCCACGATGGACCAGCCCCAGTTGGCGATCACCTTGTGCAGCTGGTCCAGCAGCCAGTACAGCGGCTTGGCCAGGATGGTGAGCCAGCCGTAGTCCTTCACCAGCTCCAGGCCGGGGGCCAGCTTCTCCAACATGGTCTCGATCTGCGGGCCCGCGAACAGGCGCGCGTCGAGGGCCTTGGACTGACCCGGTGCGATCTCGCCCAGCGGCGTGATCATGCCCACCGAGTACAGGTTGGCGTCTACCTTGCGCACGAACAGGTCGCGCTGCAGGCCGTCGGCCAGCAGCCACGCGGTGGCGAAATAGTGCTGCACCATGGCCACGTAGCCGTTAGAGGACGACTTGTCGATCTCGGCCTTGCCGTTCTCGATGTCCTTGAACTCGACCTTGTGGTACTTCTTGGCCTCGGTGTAGACGGCCGGGCCGGTGAAGGTGGAATAGAACGACGACTCGCCCGCCGGCTTGTTGCCGTCGCGCGCCAGCTGCAGGTACAGCTGCGGCGACACGGGGGCCGCGCCGGTGTTGAGCACCTCGTGCTTCACGGCCACCTCATAGCTGCCGCGCTTGAGGGTCCAGGTCTTGACCAGCTTCACGCCGCCCAGGTCCGGCGACTCGAAGCGCACCGCCAGCTCGCTGTCGCCCTCCTTCAGCTCGCGCGGTCCCGGCACCACCGCCATGGGGGTCTTGTGCGTAGGGAAGGCGCCGCCGATCAGGCCCGTCTGCGCCACATAGACGCGGCTGGCGCTCTCGTCCAGCAACAAGAAGGGCTTGGACTTGTCTTCCATCTCCGGGTACTGCAGCAGCTCGCCGTGCACCAGCGAACCACCTTCGCTGTCGAAGCTCAGGCGCAGCACATCGGTGCTCACGGTCACGCGCTCGCGCGGAATGGCCGCCGGCTGGGCCGGCGCGCTCACCGGGGGCTGGGCCGCGGTACCGGGCACGGCGCCGGTGGCCACCGGCACGCTGGATGCACCCGCGGCGGCAGATGCCGGGGCTGCCGGCGCGCTGGTGGTCTGGGCCGGGGGCGTGGGAAAGAAAGTGGCCTGCTTGCCGTTATGGATCTGCCACTTGTCCCACAGCAGAACTATGGAAAAGCCAAAGATCACCCACAGGATGGTGCGGCGGATGTCGTTCATGAAGTCTTCGTAGGTGAGGAAGATGGGGGATCGGAAGGCACGAGCCGCGAGAACAGGCGCATGCTGCGCGGCAGTTCCTGCGGCATGGGGTCGAGCCCGCCCTCGCACCAGGGGTGGCAACGCGCCAGGCGTCGCACGGTGAGATAGCTGCCCGCTGCGGCGCCATGCCGTTCCAGAGCCTGCAGAGCGTACACTGAGCAAGTGGGCTCAAAGCGACAGGCCGATCCGAGCCAGGGGCTTAGCAGCAGCCGGTAGCCCCGGACCAGCCCCATGAGCAGGGCGCGCATCATGGCGCCACTCCCTTGGGCGCGGCGGCCGGCATGCTGCGCCGCTCGGCAGCCGCGAAGAGCTGCTGCAGCTCGGCGCGCACGGCCTGCCGTAGCGCGTCCGACGTGGCGCTGACAAAGTGCTTGCGGTCGAAGCCCGCCCGCAGGCGCACCACATGGGCGGCCGTCGGCATCCGCGGCGCGAAATCGCTGGCCACGGCATAGATCTGGCGCTTGATGGTGTTGCGCGTGACAGCGCGACGCGCCCAGCGCTTGGGCACCATGGCACCCAGCCAAGGCCCCGCACTCCCCTGCGCAACGACAAACAGGGCCCACGACTCCTGCGCTTTCGGCGCGGAGTCGGGCCCTGTGGTCGGCTGCACCCCGGCCTCTGCGCCAGCCGGCAACTGGAGCCGGTGCAGCGCAAAGTGCGCGGTACGGGAGACCGTGCCTCCCGCCAGGGTGGCCTGGAACTGGGGACGGGTTTTCAGCCGGTGCATGCAGGCAGCGTCCCGGCGCGGGAGCAGACCAGGATGCGGCCGAAAGCCGAGCGGCCCGGCCTCAGACGGCCAGACGCTTGCGGCCCTTGGCGCGGCGAGCGTTGATGACGGCGCGGCCGCCGCGCGTCTTCATGCGCACGAGGAAACCGTGGGTACGGGCACGGCGCGTCTTGGAAGGCTGGTAAGTACGTTTCATGTTCAATTCCTTGAAGGTTCAGTTACAGGCGCTGCTTCGATCGGCCGCGCCCGCCGAGCCCGCCACAGTTCACATGAAAGCGGCCGCCCGGGCTTGATCACCCTGAACGCATTCAGGGAAACCGGCAATTATTGCAGGCTCGGCGAAGCCTGGCAATGCCAGGGTTGAAATATGGCGACGGCGCCACGGCCTCGCTGCGCCCCTCCAGATTGTGGATAACTCCTTGACAAGCTAGAATCGCCGGCCTTGCACCGTTCCTCCTATCCACAACAAGAACCACCCGAAATGACCGAGGAACCTCACACTTCCAGCCACGACGACAGCGCCAGCGCAGGCCAGGGTCTGTGGCAGGCCTGCGTCGAACAGCTGGCGCAGGATTTGCCCGAGCAGCAGTTCAATACCTGGATCAAGCCCCTGGTGGCCCAGGTCTCCGCGGACTTCTCCAAGGTCACCCTGCTGGTGGCCAACCGCTTCAAGCTCGACTGGATCCGTGCCCAGTACGCGGGGCGGATTTCCGCCTTGCTGGAGGGTCTGTACGGCCAGCCTGTCACCCTGGAGTTAGCGCTTGCTCAGCGGGAATCCGTTGTACGCACTTACGTTCGCCCGGTTTCTTCCGAACCCCAGACACCTACGGAAAGCCCCAGCCCGGCGGCGGCCGACGAGGCGCCCACCGGCGTCTTTCGCACCCGGCTCAATCCCGCGCTGACCTTCGAGACCCTGGTCGAGGGCACGGCCAACCGCATGGCGCGCTCGGCCGCCATGCATGTGGCGGGCTCGCCCGGCCATCTGTACAACCCGCTGTTCATCTATGGCGGCGTGGGCCTGGGCAAGACCCACCTGATGCATGCCGTGGGCAACAAGCTGCTGCAGGACAAGCCCGACGCCAAAGTTCTCTACATCCACGCCGAGCAGTTCGTGTCGGATGTGGTCAAGTCCTACCAGCGCCGCACCTTCGACGAGTTCAAGGAACGCTACCACTCGCTCGACCTGCTGCTAATTGATGACGTGCAGTTCTTCGCCAACAAGGACCGCACGCAGGAAGAATTCTTCAACGCCTTCGAGGCCCTGCTGGCCAAGAAGAGCCACATCGTGATGACGTCGGACACCTATCCCAAGGGTCTGACGAACATCCACGACCGCCTGGTGTCGCGCTTCGACTCCGGCCTGACGGTGGCATTGGAACCCCCCGAGCTGGAGATGCGCGTGGCCATCCTGATCAACAAGGCCCGCGCCGAAAGCGCCGACATGCCCGAGGAAGTGGCCTTCTTCGTGGCCAAGAACGTGCGCTCCAACGTGCGCGAGCTGGAAGGCGCGCTGCGCAAGATCCTGGCGTATTCGCGTTTCAACCAGAAGGAAGTCTCGATCCAGCTGGCGCGCGAGGCGCTGCGCGACCTGCTCTCCATCCAGAACCGCCAGATCAGCGTGGAGAACATCCAGAAGACCGTGGCCGACTACTACAAGATCAAGGTCGCGGACATGTATAGCAAGAAGCGCCCCGCGTCGATCGCCCGTCCGCGCCAGATCGCCATGTACCTGGCCAAGGAGCTGACGCAAAAGAGCCTGCCCGAGATCGGCGAGCTGTTCGGCGGGCGCGACCACACCACGGTGCTGCACGCGGTGCGCAAGATTGCCGGCGAGCGCCAGCAGCTGACCGAGCTGAACCAGCAGCTGCATGTGCTGGAACAGACGCTCAAGGGGTGACGGCCCCATGGAGCGAAAAGGCCTGCCGCGCGCTAAAGCACGCCCGTTCGCGGGCAAAATGGCGCGTTGGACGGCCAGAGAGGGGGCATTGCCCGTGCCGCCGTCTGTGCACCCATCCCAAAACCACCAAAGGTTGACGACATGATTGTCCTGAAGGCCACACAAGACAAGGTTCTCGCCGTTCTGCAATCGGTGTCCGGCATCGTCGAGCGCCGGCATACGCTGCCCATCCTGGCCAATGTGCTGATCCGCAAGACCGGCAACGCGCTGCAGCTCACCACCAGCGACCTGGAGATCCAGATCCGCACCACGGCCGAACTGGGCGGCGACACGGGCGACTTCACCACCACCGTGGGTGCGCGCAAGCTCATCGACATCTTGAAGACCATGCCGTCCGACCAGACGGTGAGCCTGGAGTCGAGCCAGTCCAAGCTGATCCTCAAGGGCGGCAAGAGCCGCTTCACGCTGCAGAGCCTGCCGGCCGAGGACTTTCCGCTGGTGCAGGAGTCGGCGGCGTTCGGCCCGGCCTTCAGCGTGCCGCAGAAGGTGCTCAAGGACCTGATGGGCCAGGTGTCGTTCGCCATGGCGGTGCAGGACATCCGCTACTACCTGAACGGCATCCTGTTCGTGGCCGAGGGCAACACCCTGAGCCTGGTGGCCACCGACGGCCACCGCCTGGCCTTCGCCAGCGCCACGCTCGACGTGGAGGTGCCCAAGCAGGAGGTGATCCTGCCGCGCAAGACCGTGCTGGAGCTGCAGCGCCTGCTGTCGGATGCCGACGGCGCCATCGAGATGCAGTTCGCCAACAACCAGGCCAAGTTCAGCTTCGGCGGCATGGAGTTCGTCACCAAGCTGGTGGAGGGCAAGTTCCCCGACTACAACCGCGTGATCCCCAAGAGCCACCACAACGGCGTGACCCTGGGCCGCGCCCCGCTGCTGGCCAGCCTGCAGCGCACGGCCATCATGACCAGCGACAAGTTCAAGGGCGTGCGTCTGAACCTGGAGCCCGGCCTGCTGCGCGTGGCGTCCAGCAACGCCGAGCAGGAAGAAGCCGTGGACGAGCTCGACATCGACTACGGCGGCGACACCATCGAGATCGGCTTCAACGTCACCTACCTCATCGACGCCCTGGCCAACATGGGCCAGGACATGGTGAAGATCGAGCTGGCCGACGGCAACAGCTCCGCGCTGATGACCATTCCCGACAACGACCGCTTCAAGTACGTCGTGATGCCGATGCGCATTTGATTGCTACTATTTTTATAGCTGCTTGCGCTTTATCTACGGGCGCTAGCGGCCAATTTGACCCTATATCGCCATCGGCACGCCGTGCCGATGCGCCTGGACCGAAGGCAGCCCTTTCATGACCGCAGAGCACCAGCAGCCCGCATCCGACGAGCCCATCACCGCCCCCACCGACCAGCCCACGGCATCGGTCGCCGGCAGCGACGGCTACGGCGAAGGCGCCATCCAGATCCTGGAGGGCCTGGAGGCCGTGCGCAAGCGCCCGGGCATGTACATCGGCGACACCAGCGACGGCACGGGCCTGCACCACCTGGTGTTCGAGGTGGTGGACAACTCCATCGACGAGGCCCTGGCCGGCCACTGCGACGACATCGTCGTCACCATCCACACCGACAACTCGATCAGCGTCACCGACAACGGCCGCGGCATTCCCACCCGCGTGAAGATGGACGACAAGCATGAGCCCAAGCGCTCGGCCGCCGAGATCGCGCTGACCGAACTGCACGCCGGCGGCAAGTTCAACCAGAACAGCTACAAGGTCTCGGGCGGCCTGCACGGCGTGGGCGTGTCCTGCGTGAACGCGCTGTCCAAGAAGCTGCGCCTGACGGTGCGCCGCGACGGCCAGACCCACCAGCTCGAGTTCTCCAAGGGCGTGGTGCAAAACCGCCTCATCGAGACGGTGGACGGCTTCGAGGTCTCGCCCATGAAGGTCGTCGGCCCCACGGAAAAGCGCGGCACTGAGGTGCGCTTTCTGCCCGACACCGAGATCTTCAAGGAGAACCACGACTTCCACTACGAGATCCTGGCCAAGCGCCTGCGCGAGCTGTCCTTCCTGAACAACGGCGTGCGCATCCGCCTCATTGACGAGCGCACGGGCAAGGAAGACGACTTCTCGGGCGCCGGCGGCGTCAAGGGCTTCGTGGAGTTCATCAACGGCACCAAGAAGGTGCTGCACCCCACGGCCTTCCACGCCACGGGTACGCGCCCGGCCGAAACCTACGGCGGCATTCCCGGCACCGAGATCGGCGTGGAAGTCTCCATGCAGTGGAACGACGGCTACAACGAGCAGGTACTGTGCTTCACCAACAACATCCCGCAGCGTGACGGCGGCACCCACCTGACCGGCCTGCGCGCCGCCATGACGCGCGTGATCGGCAAGTACATCGAGCAAAACGAGCTGGCCAAGAAGGCCAAGGTCGAGGTCAGCGGCGACGACATGCGCGAAGGCCTGTGCGCCGTGCTGTCCGTGAAGGTGCCCGAGCCCAAGTTCAGCAGCCAGACCAAGGACAAGCTGGTGTCGAGCGAGGTGCGCGCGCCGGTCGAGGACATCGTCGCCAAGACGCTCACCGAATACCTCGAAGAAAAGCCAAACGACGCCAAGATCCTGTGCGGCAAGATCATCGAAGCCGCCCGCGCCCGCGAGGCCGCCCGCAAGGCCCGCGAAATGACGCGCCGCAAGGGCGTGCTGGACGGCATGGGCCTGCCCGGCAAGCTGGCCGACTGCCAGGAGAAAGACCCCGCGCTGTGCGAGATCTACCTGGTGGAGGGTGACTCCGCCGGCGGCTCTGCCAAGCAGGGCCGCGATCGCAAGTTCCAGGCCATCCTGCCGCTGCGCGGCAAGATCCTGAACGTGGAAAAGGCGCGCTACGAAAAGCTGCTGTCCAGCAACGAAATCGTCACCCTGATCACCGCCCTGGGCACCGGCATCGGCAAGGCTGGCGCCGACAGCGGCAAGAGCGGCGCCGACGACTTCGACGTGGCCAAGCTGCGCTACCACCGCATCATCATCATGACCGACGCGGACGTGGACGGCGCCCACATCCGCACGCTGCTGCTCACCTTCTTCTACCGCCAGATGCCCGAGCTGGTGGAGCGCGGCCACATCTACATCGCCCAGCCGCCGCTGTACAAGGTCAAGAACGGCAAGGAAGAGCTGTACCTGAAGGACGCCGCGGCGCTGGACACCTTCCTGCTGCGCGTGGCCCTGAACCACGCCAGCATCACCACCGGCGGCGACCAGCCCCGCACGCTGACCGGCGAAGAGCTGGGCACGCTGGCGCTCACGCACCAGCACGCCGAGCAGGTCATCCACCGCCTGTCCGCCTTCATGGACGCCGAGGCGCTGCGCGCCGTGGCCGACGGCGTTGCCTTCAACCTTGACACCCTGCAGGACGCCCAGGCCAGCGCCGTCCAACTGCAGGCCAAGCTGCGCGAGCTCAACACCAACGGCGTGCCCGCCGACGTGGCCGGCGAGATCGACCCGCGCACCGACAAGCCCATCCTGCGCATCAGCCGCCACCACCACGGCAACATCAAGAGCAGCATCATCACGCAGGACTTTGTGGCCGGCGACGACTACGCCGCCCTGACCGAGGCCGCCCACAGCTTCCGCGGCCTGATCCAGGAAGGCGCCAAGGTCATGCGCGGCGAGGGCGACAAGCAAAAGGAAGAGAAGGTCAGCGACTTCCGCCAGGCCATGCAATGGCTCATCCGCGAAGCCGAACGCACCACCAGCCGCCAGCGCTACAAGGGCCTGGGCGAGATGAACCCCGAGCAGCTGTGGGAAACGACGATGGACCCCGAAGTGCGCCGCCTGCTGCGCGTGCAGATCGACGACGCCATCGAAGCCGACCGCGTGTTCACCATGCTGATGGGCGATGAGGTGGAGCCGCGGCGGGACTTCATCGAGACCAATGCGCTGCGGGCGGGGAATATTGACGTTTGATGTTGTAGGTTCTCATTGATCTTGCAAATATTCTCAGTACTTGCAAATAGCGCTAAGCAAAACGCCTAATCATGTTGGGCGTTTTTTAGCTAGATCCACGAAAGAACCCCACGTCCCACCCAGGAGTACCCTCATCCTGAGCGCGAATTCAACGCCCGCGCCCTGGCGCAATAAATCCGCCTGCTTCAACAACGTGAGCACAGCGTTCGGTAGTTGGGCTCCAGTGGATTCAGGCACATGCCGCCAACACGGCCACTTTGCCGACACCGGCACAGCGTGCTCAGCAGGAGATAGCCCCAGCATCGTCAGGGCTATTTTTTCGATTTTCCGTACGCAGGCTCGGCCGACGCGCTTGCATGCAGGGCTACTAGCCCAACGTTGTTGGAATCTCAATGGGGCAAGCTCAGCAGATCATTGCGCATACGACCTACGCTGAAGGCTCTGGATGCCGCCGTTAAGGCGGCTAAAAATAGACGCATGGCATTCTGGGGCGCGAGGGGCCTAATCGAGGAAGGCCGCTATCCCAGTGCTAAGGGGGTATTGGCGCGCGCTGGTCTGAACACAACCAGGATAGATCGTCAGTTCTGCATCGAGGTGATCGCATGCTCCACTGCCAGCCACAAGATCAGTCCCCCAGCCGTACAAACGTCACATTGAACTCCTTGCTCTGCCGATGCTGTTGCATGCGGTTGGCGAAGCTGAAGACGTCGTTCATCTCGCAGCGTTGAAACACGTCCAGTCCACGGCTGAGCACGATCTTCCAGCCATGGTCGGTAGTGATGTCGCGGTCATGTTTAGTCCCTGAGGTGTCGTACGCCCAAGAGAACTGAATCCCAATGGATGAACAGGCCGAAGCCATCTTCTGGAAGTTCTCGGTCTGGCGGTCACCGTTGAACTCGTCTTCCACGGTCACTACATGAACCGCAACCTCGTCCTCAGGCGTTGATACTCGGCTGATGGTCTCCAGCAGCTCCATCAGGTTTCGCTGTTGGTGGAACATTCGCAGATACGGGTCGGTCACGATGATCCGCTTCGCGCCTGCTAAGTACGCGCCGAACAGCTTGTCGAACACTACCCCACGCTGATTCTCCTGGAACACCAAGTGCTGCTCTTTCAGCGTGCCAGCGACCGATGCGTCACTCCCTACCGGAACGCTAGTCCTCAATGGCGTAGGCGCTGCTGATGGCGTGGCTGCGATTCGCGTTGTCGTATCAAGCACTGGCGACGTATCGGCAGAAGCCTCAGTCGCAACGCGCTGGTGGTAGGCCGCTGGGTACTCCTCCTCCTCCAGCGTCGCCACGGGATGCTCTTTGCCCTGCTGATCGAAGTAGGTGAAGCGAACGGCCGGATATGTCGAGTCAATCCGTAGCAACTGATCCTTGACCCGTTTCCTGCCCTCGACCGCAGCCCGCAGCAGTGCTTCGATCTCCTCCGCGCTCGCCTCCCCGTGGGGGTAGATCACCTTCATCAACCCCGAGAAGGTCTTGTTGATGCCATCGCGGTCGCGTGTCGAGATGTCATCAGACAGCCTGAAGTGCGCCTTGTACCGATCAGAGGAATCGTGATTGCGAAGCGCCCGCAAGATCTCCGCCAGGTAGTCCACGACGAAGCCATAGCCGCTGGAGAACATCTCTCCCCGAATCACGTCCACCTCCCAGCCCGGGATATAGCTATGGATACGGTCCAGGAAGGCCGAATCATGGAACTTCTCTGGCAATGGATCGAACAGGTCCGAATGCTTGAGCATGTACGGCACCGTGTGGTCCGTGTTGCCCACGAACACCATGCTGGCCTCGGCGCCCAGCGTTTCCACGCCGCGCGAGAACGACTTGTTCGCCATGTAGTTCTTCATGATGTCCACCAGCGCCTTGTCCACGCGCTTCTGCTTGCCGGCGAACTCGTCAAAGGCGACCACATCCCAATAGCCCACCAGGCCCAGCTTCCCCGTACCGTTGTGACCGAACAGCTTGGGTACGGTTACCTCACCACCGGAGATCAGAATGCCGTGTGGCGAGAACTCCGAGAAGATGTGTGTGTTGATTTCCACGCAGAAATGACCCACTGACCCCCAGGATTTCCATCTAAATCTGACCCACGTACTAACCCTAGCCTGCTGCTTTGCTGAGCAG